>CAJPFO010000001.1 GCA_905339255.1 Myxococcaceae bacterium
GCCCCGGCCAGAACGCGTCGGCGAGCCTGCGGCCCGCGCTCGGGAGCGCGAGCCCGAGCGGCTCGAGCGCGCCGGAGCCGTCGACGAGGATCGTGAGCGGGTTCGCCTCCGCCCGCGCCTTCCATTCGAGAAGCCCCGCCACCGCGGCCTGCGAGCGCGCATCGGCGCCGAGCCCGTAGAGCGTCTCGGTGGGGTACGCGACGAGGCCTGCCGCGAGCACGCGCGCCGCCGCGGCGTCGAGCGAGGCCGAGAGTGCGCGTGCCGAAAGGCTCACGGTCGAGCGAGCGCCCGCGCGCCGATGTCGCGACGCAGGTGGAGCCCTTCGAAGCGGATCCGCGCGCAGGCCGCGTAGGCGCGCTCGCGGGCCACGGCGAACGAGGCGCCGCGCGCGGTCACGCCCAGCACCCGGCCCCCCGCCGTCGAAAAGCCTCCCGTCGGAGCACGTTTCGTCCCGGCGTGGAAGACCACGACTTCGGGGTCGCGCTCGGCGTCGTCGATGCCATCGATCGCCTTTCCGGTCTCGAACGCGCGCGGGTAGCCCCCCGACGCGAGCACGACGCAGACCGCGGGATCGCCCGCGCGCGCGTCGATCGACGGATCGAGCGCGCCGCGCGCCGCTCCGTCGAGAAGCGGGACGAGGTCTGCGTGCATCTGGCGCACCAACGCCTGCGTCTCGGGATCACCGAAGCGGACGTTGTACTCGATCACCCTCGGCACGCCCGAGCGATCGATCATGAGGCCGATGAAGAGCACGCCGCGGTAGGGAAGCCCGTCGGCGGCGAGCCCGCGAAGGGTCGGCTGGACGATCTCCGAGAGGATCCGCGCTTCGACGGCGGGACCCACGACCGGCGCCGGCGCGTACGCACCCATGCCGCCCGTGTTCTCGCCTCGGTCGCCATCGAGTGCGCGTTTGTGGTCCTGCGCCGCGGCGAGCGTCACCACGCGCTCTCCGTCGGTGATCGCATAGAAGGAGGCTTCTTCGCCCTCGAGCCTCTCCTCGACGACGACGCGCTCGCCGGCGGCGCCGAAGCGGCGCGCGGCCATCGTCTCCTCGAGCGCGCGAAGCGCGGCCTCGGGTGTCTCGCAGACGGCCACGCCCTTGCCCGCCGCGAGGCCATCGGCCTTCACGACGCAGGGGCCGTCGAGCGCGCGTACGTGCGCCTTCGCCGCGTCGAGGTCGGCAAAGCTCGCGTGCGCCGCGGTCGGGATCCGATGCCGCGACATGAACTCCTTCGCGAAGGACTTGCTCGCTTCGAGTTGCGCGGCGGCCCGGCCCGGCCCGAAGACCGCGAGTCCCGCGTCGCGAAGCCGGTCGGCGACCCCCGCGGCGAGCGGGCCCTCGGGACCGACCACGACGAGGTCGACCGCCTCGCGCGCTGCGAGCGCGACGAGCGCCGCGGCATCGTCGGTGCCGACACCGGCGAAACAGGCAGCCTCGCGCTCCATGGCGGCGCTGCCCGGCACGGCGAGCACGCGCTCGACGCGCGGGCTTCTCGCGATCTTCCACGCGAGTGCGTGCTCGCGTCCCCCCGAGCCGACGACGAGGACGCGCACGGCTAGGCGAGCGGCCCGGGAGCCGTCGCGTCGTGCCGGACTCGCGCAGCCATCGAGGGCTCCTCCTAGTGCCGGAAGTGGCGCGTGCCCGTGAAGAGCATCGCGATCCCGAGCCGGTCGGCGGCCTCGACGACCTCGGCGTCGCGCGTCGAGCCTCCCGGCTGAACCACCGCGGTGGCGCCGGCCGCGACCGCCGTCTCGAGCCCGTCGGGAAACGGGAAGAACGCGTCGCTCGCGAGCACCGAGCCCTGCAGCGAGTTGCCGACCCGGGCGGCCTTCTCGCGTGCGGCGTGAACCGCGTCGACGCGCGACGTGGCGCCGCCTCCGATCGCGAGCGTCCGCTCGCGCGCTGCGAAGACGATCGCGTTGCTCTTGACGTGCTTCACCACCCGCCACGCGAAGCCGAGCGCGGCACGCTCGTCGTCGGTCGGCGTTCGCTTGGTGACGACGCGGGCGTGATCGATGCTCTCGCTCGCCACGTCCGACTCCTGCACGAGTACGCCGCCGTAGACACGCTTCCAGTCGAGCTGCGCCGGATCGATGCGCTCGGGGCGGAAGCGGAGGAGCCTGCGGTTTTTCTTGCGCCTCAGGAACTCGAGGGCGTCGGGCTCGAAGCCCGGCGCGACGAGCACTTCGGTGAAGATCTCGTCGACCTCGCGTGCGAGCGCGAGATCGAGCGGCCGACTGAGCACGATGATCCCACCGAACGGCGACTCGCGGTCGGTCGCGAAGGCGCGCCGGTAGGCCTCGAGGGGCGACGCGCCGGAGCCCACTCCACAGGGCGTGTTGTGCTTCAGGATCGCCGCCACGACGGAGCGCTCGGAGGAGAAGTCGACGATGAGCGCCAGCGCGGCCTGCACGTCGACGACGTTGTTGAACGAGAGCTCCTTGCCGTGAAGCACCTCGACCACGTCGAGGAAGCCGCCGTAGAGCG
This sequence comes from Myxococcaceae bacterium, assembly GCA_905339255.1. Taxonomy (GTDB): domain Bacteria; phylum Myxococcota_A; class UBA9160; order UBA9160; family UBA9160; genus MYXO. The sequence goes on from CAJPFO010000001.1 coordinate 2,489, forward strand.
CCGCACGCTGGTGAGGGTTCTCGCCGTAGCGGAGCAGCTGCTCGCGGCCGAGGTCGACGCGAAGCCGCGCCGGGAAGGCCTCCGCGTCGGGGCCTTCGTCCGCCCCCGAGAGGTACGCATCGATGGCCGCGTCATAGGCCGAAGTCCGGCGAAACGCCTTGCGTGCGAGCCGGCGACGGGTCTCGTCGCCGAGCACGCCCGCCGAGCCGCGGAGCTCTTCGAGAAGCGCCGGATAGTCCGCGGGGTCGACGACCACCCCCACGTGGGCGTGGTTCTTCGCCGCAGAGCGGATCATCGAAGGCCCGCCGATGTCGATCTGTTCGACGGCTTCGTCGCGCGTCACGCCGGGCTTCGCGACGGTCGCTTCGAAGGGGTAGAGATTCACCACGACGAGGTCGATCGGAACGATCCCGTTGGCGTCCATGTCGGCGCGATGCGACTCGAGGTCGCGGCGCGCGAGGATCCCGCCATGGACCTTCGGATGGAGCGTCTTCACCCGGCCGCCGAGCATCTCGGGGCTTCCCGTGAGCTCGGCGACCTCGGTCACGGCGAGCCCGGCCCCGCGCAGGGCATCGGCGGTTCCGCCCGAGGCGACGAGTTCGACACCGAGCGCCGCGAGGCCGCGGCCGAAGTCGACCAGGCCGGTCTTGTCGTGGACGGAAAGCAGGGCGCGCGCCACGCGGCCGGGCTGCGGGCTCGGGGTCATGGAGGCCTCCGGGGGCTCACGATCGACGAAGCGGTCGGGAACGACGGGGGTGTACCGAGCGCGATGCGCCGCGTCAATCGCGGACGATGCGCCGCGGGACGCGACGCCCGACGCGGACCAGGATCTCGTACGCGAGCGTCCCGGCGGCGTCGGCGACCTCCTCGACGGGAAGCGTTCCGGAGGAGCCGACACCGAACAGGATCACCTCGTCGCCGAGCTCGGCGGGAGCATCGCCGACGTCGATCGTGACGAGGTCCATCGAGACGCGCCCGACGATCGGAACGCGACGCCCGCGAAGCAACACGCGGCCGCGATTGCCGAGCGCGAAGGGAACGCCGTCGGCGTAGCCCACCGCGAGCGTCGCGATCCGCGTCGCGCGCGGGGCGCGATACGAGCCGCCGTAGCCGACGGTCTCGCCGGGGCCGACGGGCCGAAGCGACACGATCGTGGTGCGGAAGGTCATCACGGGAGCGAGTGCCGCGGTGAGATGCGGAGCCGGCCGAACGCCGTAGAGCATGAGGCCCGGTCGCACGGCGTTCTGCTCGGGAAGCGCGGCCTCGATCTCGTGGAAGGCGAGGAGCGCCGGCGAATTGGCGACGTGGACGAGCGGCGGCGTGACGCCCGCGCCGCGCGCCTCGGCGAGGATCGCGCGAAAACGCGAGAGAGGCTCGAGCCGATGTGCGGGGTCGGCTTCGTCGGCACGGGCGAAGTGCGTGAGGACGCCTTCGAGGCGGAGCGACGGAGATCGCCCTGCACGTCGCAAGAGGTCGCCCGCAGCCGGCTCGGGGACGCCGAGCCGACGCATTCCGGTGTCGATCTCGACGTGGACGTCGAGCGGAACGCCTGCTCGCGACGCCGCCTTCTCGGCGAGTTCGAGCTGACCCTCGTGATGGAGGACGGGGACGAGGCGCAGCGCCACGGCCGCATCGGCCTCGGCCTGCGACGAGACGCCTCCGAGGACGAGCATCGATGCGTCGGCGAGCGAGGGCCGGAGCTCTGCCGCCTCGTCGATCGTCGCCACCGCGAAGCGCGAGGCTCCGGCGCGAGCGAGCGCCCCCGCGACCGCCCCGGCGCCGTGCCCGTACGCGTCGGCCTTCACCACGGCGATCACCTCGCGGCCGCCGGCGAGCGAGCGGGCGAGCTCGTAGTTCGAGCGCAGGGCTCCGAGGTCGATGCTCGCCCACGTCGATCGTGTGGCCCCGGGGCCCGTCGCGGTCGTGACCGTCATGCGCCGGGAGGCTACCAGACGGATCCCTCGCCTTCGTCGAGCGTTTGACCCGCCCGCAGCCATTGCGTAGCTTCGCCGACGGAGACGCGAACGAGCCATGGGAGCCAGCGAGGCCACGGGAGAGATCGAGGCCACGGCAGCCGTCGGGAAGTCGGACGCTCGCGAAGCGAGCCTCGAGCTCTTCGTGAACGGCGAGCGGCGTGCGGTCGCTCCGGGCACCACGCTCGCGTCGCTGCTCGAAGCGCTCGGACTCGGCCAGCGTCGCTGCGCCGTCGCCGTGAACCGGAGCGTCGTGCCGCGCTCCCACCACGCCCGCGTCGCCCTCTCCGCCGGCGACCGGATCGAGATCCTGGAGGCGGTGGGAGGAGGTTAGGATGAGCGAAGCCGCCTTCCAGCTCGGCGACCGCACGTTCCACTCGCGACTGATCGTCGGGAGCGGCAAGTACGCCTCGCTGCAGGAGACGCTCGACTGCACCCGCGAGAGTGGCGCCGAGATGATCACCGTGGCGCTGCGCCGCGTGAATCTCGATGCCCCGCGTGGCGAGAACCTCCTCGAAGCGCTCGGCGAGGCGGGCTACGTGGTGCTGCCGAACACGGCGGGTTGCTACACGGTCGATGACGCGCTCACCACGGCGCGCCTCGGCCGGGAGCTGCTCGGAACCGATCTCGTCAAGCTCGAGGTGATCGGAGATCCGAAGACGCTCTTCCCCGACGTCGGGGGCACCCTCGCCGCAGCGCGAGTCCTGGTCGCCGAGGGCTTCACGGTGCTCCCCTACATCACGGACGATCCGGTCGCGTGCCGCAAGCTCGCCGAGATGGGCTGCGCGGCGGTGATGCCCCTCGCTGCGCCGATCGGCTCGGGGCTCGGCATCCGCAATCCCGCAAACCTGCGGATCATTCTCGAGACCGTCGAAACGCCCGTGATCGTCGACGCCGGGGTCGGAACGGCGAGCGATGCCGCGATCGCGCTCGAGATGGGTTGCACCGCCGTGCTCATGAACACCGCGATCGCCGGCGCCAAGGATCCCCTGCGGATGGCGCGTGCGATGAAGCTCGCCGTCGAGGCCGGAAGACTCGCCTACGAATCCGGCCGGATCGCGCGCCGGCTCTACGCCACGGCATCGAGCCCGCTCGACGGCCTCGCGGTTTTCTAGCGCGCCGTCGATGACCGCACGCCCGATCCTCTGCCTCGTGACGGATCGGCGGATCGCGAGGCGTCCGCTCGTCGAGGACGTCACGGCCGCGGTCGCCGCCGGGGTCGACGAGGTGCAGGTCCGGGAACGCGACCTCGGAGGGGCCGCACTCGCTTCGCTCACCACGGCGATCCTCGAAGCCGCGCGACGCAGCGCGG
>CAJPFO010000002.1 GCA_905339255.1 Myxococcaceae bacterium
AGGAAGAGGAAGACGACGATGATCACGAGCGCCATCGCCTCGAAGAGCGTCTGGACGATCTCCTTCACGCCTTCGCTGATCGGAAGCGTGGTGTCGAGGGCGACGTCGTAGGCGAGGTCGTCGGGGAAGCTCTTCGCGAGCTCCTCCATCGCGATCTTCACCTGGTTCGCGGTGTCGAGGGCGTTCGAATCGGGGGTCTGGTAGACGGCGAGCACCGTCGCGGGCTTGCCGTTGAAGCGACCGATCTGCAGGTACGTCTGCGCTCCGAGCTCGATCCGCGCGACGTCGCGCATGCGGACGAAGGAGCCGTCGGGGAGCGCCTTCACGATGACGTCGCCGAACTCCTTCTCCGTCACGAGGCGGCCCTGCGCCGTGACGGTGTACGTGAACTCCTGCCCCGGCGGGGCGGGCTCGGCGCCGATCTGGCCGGCGGGGTTCACGACGTTCTGTGCCTGGAGCGCGTGGTAGAGGTCCTCGACCGTGAGCTGGAACTTCGCGAGGACGTCGGGGCTCACCCAGATCCGCATCGCGTAGTCGGCAGTGCCGAAGACGTTCACCTGGCCGACGCCCTGGATTCGCGCGAGGACGTTCACGACGTTGATCTGGGCGTAATTCCCGATGAAGTTCGAGTCGTACGTCGCGTTCGGCGAGTAGACCGGGATCACGAGCAGCGGGAGCCCGGTCGTCTGCTGGACGGTGAGCCCGTACGAGACCACGTCGGGCGGGAGCTGCGAAGTCGCCTGCGAGAGTCGATTCTGCGTGAAGACCTGGTCGAGGTTCACGTCGGTGCCGACGTCGAAGCTCACCTGCAGCGTCATCGTCCCGTCGCTGCCGTTGATCGACTTCATGTAGATCATGTCCTGTACGCCGTTCACCTGGAGCTCGATCGGCGTCGCGACCGATTCCTCCACGGTGATGGCGTCGGCGCCCGTATAGGTGGCGTTCACCTGGATGATGGGCGGGACGATGTTCGGGTACTGCGCGATCGGCAGGCGGCCGAGCATGACGAGGCCGCCGATCACCGTGAGGATCGCGATCACGATCGCCACGATCGGACGGTCGATGAAGAATCGGCTCACGGTCTAGTTTCCGTCCTGGGGCTCTGCGGCCTTTGCCGTCGCTGGAGACGGAGCCTTCCAGGGGGTCGGCGCCACCTTCATTCCGTCGCGGATCTTCTGGAGGCCCTCGACGACGACCGTCTCGCCGCCCGCGAGCCCCGAGTCGACGATCCAATCGCTTCCGGTGCGGGGCCCGAGCGCGACGGTGCGCCACCTGACGACGTTCTCCGGGCTCACCACGGCCACCTGCGTGAGTCCCTGGAGCTCGTTCACCGCGCGCTGGCGGATCACGACGGCGCCCTTGCGAGAATCGGTCGGCAGCCGAACGAGTGCGTACTGCCCCGGGCGGAGGATGTAGTCGGGGTTCGGGAAGTACGCCTGGATCGTGATCGTTCCCGTCGTCTCGCTCACCTCGAGCCCCGCGACGCTCACCTCGCCGGTGCGCGAGTACTTCTCTCCGTCCGAGAGGAGGAGCTCGACGGGGGGCGACGTGCTCCGGTCGGCGCTCCGCGTGCCCTCGGCGATCCGCTTCGCGAAGCGCAGGTACTCGTTCTCGCCGATCGGGAACGCGACCTTGATCGGATCGAGCTGCGCGACGTTCGCGAGGACCGTGGTCTCGCCGACCAGATCGCCGAGCTGTGCGATCGCGATCCCGGCGATCCCGGTGACGGGGGAGGTCACCTTCGTCCAGTCGAGGTTCAAGCGGGCCTGCTGGAGAGCGGCCTGCGCCGAGTAGACCTGCGCCATGTTCGCGGCGCGTTCCTGGATCGCGTTGTCGAGCTCCTGTTGGCTCACGGCGCCCTGCGCCGCGAGCGGGGTGTAGCGAGCGACGTCGATCTCGCTCTTGCCGAGCGCGGCCTCGGCGCGCTTCAGATCGCCGACCGCCTGATCGAAGGCGGCCTGGAACTGGCGCGGGTCGATCTCGAAGAGGACTTCGCCCTCCTTCACGACGTCGCCGTCCTTGTAGCGCTGGCGGAGCAAGAAGCCCTGGACCTTGGGCCGGATCTGCGCGTTCACGAAGCCGGTCGTCGTTCCGACCCACTCCGAGTAGAGCGTGACGTCGCGCGTCTCGACGGTTTCCACCTGCACGTCGAGCGGGGGCGGCGCAGGCTTCTCGCTCGCGCGCTCGCAGCCCGAACCCGTTGCGACGGCGAACCCCACGCCGAGCGTCGCGAGCCACCGGCTTCGAAGAATCGTCATCCATCCCCCACCGGCCGACGCCGTTCGATGCAAAATCCCTACGGACCGCCGTCATGCTCTCGCGCCGCAGAGAATCCTACGCCATCGAGAGCGCCGTGCGCGGGGTGTTTCGTCTCCAACGCGCGACATGTAGCGAAAAGCACCCTATTTCCCATTCAAGCGAACCCGCGCTCCAGCCGTTGCGCTCTTCGTTGCGCGCTTTGCGCGCGGCTGGTACGAGTGGCGCCGTCGCAGGAGGGGACGCATGCCGCACGCGCTCGGGCGCGGGGTCGTGGCCGCGATCGTGTTCTCGGCGTTCGCGCTCGCGGGGAGCGCCGAGGCGCGCAATGCGAAGCCGGGCAAGCGCCCCGGCCGTGCACGCCAGTCCGTCTCCCGGACCGTTGCACCGATGGCGAGCGTCGAGCGTCCGGCCCTTCGAGAAGAAGTCCTCGATCTCGCACTCCGCGCGCATCGCTGTGCCGCGTCGCGCGGCGAGGTGCTTCGCCCGCTCCTCGCGGTGATCGATTACTCGCGGCCGTCGACCGACCGCAGGCTCTGGATGGTCGACACGACGAGCGGTCGCGTGCTCCGCCAGGAGCTCGTGGCCCACGGCCGCGGTAGCGGCGATCTATTCGCAGAGAGCTTCTCGAACGAGCACGAATCGCATCAGACGAGCCTCGGCCTCTTCGTCGGCCGCAACGTCTACCAGGGCGAGCACGGCCTCTCGCTGCGGCTCATCGGACTCGAACGCGGAATCAACGACAAGGCGTACGAGCGAGCGATCGTGATGCACGGTGCGTGGTACGTGGGAGAGGATCACGTCGCGCGTTGGGGACGGCTCGGCCGGAGTCACGGCTGCCCGGCGCTCGCCCCCGAGGTGACGGCCTCGGTGATCGAGGGGCTTCGCGATGGAGCCGCCCTCTTCGCCTATGCGGACGATCCCGAGTTCCTGCGCCGCTCGGCGTATCTGCGCTGCGATCCCGAAGCGCTCCCGTCTCGAGTCGCCGCGGCTCCTGCCGCGCGCTAGATCGAGGCGCCGGCGGCACTTCCGTTCCGGATCGGGTTCTACTCGGCCGCCACCCGCGCCGGCTCGCCGGCGAGCTCGCGTGCGAGCTCGGCGTCGTGGCCATAGAGGTCCTCGAAGAACGAGACCTGCCCTCCCACCGAGGCCACGGCGGTCATGTAGACCACGTGCACGGGGATCGGCTCGGCCAGATCGACGCGACGATCGTTTCCCGACGCCATCGCCGCTTCGATCCGCTCGCGCGACCAGCCCGGGACGCCGCGCAGCACGTGCTCGGCGAGAGCGACCGGATCCTCGACACGGATGCAGCCGTGGCTGAAGTCGCGGCGCCGTCGCGAGAAGAGGCCCTTTGCGGGCGTTCCGTGCAGGTAGACGTTCTCGTCGTTCGGGAAGATGAACTTCACGAGGCCGAGCGAGTTCTGCGCGCCGGGGCGCTGGCGAAGGCCGTACGCGCCGCTCGCGAGGCCCGCGAGCGTCGACGCGTTCACGGCCGTGGTGACGCGCCCGCTTCCGGTCACGATCTCGAGTTGGTCCCGGGCCAGCGTGGCAGGAGCGCTGCGGAGCTTCGGGATCATCTCCTTGGTGACGATGCTGTAGGGCACGTTCCAGTAGGGGCGGAAGACGAGGTACTCCATCTCGCCCGAGAAGATCGGGGTCTCGGTCTCGAGCGCCTTTCCGACGATCACGCGCATCTCGATCGGATCGCCTCCACGAGGACCGTCGAGCGCGTAGAGCCGGAACTCGGGAACGTTCACGACGATGGGAGGCGCCGAGAACGATCGCGGAAGCCAGCGCCAGCGCTCGAGCGCGAGCTCGAGCTGGCGAGCCCGCGCTGCGATCGGAACCGAGAGCGCACGCATGGTGGTTGCTCCGATCACGCCGTCCGCGTCGAGGCCGTGACGCTCCTGGAAGCGTTCGACGCCGAGAACCACCTCGCCCCCGTAATGATCGGAGCTCCCGGCCGCGGACTCCGCCGGAAGGTCGCCGAGCGTCGCGAGCCAGCGCCGCAGGCGCGGAACTCCCGGATGCCGCTGTCCGGGGCGGAGCTTGCCGAGGTCGGGAGGCGGCATTTTCGTCGCGTCTGCGGCGAGCTCGCGATGGCGCGCGAGCGCGCGACGCAGCGCGAGGTAGCGCGGGCTCGCGGGCTCGACCTTCGCGAGCAGCGCTCCCGGCTCGCTCGACGCCGCGAGCCGCGCGACGAACGACGCGAGGTCGAGGCTCCGTCCCTCGACCTCGATCGCGACGCTCGCGCGCTCGGGGTTGGCTCGCCCGATCGAGAGGTCGGAAACGTTGCGGAGCGCGGCGATCGAAAGCGAAGCGTCGAGCTTCGCGACCTCGACGACCGGAGTCTTCGGGCCGAGCGCTTCGAGCCGGCGCGCGAGCGCCCCGGCGTCGTAGTCCTCGGAGCGGAGGCCCGCGGCGTCCGCCTTCGCGAGATGCGAGACGAGTTCGCGCGCGGCGCGGCTCGGGCGTCCCTGCTCGATCCAGAGAAGCCCCCAGTCGCTCTTGCGATAGAGCGCGTCGAGATCCGACTGCAACGCGCCGAGCTCGGGGTGCCGGAGCCCCTCGAGGCGACCCGCCGCCGGGATCGCTCGAAGTGTTTCGAAGGTCTGCGCCTCGGCCGGCGCTTCGTCGGCGAGCAGCGCTCGTTCGGGGGCGAGAGGCCGCCTTGCGCTGCGATCGGGCCGGGCGCAGCCGAGGCCGAGCGCCAGCAGCACCACGACCGACGCCACGAGCGGGATCGCTAGCGCGCCACTCCGCGTCGCAGGTGTTCGTTCGCGAGCGCATCGACGTACTCGTTCCAGCGCGAGCCATCGTGCGCACGGATCCAGCGCAGCGAAACGCGCGGATGCCGCCTCGCGAGCGCGTAGAGCTCCTTCACGAGCTCGAGATTCTTGATCGGTCCGGTCTTGCGTCGCCAGCCGCGTGCCTCCCAGCCCGCCGCCCATTCGTTGATCGTCTTCACGCAGAGCTCGCTGTCGCTGTAGACGACGGCCTCTGCATCCTCCGGAAGCGCCTTGTAGGCTTCGATCAGCGCCTTGAGCTCCATGCGGTTGTTCGTCGTTTCGGCCGACTCTCCGGAGCCCTGCGCGCGGATCACGTCGTCCTCGACCCAGACGAAGCCCCATCCGCCCGGCCCCGGATTTCCCTCACAGCTCCCGTCGGTGAAAACCCCCGTCTTCGGCCCTGCGGTATGCGTTGCGAGGACCTCTTCGGGCGAAAGCAGCGCGCGCCCGCGCATGCCCACGCTACGCGCCCACCCGGAAATGTACGACGTCCCCGTCGCGCATCACGTAGTCCTTGCCCTCGACCCGCATGAGCCCCTTGGCCTTTGCGCCGGCCTCGCCCGCGCAGGCGACGTAGTCCTCGAAGGCGATCACCTCGGCGCGGATGAAGCTGCGCTCGAAGTCGCTGTGGATCGTTCCGGCCGCCTGCGGCGCCGCCGTTCCGCGGCGGATCGTCCAGGCCTTCACTTCCTTCGGACCCGCCGTGAGGAAGGTGATCAGGTCGAGAAGCGCGTACGCCGCTCGCACCAGCCGATCGAGCCCGGGCTCCTCGAGCCCGAGATCGTCGAGAAAGGCCTTCTTCTCGTCGTCGCCGAGTTCGGCGAGCTCGGATTCGACCTTCGCGCAGAGTCGGACCGTCCCCGCTCCCTCCTTCGCCGCGCGCGCCTCGACCGCCTCGGTGAAGGCGTTTCCCGCAAGACCGGCCTCGTCGACGTTCTCGAGGTAGAGGACGGGCTTTCGCGTGAGCAGGTGGCATTCGTGGAGCGCGGCGGCCTGCTCGGTCGCGACCGGGAAGCTCCGCGCGGGGCGTCCTGCGGCGAGATGCGAATGCAGGCCCTCGAAGAACTCGAGTTCTTCTTTCGCGCCCTTCGTGGCGGCGCCTTTCGCCGCGCGGCGGGCACGATCGAGTCGGCGCTCGACGGTGTCGAGATCGGCGAGGCCGAGCTCGGTGTCGATGGTGTCGATGTCGCGCCCCGGATCGACTCCCCCCTCGACGTGGATCACGTTCGTGTCGTCGAAGCAGCGAACCACGTGGACGATCGCGTCGACCTCGCGGATGTGGGCGAGGAACTGGTTGCCGAGGCCCTCTCCCTTCGACGCGCCGCGGACGAGTCCGGCGATGTCGACGAACTCGACGGTCGCGGGCACCACCTGCGCGGAGTGGACGATCGCGTCGAGCGCGGCGAGCCGCGGATCGGGAACGGGGACGATCCCGGAGTTGGGCTCGATCGTGCAAAAGGGATAGTTCTCGGCGCCGATCCCCGCCGCCGTGAGGGCGTTGAAGAGCGTGCTCTTGCCGACGTTCGGTAGGCCCACGATTCCGCAGCGGAGCGCCATGAGGGCGGTAGGTTCGCCGAATCCGCCGCCTGCGCCAAGGGGGCCGCGGGCCGCTCGACTTCGGTACGGAGATCGCGGTCCGGCGCCTCGGCCCTCAATCCTCGGCGGCGCCCGCGGCGCCGTAGCCCACGAGAAACTCCGTCCGCCAGTCGTCGAAGCGTCCCGCGAGGATCGCCCGGCGTGCGCTCGCGACGAGGCTCTCGTAGAAGTGCACGTTGTGGATCGAGCAGAGGATCGCCGAGAGGATCTCGTTCGCCGCGAAGAGATGGTGGAGATAGGCGCGGCTGAAGCCGCCTCGGCACGCCGAGCATCCGCACGAGGTATCGATCGGATACGCATCGCGCCGGTAGCGGCGGTTCGTGAGCCGGATCCTTCCGCGGGCGGTGAAGACCGACGCGGATCGCGCGTAGCGCGTCGGGATCACGCAATCGAAGAGATCGATCCCGTAGCCGATCGCGGCGACGAGATCCTCGGGGAGGCCCACGCCCATCAGGTAGCGGGGCTTCTGCTCGGGAAGCAGCGGAGCGGCGTGCTCGGTCACGCGGCAAAGGAGCTCGTGACCCTCTCCGACGGAGACTCCCCCGATCGCGTAGCCCGGGAGGTCGAGTGCCACGAGCGCCGCCGCACAGCGCTCGCGGAGCTCGGGGTAGACGCTTCCCTGGACGATTCCGAACAGCGCCTGATCGTCCGGCCGCGCATGTGCGCGAACGCAGCGCTCGATCCAATCGAGCGTACGGCGAACCCCGGTGGCGGCGAGGGCCTCGCTCGCAGGCCACGGCGTGCATTCGTCGAAGGCCATGATGACATCGGCGCCGAGCGCGTTCTGGATCTCGATCGAGCGCTCGGGGGTGAGCTCCATGGTGGTTCCGTCGACTTCGTTACGGAAGCGCACGCCGTGGTCGCTGAGCTCCTTGCCCGGCAGCGAGAAGACCTGGAAGCCGCCGCTGTCGGTCAGGATCGGTCCCGACCACTGCATGAAGCGGTGGAGGCCGCCGAGCTTTCGGACGAGCGCCTCTCCGGGGCGGAGCGCGAGGTGGTAGGTGTTGGCGAGGATCATCTGCGCGCCGGTCGCGCGCACCTGATCGGGTGTCATCGCCTTCACTGCCCCATGCGTCCCGACGGGCATGAACGTGGGGGTCTCGACGGGGCCGTGCGGAGTCGAGAAGGTTCCCGCGCGTGCGGCGCCCGAGCGGGCCTCGAGGCGGAAGCCGAAGGCCGGCGCGGCCGGGGCCGCCATCGCCTAGCGGTACGTGCTGCGGTTGCCCCGGGTGACGCGGCGGCGGACGCGCTTGTGCTTGGCCTTGAGCTTCGCCCGGTGCCGCGCGCTCTTGCTTCGGTTTCGGTGGGGGAGCGGCTTGGCCTTCTTCATGGAGGATCTCCGGGCTCGGGTTCGCGGCGCCGCAACGTAGGGGAAGGCCGCCGAGCCGTCCAGCAGGCCGCGGCGCGGCCTGACGCGGCCCTGCGGGCGGCTTACCCTCCGGGAAACCCGGAGGCCCCCATGCCCACGAGCCCCGCCCTGCGACGGATGGCCGATTTCGACCTCGGCCCCGAGCAGCGCGCCGTTCGCGAGACCGTGCGCGAGTTCGCCGAGAAGGAGATCCTCCCCCACGTCGAGCGCCACGAACGCGAAGAGCGCTACCCGACCGAGCTCGTCGCGAAGCTCGTCCCGATGGGGCTGATCGCGCCGATGATTCCGGAGGAGTACGGCGGGAGCTTCGTCGACGTCGTGACCTACGGGATCATCTGCGAGGAGCTCGCGCGCGTCGACTGGGTCGTTGCCTCGGTCGTCTCGGTGATGAACTCGCTCGTCGTCTCTTCGATCCGGGCCCACGGAACCGAGGCGCAACGCGAGCGCTGGCTTCCGCCGATGGCTCGCGGCGAGGTCCTCTGCTCGGCGTGCCTCACCGAGCCGGGCGGCGGCACCGATCTCGGAAACCTCCGCACCACGGCGCGGAAGGTCGACGGCGGCTATCGCATCGAGGGGACGAAGGTCTTCATCTCGCACGCCGCGCACGCGGGACTGTTCCTCGTGGTCGCGACGCTCGACCGCTCGCGCAAGCATCGCGGTGTCACGGCCTTCCTCGTCGACCCGCGCTCGACCGCGGGGATCACGATCCGCGATTTCCCGATGCGGACCCTCAAACGCGACAATCTGGCCGAGGTGCACTTCGAGGACGCGTTCGTCCCCGACGACGCACTGCTCGGCGAAGAGGGAGGCGGCTTTCCGGTGCTCGGCGCCGCGCTCGACATGGGCCGCTTCTCGGTGGCGGCGCGCTGCGTCGGGCAGGCGCAGCGTTGCCTCGATCTCGCGATCCCCTACGCCACCTTGCGCGAGGCCTTCGGCCAGAAGATCGGCGAGTTCCAGATGATCCAGCAGAAGATCGCCGACATGGTCTGCCGCACCGAGGCCGCCCGGCAGGTCGTCTACCGGCTCGGGCGGATGAAGGACGCCGGCATCGAGCGCGCGACGCTCGAGGCCTCGCTCGCGAAGCTCATGGCGAGCGAAGCCGCGACGCAAAACGCCCTCGACGCGATCCAGATCCACGGCGGCTACGGCCTCTCGGCCGAGTACGAAGTGGGCCGACTCCTGCTCGAAGCGAAGGCGCTCGAGTTCGGTGAGGGCACGAGCGAGCTCCACCGCAAGCTCGTCGCCGAGTTCGCCCTCGGGATCCGCAAGCAATAGGCGCTTTTTCCCTCCGGCCATCGCGGTTCGCGGGTAGGATGGTCGGCCATGAAGCTCCGGATCCTTCTCGTCGCTCTGGCGGCGGCAGGGGGCGCCACCGCCGTGGTCGCTGGCGTCCTCGCGGCTTCCGACCTCGCCGGGAGCTGGCAGCACGCCGCGCGCTACACCGCGCGATTCGCCTTTCTCGTCTTCGTCGTCGTCTACGGCGCGAGCGCCTGGCACCGGCTCGCGCCGAGCGCGGCATCGCGCTTCGCGATGCGGAACCGCCGCTCGCTCGGCCTGGCGTTCGCGACGGCGCACAGCGTGCATCTCGCCGCGCTCATCGCCTTTCTTCGGGCCCGCAACGAGGTTCCGGACGTCCTTACGCTCGTCGTCGGAGGAGGAGCCTTCGTCACGATGTACGTGCTCGCCGCGACGTCGACCGACGCGGCGGTTCGCCGGCTCGGTCCGTCGCGCTGGAAGAAGCTCCACCGCTTCGGTGTCCACTATCTCTGGTTCGTATTCGCCTTCACCTACCTCGGACGCCTCGCGGAGGATGCGGTCTTCTTCGCACCGTTCGCCGCCCTCGCGGTCGGCGTCTTCGCCCTACGCCTCGTCGCACGCCGCTCGCGCGGCGAGGCGCGACCGCCCGTCGTCGTCGGCGCGGGGTAGACTCCGACTCTCACGATCGAGGAGACCGGCCGTGCAGCTCAATCTCGGAACCATCCTCCAGGCCAGCGCGCAGTCGCGCCCCGAGCATCCCGTCTTGAAGCTCGGCGCCTTCCAGATGACCTACGCGCAGCTCGACCGCGCCGCGCGCGGCGTGGCCCGCGCGCTTCGCGAGCGCGGCATCTCTCCGGGCGAGCAGGTCGCGCTCATGATCCCGAACGTCCCGGAGTTCTCGATCGCGTACTTCGGGATCCTCTACGCGGGCTGCACGGTCGTTCCGCTGAACGTCCTGCTCACGGCGCCCGAGGTGACCTATCACCTGCAGGACTCCGAGGCCCGGCTCCTCGTCGCGCATCCTTTCTTCGCGGGTCCGGCGACGCAGGGCGCAGAAGCCGCCGGAGTCCCGCTGCTCTTCTCGAGCGGAGACGCCCCGGAGACTCTCGTGCAGGAGGCGAACGGCGAACCGATCGCTTTCGTCGAGCCGCGCGATGCGACCGACACCGCCGTGATCCTCTACACGAGCGGGACCACCGGCAAGCCCAAGGGGGCCGAGCTCACGCATTCGAACCTCCTCATCAACTGCGCAATCGTGGTGCCGAGGCTGGTCCCGGTCGATGCGGCGTCGCACGTCGCGCTCGCGACGCTTCCGCTCTTCCATTCCTTCGGACAGACCTGCATCCAGAACGCGACGATCGCCCTCGGCGGCACCTTCACGCTGCTTCCGCGATTCACGCCCGAAGCGGCGCTCGAGATCATCGAACGCGATCGCGTGACGCTCTTCGCCGGAGTGCCGACCATGTACTTCGCGCTGCTCCACCACCCCGACGCCGCGAAGTACGACTTCTCGAGCGTCCGGCATTGCCTCACCGGAGGCGCCGCGATGCCGGTCGAGGTGATGCGTGAGTTCGAGGCGAAGTACCCCGTCCAGATCCTCGAGGGCTTCGGGCTCTCGGAGACTTCGCCGGCCGCGAGCTTCAACGTCGTCGACAAGCCCCGCAAGCCGGGCTCGATCGGCTACCCCGTCTGGGGAGTCGAGATGGCGATCGTCGACGAAGAGGGGCGCCCGCTTTCCGACGGAGAGCCGGGAGAGATCGTGATCCGCGGACACAACATCATGAAGGGCTACTGGAAGCGCCCCGACGCCACGAAGGACGCGATCCGCAACGGCTGGTTCCACTCGGGCGACATCGGGATCCGCGACGCCGACGGCTCGTACCGGATCGTCGATCGCAAGAAGGACATGATCATCCGTGGCGGCTTCAACGTGTACCCGCGCGAGGTCGAAGAGGTGCTCTACACGCATCCCGCCGTCGTCGAGGCCGCGGTGATCGGCGTTCCGCACGAGAGCCACGGCGAGGAGGTGAAGGCCGTGCTCGCGCTCCGGCCCGGACGGACGCTCGGCGCCGACGAGGTGATCGCGTTCTGTCGCGAGCGGCTCGCCGGATACAAGTACCCGCGAATCGTGGAGCTTCGCGACACGCTCCCGAAGGGGCCGACGGGGAAGATCCTGAAGCGCGAGCTTCGCTAGGCGTTCTTCCCCGACGCCTCCTCGCGGGCCTTTCGCGCTTCGGCGAGCGATCGCATCTTGGCGAGATCGACCGAGATGAAGAGCCCCTCGGCCTCGGCCGTCATCTCTTCGCCGTGGAAGACGCGGCCTTCGGTGAAGATCTTCCGGCCCTCGACACGAACCACGCGCGCCTCGAAGCGGAGCTCGACATGGAGCGGTGTCGGGCGGCGGTAGCGGATCGTGAGCGTGCCGGTCATTCCCGGACTTCCGGTGAGAGACTGCGCGAAGCCGAGCACCTCGTCGAAAGCCGCCGCGAGAAAACCTCCGTGGACGTGCCCGGGCGGGCCCTCGTAGGCGGCTCCGAACGTCACCGTGCCGCGGATCTCCCGGTTCTCGACGCCGAGACGAATGGGGGGCGACATCGGATTCGAAAGCCCGATGAGCGGGCTCATGTCGAAGAAGCCCGCGACGTCTCCGGCGTTCGCCACCTCGCTGAAGCCCGCAGGCAGCTTTCGCCGCGGATGTGTTGCGAGTCTCGCCGCGTAGCGCTCGGCCGCATCGGCCGCCGCGCGAAGCTCGTCTTCGGGAGCGTCGCTCGTGACGAGCCGATCGATCACGACTCGCATCGCCGCGGCGAGTCGCCGGCGCTCGGCCCACGCGCCCTTCGCCTCTGCCGCCGCTTCCATCCAGTACGCGAAGCCCTTGCGTTCGTTCTCGGGAGTCGTCATTCCGGCAGCGTAGCAACGCGCGCCGCACCGGGCGCTGGCTCGCTGGCTCCGTCGCGACTACCGAAGCGCGGGAGCGGGGGGAGCTGGCGGAGTGCCGAGCGAGCCGGGAGGTGGCCCTCCGAAATCGTCGGGAGGCGGCCCGGGCGGGCGGCCGTGGCCGCGTTCACGCCGCATCTCCTCGTGGATCTCGACGAGTTCGGCGCGCTGCTCCGCGCTGAGGAGCGCGCGGATCTCGAGCATCGTGCGAAGCCTCGCCTTGTGGAGGGCGGTCTCTGCGCTTCCGACGGCGTCGGCCTTCGCGAGGACGTCGTCGAGCGCCGGAGTGTCGGAGTCGAGGAGCTTGCGAAGCTCGCCGCGCAAGTGCCTCAGCTCGCTCTCGAGCTCCTCGGTCGTCGCATGCGTCGCGTCGCGAAGCGAACGGATCTTCACGAGCGTCGCGTCGTCGAGACCGAGGCGCTCCGAATGGCGCTCGAGGAGGTCCTCGAAGGGAGGAGGCTTCGATCCGTGCGGGCGGGGGGCTCGCCCCGCCGGCGGAGAAGCCGGGGACCGTTCCGAGGGCTCCTGGCCGGTTGCGAGCGCTGCCATGCCGAGCACGAGTGCTCCCACGAGAACCGGTCGCAGCCGCGTCGGCGTACGGGGAGTCATGTCGATCTCCTAGCTTCCGAGCAGTACGCCCGAGATCGCTGCGTAATCCTCGGGAAGGGCCTCGTTCGGATCCGAGCGGACCTCGAACTCGCTGAACCACGCGTCTGCACTCACCGCTTCGGCTCGCGTTCGCGGCTCGGTGCGCACGATTCTCGGCTCGGTCGAAGCGACTTCCGGGGACTCGACCGAAGCACGCCCGAAGAGGACGAAGGCGGCCATTGCCATCGCCGTAGCCGCGGCGAGCCACGGCCACGAGGAGGACGGGATGCGCGGGTTCGCGCGGAGTGCCGCATCGACCTTCGCAGCGAAGGCTCGCTGCTTCACTTCGCTTCGGAGCGGCGGAAGGTACGCCTGCGCGACGCGGCGTACGAACGCCTCGTCGCGCGCCGGCGATCGCTCTTCGGGGTCGTTCGTGGGCCTCATCGCGGGGCGGCCTCCTGGTTCGGGTCGAGATCGCGAAGCCTCGCACGCAACGCGAGCCTCGCTCGATGAAGATGCGACTTGAGCGTTCCGGACGCGCGACCCATGATCGCAGCGGCCTCGTCGACGGGAAAGCCCTCGAGATGGACGAGGACGAAGGCCTCTCGCTGGCCCTGCGAGAGCGAAGCGAGCGCGTCTCCGACCCGCCTGCGAAGCGCCGGATCGAAGGTCGGCGCTTCGTGAACGTCTGCGATGTCTTCGTCGAACGGCGCGCTGCGTCGCAACCGCACGAAGCGCCAGCGGCGCTGACGCCGCACCTCGTTTACGAGGATCCGATGGAACCACGTCGACATCTTGGCCTCACCGCGGAAGCGCCCGAGCGCTCGATGGGCACGCACGAAGGCCTCCTGCGCGACGTCCTCGGCCGTCGAGCCGTCGCCGCCGAGGAGCTTCCAGGCGAGCCCCACCGCACGCTCGCGATGCGCCCCCACGAAGGCCTCGAACTCGCGTGCGCGGCTCTCGTGCACGAACACCTCGTCGTGCAGCAGGATGGAGGCATCTTCGGACACGGCAACCGCTCCCGGGCCTTTTCTCTCCGTCGGCCTTGGACCCCGCTGCCCCCGCTGCGGTTTACGCCCGCGAGGGAGGAGGCGACCCGGGGGGCCGCCTCCTCCGGCGCCGGCGCGGTCGTCGGAATTACCGCGCGGGCGCCTCCGGGGGCGGACCGCCGTCCCCGCGCCGCGGGCGTCCGAGCGACTCCCACTGCTCGGGGGTCACGAGACCGCGCACGTCGACCATGGCGCGAAGTCCGATCTTGCGGGCCTCCGTCTCGAGCGCGCCGATCGTGTCGGCCTGCGCGAGTACCGAATCGACGCTCGCCTCGTCGGCATCGAGGAGCTCGCGCATGCGTTCGTGGGCGGCTTCGAGCGACGCATCGAGCGCACGGCGCTCGTTTCGCGCGAGGTCGAGGCGCGCGTAGATCGCCTGCACCGTCGCCGCCGGAAGCCCCGCTCCTGCCACCCTTCGTTCGAGATGCTCGAGCGCGTGACCGCCACCTCCGCAGCCACCGCCGGGCTTCGCGAGTGCCGCCCCTGCCGTCGCGATCCCGAGCGCCGTCACTCCGGCGATCGCGGCCTTCGTCTTCCATCTGCGCATCATGATGCGCCTCCTTCGTTGGGGTTCGCGAGCTTTGAACCCGTACGAAGTCCTCGGGGTTACGCGAGCCGTCGATGCGGCGCGCCGTCACCACGGATCGACGAAGCGGCGCCTCCTCTCGTGCGCAGGTCGAGGCGGAAGCGAGTGGAGTCCGCGCAGGATCCAGTCGCGCGTCTCGGCAGGGTCGATCACGGCATCGATCTCGACGAGCGAAGCCATTTCGATCGCGCTCCCGCGCTCGTACGCCGCCGCCACCGCGCTTCGGAAGGCCCGCTCGCGCTCGGCGGGATCCTCGATCGCTTCGAGCTGCCGGCGCAGGCCGAGCCGGACGGCTCCTTCGAGGTTCATCCCGCCGAACTCGCCACCCGGCCAGGAGACGATGAAGAACGGCGCATGGAAATGGCCTCCCGCCATCGCCTGCGCACCGAGCCCGTAGCCGCGCCGGAGAACGACGGTGAACCATGGCACCGAGAGGCTCGCCGCCGCGACGAACATCCGCGAGCAGTGACGGACGAGACCCGTGGCCTCGGCCTTCGGTCCGACCATGAAGCCGGGCGTGTCGCAGAGCGAGAGCACGGGGAGCCCGAAGGCGTCGCACAGGCCGAGAAAGCGCGTGGCCTTGTCGGCGGCGTCGGAGTCGATTGCGCCTCCGAGATGGACGGGATCGTTCGCGATCACGCCGAACGCGTGGCCGCCGATCCGTACCAGCGCCGTCACGAGGCTCCTGCCGAAATCGCGTCGCAGCTCGAGCACCGATCCCGTGTCGGCGAGAAGCTCGAGCACCGAGCGGATCTCGTACGCGCGGCGCCGCTGCTCGGGGAGCACCTCGCGAAGCGCGCTCGGGTCGGCGAAGGGCCCCGGCTCGAGAGCTCCCTGGAAGTACGCGAGATACTGCTTCGCGAGCGCCACCGCCTCGGCCTCGTCGCGGGCGCGAACGTCGATCACGCCCGAACGGGTCTGCACCCCGACGGGACCGACCTCCTCGGGGGCGAACTTTCCGAGGCCGCCCCCCTCGATCATCGCGGGGCCTCCCATCCCGAGCGTGGTGTCGTCGGTGGCGATGATCACGTCGCAGCAGCCGAGAAGCGCGGCGTTCCCGGCGAAGCAGCGCCCCGAGACGATTCCCACGAGCGGAACGAGCCCCGAGAGCGACGCGAGGCCGAGAAAGCTCGGCGTGTCGAGGCCGGCGACCGAGAGGACGTCGGTGTCGTTCGGCCGGCCTCCGCCCCCTTCGGCGAAGAGCACCACCGGAATCCGCCACGACCTCGCGAGTTCGAGCATCCGATCGAGCTTCTTGTGCCCGATCGCTCCCTGGGTGCCGGCGAAGACCGTGTAGTCGTAGGCGAGCAGCATCACCCGCGCGCGCTCGGCTCCGAACGTCGCGGCGTTCACGGTCGCGACGCCGCAGACGATCCCGTCGGCGGGGCTCTTGCGGATCAGCTCGTCGAGCGGATACCGGCGGCGCTGCGCGGCGAGCGCGAGGCCTCCGTACTCGATGAAGCTTCCCTCGTCGACGAGATCCGCGACGTTCGCGCGCGTGGTTCGCTGCGAGGTCGTGCGCCGTCGTTCGACGGCCTCCGGACGCGCGGCGTCGTGCGTCGCGGCGATCCGATCGCGGAGCTTTTCGAGATCGGGCCGGAGCTTCGCCCCCGCGGAGTCGTCCTCGGGAGCGTCGCTCACCGCGGCTGCTCGAGCGTCGAGTCGAGGTATTCGAGCAGCCGCTCGCGGAGCCGCTCCTGATCGATGCTCGCGGCGGTCGCACGGCTTCCCTGTCCGCCGTAGAGAGCACCGCTTCGCGGAATCGGCTGCGGAGGGTTCTTCGCGTGGCGGACGGCGTCTTCGAGATCGGCGCCGAAACGCTCGGCCACTCCCGGCTGGGTCTGCGGTCCCGTCACGCACATGTGGATCGCGCTCGGGTATTGCTGACCATTGAAGCGCCAGCCGCGCGCCTTCATGAAATCGTTCACGTGGTAGATGTCGAACTCGTCCGATGTGAACGAGAAGCAGAAGGTCGGATTGCCCATCATCCGCAGTGCGGCGTGCTCGCGGACCTTCTTCTGCATCGCGAAGGCCGTATCGAAGATCCGGCGCGCCTTTTCGAGATACCCGCGGCGCCCGAGCGCGACCATCACGGCCCAGGTCGCCGCGATGAGACCTCCCGAGCGGCTTCCGCCCATCCCCGGCGAGACGTACATGCCTCCCTTCCAATCGGGGCGCGCGAAGTAGAGGTGCCGTCGGAGCTTCTTGTCGCGGAACGAGAGCACCGAGGTCCCCTTCGGGCCGTAGCCGTACTTGTGCGTGTCGGCCGAGATCGTCGTCACGCCGGGATGGCGGAAGTCGAAGGCGGGGATGTCGTGACCGAGCGCCTCGCCGAAGGGCAGGATGAAGCCGCCGAGACAACCGTCGACGTGAAGCCCCACCTCGTGTTCGATCGCGAGATCCGAGAGTGCGCCGATCGGATCGATCGTCCCGTAGGGGTAGTTTCCGGCCGATCCGACCAGGAGGACCGTGTTGCGGCCGATCCGGCTCCGGACGAAATCGACGTCGACGAGCGTGGTCTTCGGATCGACCGGAGCGCGGACGACCCTCACCCCGAAGTAGTGCGCTCCCTTCTCGAACGCCACGTGCGCCGTTTCGGGGAGGATCATCTCGGGAGCGTCGATGCCCTTGGTCGCACGTGCCCATTCGCGGTGGACGTAGACCGCGGAGAGGATGCTCTCGGTCCCCCCCGAACCGACGACACCGCAAGGCTCGAGGCCGCGCTCGCGCGCCGCGTGGCCGTTCAGCATGTCGAGGGTCATGGCGATGATCTCGGCCTCGAAGCGCGTCTGGCTCGGGCACATGTCGCGCTGGAGCGCGTTCACGTACGAGAAACGCCGGAAGGCCTCTGCACTGAGCTCGTAGATCGCTCGGTCTCCGCAATAGATCGTTCCCGAGCAGCGCCCGTCGGCCCAGACACCGTCTTCGGCCTTCGCGATCGCGTCGAGCTCGCGGATCACGGCCTCGGCGCCGATTCCTTCTTCGTCGAAGCCGTGGCGCGGCCGGTTCGGGCTCGTTTGCGACATCGGTTCTCCTTTCAAGATCGTGGGAAAAGCGGTCCGAGCCGCTCGTGGGCGGCGACGAAGCGCTCGTGGAGCTCGTCGTAGAGACCACGAAGCGACGCGCGGGGCTCGTAGCGACGGCGAACGACGAGTCGCTCGCCGATCGAATCGAGACCGAGGAGCCCGAGGCGGTGGAAGGCGAGAAATGCCGATCCCCGGCAGTTCGCGAGACGCGGCTCGGCGAGCTGCCGAACGGGAAGGGCCGTCACGTCGGCGAGAATCTGCGCCCAGGCATCGGAGCTTGCGCCTCCGGCGGCGAAGACGAGCTCGTCGTGCCGGCGGCCCGTGAGCTTCCCGATCGGGTCGAGCATCCAGGCGAGCTGGCAGGCCACGCCTTCGAGGACCGCTCGAACCAGGTGCGGTCGCGTCGTCCCGAGGCCGAGGTTCAAGAATGCGCCTCGCGCGCGCGCGTCGCCCGCAGGCGCCCAGATCCCCGTGAGCCACGGCAAGAAGACGACGCCGTCCGCACCCGGCGGCGTGCCGTTTGCGGCCTCCTCGAGGAGCTCGAAGGCATCCTCGCGGCGGTGATCGCCGAGCGCGTCGTTCGCGTAGACGAGCTGCTGCATCACGAACTCGAGCGCCTTGCCTGCGAGCCCGCCCTCGGCCATGAGCAGGTGGAGGCCGGGGAGCGACGCGGGCTGGGTGAGGAGAAAATGCGAGAGGTCCGAGCGCATCTCGGCGAGCGTCGTGGTCGGAACGAGCGTGGTGCCGATCGAAACGCCGAGATGCGTTCCCGAATGGCTCGCCGTTCCGAAGGTCAGTGCGTGCGTGTCGTTGATCGGCGAGAAGACGGGCGTCGCGCGAGGAAGCCCGAACGCCCGCGCGTGCTCGGGCAAGAGCTCACCGACCACGCTCGCCGGCGGCACGAGCGCGGGCAGGCGGCTCGGGTCGACGCCCGTCGCCTCGATCATCTCCTCGCAGTAGCCCCCTTCGCAGCCACTGCGGTTGTCGGTGAGAAGGAACGGAAAGACCGTGCAGACGTTCGCCGTCACGCGGCCCGTGAGCCGCGAGGTCAGGTAGTCCATCGGCTCGACGTACGCGGCGGCGCGCGCGTGGATCTCGGGCCGCTCGGTCTGGAACCAGAGCAGGTGCGCGAGCGATTCCGCGCCGCTCGCGCCCGCCGCCATGCCATGGCGTTCGAGCCAGAGCTTCCAGAGCTCGGGGCGGCGACCGGTCACGCGGGGAAGGAGTCCTGCCGCTCGCGTGTCGAGGTAGAGGACGAGCGGTCCGACCGGATTCCCTCGCTCGTCGACGGGGACGAGCGACGAATACTGGCTGTCGCAGAGCACCGCGACGCAGCGCGCCGCAGCCGATCCGCCCTCGCGGACGGTCGCGACGACCGCCGCCTCGAAGGCGCTCCAGATCTCGCCGGCGTCCTCCTCGGCGGTTCCGTCGGGAGCGAAACGCATCGCGATCGGCCGGAGCGCCGATCCGAGCACCCGGCCATCGAGATCGACGAGCGCCGTTCGCACGCCCGAGCTTCCGAGGTCGACGGCCAGCACGGTCGGGCTCTGCACGGGGGAGGTCATGCGAGAGGCGAGCATCGACTCCGGGCGACTCGGCGTCAAGCCGCCCCACCGGCCGGCTCTCGAAGCGAACCACCCGATCGCTTCGGATCGCGATCAGGCGCGCTCTCGCGTGCGAGGGATGCCCTTCGACGAAGCGCGCCGAACCGAAGACGGTGACGCAGGGGCCGACGAAGTGGAGCGCGCGGAAGCCGCGAATCCGCTCCGAGAACACGCGCAAGGCGCGCAGGAGCTCGGAGATCCGCGACGCGGGTCTTCGAGAAAGAGGACCGCCTCGGTCGGGCCCGGGTTGATCGGATCACCGTCGGGCATCGATCCCTCCCGGATGCGCCGGGGCGTTCAGGGGCACATCTTCCGGAGCATCGCCTCGCAATCGCTCGCTTCCATGAAGCGCGGGACGGGGTAGTTCGCGTACGCCTCGGCGAGTGCCTGCTTCGCGATCGCGGGGATGTCGGCCGGGCGAAGCGCCTCGAGCGTCGGAGCGAGTCCGATCTTCGCTTCGAGCTCGCGGACCGCTTCGATGAAGCCCAGAGCCCGCTCGCGTTCGGACGGAGCCTCGATGCCGATCTCCGTCGCGAGCCGGGCGAGCCTCTCCTGCGACGCATCGAGCGAGAACTCGAGGACGTGCGGCAGGACGAGCGCATTGGCGCGGCCGTGCGGGGTTCCGTAGCGGGCGCCGAGCGTATGAGCGATCGCATGGACGTAGCCGACACTCGTTCGCGTGAAGGCGAGGCCCCCGTACCACGATGCGAGCGCCATCGCCTTGCGCGCCGCCACGTCGCGTCCATCCGCGACGGCCCGCGGCAGGTTCCCGAAGACGAGCCGCACCGACGCGACCGCATGGGCGTCCGTCTGCGGCGTGGCGGTCTTGGCGAGGAAGGCCTCGACGGCGTGCGTGAGCGCGTCCATCCCGGTCGCAGCCGTCATGGCCGGAGGGAGCCCGAGCATGAGCAGCGGATCGAGCGCCACGGCGAGCGGCAGGAGCTTCGGATCGATGAAGAACTTCTTCGCATGACTCGCGCTGTCCGAGATCACGGCGGCGAGCGTGACCTCCGAGCCGGTGCCGGCCGTGGTCGGGATCGCGTAGAGAGCGAGCGGCGGCCTTCGCACGCGGAAGCGGCCTTCGAGCTTCTCGATCCGGCCGCCGTTCGTCGCCATCGCCGCGATCACCTTGGCGGCGTCGATCGGCGAGCCGCCTCCTACCGCGAGCACCGCCTCGGCGCGCTCGGAGACGAGCTTCGCGTAGCCGGCCTCGACCGCGGCGAAGGTCGGATCGGGAGTGATCCCGTCGAAGATCGAGACCGACATCCCGGCGGCCTCGAGCGCTTCGACGAGACGGCCGACGACTCCGATCTCGACGAGCGTGCGGTCGGTGACGACGAGCACCCGCTTCGCACCCGAACGGGCCACCGCGTCGCAGAGCTCGCGCGAGGAATCGGCGCCGACGAAGGTCGCCGGCACGCGATCGGGGACGAGTCGGGTCACGAGCGCCGTCGCCGCGATCGCGGCGTCGTGGATCGTCTTGCGGAGCGTCGCCATGGGGCCTCCTCGAGCCGGGCGGCCGGGGGCATCCGACGGCCGGCGAGCGAGCGTGGCACGAGAGCGCAGGCTTCGCCCGTTCGTTCGCGACGTCCCCCCGGGCTCAGAGCCGCGCGGCTCGGCGGCAGGCCTCTTTCCCGCGGGCGCGGCCGAACGATCCGATCGGCTCGACGCGCCGCGCCGGGGACCACGAACGGGCCACCTCCTGCCAGTCCCGCCAGACCCCGATCGCGAGCCCGGCGAGAAAGGCCGCGCCGAGTGCCGTCGCCTCCCGCTCCGATGAGACGTCGACGCGCCGGCCGGTCGCGTCGGCGACGGCCTGCACGAAGGTCGGGTTCGCGGTCATGCCGCCATCGATGCGGAGCGTTTCGATTTCGAGACCGGCGTCGCGCTCGGCCGCCTCGACCAGGTCGGCCGCTCGCTGCGCGACGCCTTCGAGGACGGCGCGAACGATGTGCGCGCGCTTCGTTCCGCGCGAGAGGCCGACGAGCGCGCCGCGAGCCCCGTAGTCCCAGTATGGCGTCCCGAGGCCGACCAGCGCCGGGACGAACACGACACCCTCGCTCGACGCGCACGCGGAGGCGATCGCATGAGCGCTCGCGGTGTCGGCGAGAACGCCGAGGCCATCGCGGAGCCACTCGATGCACGACCCCGCAGCGAGGATCAGCCCTTCGAGCATCCACGTCGTCACACCCCGCCGCCGCCACGCGACGGCCGGCACGCAACCGTTCGGGCCGATCACGCCGAAGCCCGGGCGCTTCTCGTCGAGGCAAAGATCGAGCATGCCGCCGGTACCGAACGTGATCTTCGCCATTCCCGGCGTGACGCAACCCTGCCCCGCGAGCGACGCCTGCTGGTCGCCGGCGATTCCGGCGATCGGCGGGGCGCCCGGGAGCGCCGTCGCCGCTCCGACCACGCCCGACGAGTCGACGATCGCAGGCAGTGCACGCTGCGGAACGTGCACCGCGCGCAAGAGCTCGGCGTTCCATTCGTCCCCGGACGCCGACGCGAGGCCGCTCGACGAGGCGTTGCTCGCGTCGGCGACGTGCAGCGCGCCCTCGGAGAGTGTCCACGCGATCCAGGAGTCGACGGTTCCGACGCAGGCGTCGCGCGCTCCCTTGGCGCCGGCGTGCTCGAGCAGCCAAGCCGCCTTGGTGGCCATCGAGTTGGGCGAGACGAGGAGCCCCGCGGCGTGAAGTCGCTTGCATGCTTCGACCGTCCGCAGATCCTGCCAGCCGAGCCCCGGCCCGAGCGGCTCGCCGGTCCTGCGATCCCAGGCGACCGTCGAGGATCGCTGGTTCGCGATTCCGACGGCATCGACCCGCCCCGCCGCCGCGACGGCCACCCTCGCGACGTCGAGCGCGGCCTGCGCCAGCGCGACGGCGTCGAACTCGACGAGACCCGCCTTCGGCGAGCGAGGCAACACCTCGCGGTACTCCGCGTGCCGGATCCGTGCGTCCTCGCCTACGACGGCGGCGCGAACGCCGCTCGTCCCGACGTCGACGACGAGGATGTTCACGGCCAGTCGACGCTCCCGAACGGGCTCGGCAGGCCGAGCTTGCCGGGGTTCAGGATTCCGTTCGGATCGAGCGCACGCTTGATCGAAACCAATGCCTCGAAGGCCGGGCCGAGCGCCTCGCGCATGAAGCGCGCGCGGTTGAGTCCCACGCCGTGGTGGTGGCTCAGGTTTCCGCCGGCTGCGAGCACCGCGCGTGTCCCCGCATCCCACGCCGCGTTGTAGTAGGCCTCCCAGGCGTCCTCTCCATCGGGCGGGCGACCGACGAAGGTGAAGTAGAGACACGCTCCGTCGCTGTAGGCGTGCGACTGATGAGCACTGCATACGATCGTGTGGGGGACGGCGCGCACCGCCGCGAGGGTCTTCTCGTAGATCTCCGGAAGTGCACGCCAGCTTCCGGTGATCTCCATCGTGTCCCATGCGAGCCCCCGATCGAGGAGCGTCGCTGGCGATGCCACCGAGTTCCGGTGCGCGAGCCAGTCGCCGACGAGCCCCGGGTCGGCCTGCTCGGCGCTCGCACACTCTGCGGAGACGATCGAGAGCGAGGCATCGACGACGGCGGGGTCGCCTTCGTCGAGGACGAGCAGCAGGTGACGGTCGCCGGTCTTGTACTTGTGGTTCGCCTCGTGCGCGTCGTAGAGACGAAGCACGGCGGGAGGCAGGCCGCGGCGGAGGATGCGACGGCAGGCGTCGAGGGCGTCGGTGAACGACCGGAACGTGAAGGCCGCACGGCGCTCGGCAGCCGGCGCCGGGTGAAGGCGCAGCCGGCTGCCGACGATCACGCCGAGCGTCCCTTCGGAACCGACGAAGACCTGGTTCAGATCGGGGCCGACTGCGCTGCGCGACGCACCGCCGGTGCGAATGATCGTTCCGTCGGCGAGGGCCACGTCGAGGCCGACCACCATGTCCTCGATCTTCCCGTAGCGGTTCGAGAGCTGGCCCGCGCCGCGGCAGGCGATCCAGCCTCCGACCGTCGCGAGCGACATCGATTGCGGCCAGTGGCCGATCGTGAGGCCGTGCTTCGTTCGCAGCTCGTATTCGAGATGGTCGCCGAAGCTGCCGGGCTTCACGTCGAGGACCAGCGAGCGGTCGTCGACCGAGACCACTCCGGCGAGTCCACGAACGTCGAGGAGCACGCCGCCGAAAACCGGGATGCTCCCTCCGCAGACGCCGCTCCGCCCTCCGATCACCGTCACGGGAACCCGCGCCTCGTTGCAGATCCGCAACACCGAGGCGACTTCCTCGGCGGTCTTCGCGTGTGCGATGGCGGCAGCGATGGCGCCCGCCCGACCGGCATGCGCCCAGCGGAGACCGACGGCCCACCAATCGCGACTCGAATCTGCGCAGGTCGCGGCATCGGTCTCGAGCCTCGAGCAGGCGCTTCGAAGCCGCTCGAGGATCGTGCCCGGGACGTCGACGCTCTTCGCCATGCCGCGGAGCCGCGCCGTCGCGGGGTCGCCCGCGATCGCCACCGGCAGGTACGGCGCGCCGGTGCCGAGCGGAATCGGAAAGTCGGCCGTCTTCTTCGGGGAGCTCATCGGGATCCTTTCGCGTGGGGGGTCGTCGGAGATCTGCGGCGCGCCCTCGGAGGAGCTGCTGCGGGAAGCGTCGAAGGCGTGGGTGCGGTGAGCCGCACCAGCGCGGCGACCGCGCGGTCGAACGCCGTCGTGTCGTGCACGGCGAGGCGATGAACGGCAGCGCCCTGCAGGGCGAGCGTCGCGAGATCGACGGCATCGTCGAGCGAAATGCGGCCCACGGCAGCACGCTCGATCGGGAGCGCGCGGGCGAGGCGGCGAAGATCGTCGGCGTGACGGTGGAGGACCGGGTCGAGGCTCGCTCGCAGCGTGGCGTCGGTTCGCGCCGCCGTGTGAAGCTCGAGCGCCGCGAAGTAGCGAGGGTCCTGGAGCACCTCGGCGAGCAGGCCGAGTGCCGACACGAGCGTCACCGCACCCTTGCGCGCCGCCGCGCCGAAGCGCGCCTCGTACAGGCGCCGCAGCTCGCCGAAGAGGTGCTCGGCCGTCGCGGCGAGCAGCTCCTGCTTCGACGGGAAGTAACGGAAGAGCGCTCCCTGCGAGAGACCGGCCCGCTGCGCGACGGCGGTCGTCGTGATCGCCGCGTAGCCCGAATCGACGAGGCACGACGTCGCGGCTTCGAGGAGCCTCGCCCGTGCCTGGGTTCGTCGCTGCGCCTGGGTCGCCATCGCCGCGGAGGATACCCATGAAATAAGAAAGTGACAAGTCACTTTCTTTTCGGTAGGCTGCTCCCTGCCATGGAAACCCCCTCCTTCGACCGATCCGCAGCCCTTTCCCGCCTCGCCGCCGAGGCGTTCGACCTCCTCGTGGTGGGGGGAGGGATCACCGGCGCCGGCGTCGCGCTCGACGCGGCCTCGCGCGGCCTTCGCACCGCCCTCATCGAGCGCGACGACTTCGCTTCCGGAACATCGTCGAAGTCGTCGAAGATGGTGCACGGAGGCCTCCGCTACCTCGAGCAGGGCGACTTCCGGCTCGTCTACGAGGCGCTTCGCGAGCGCGAGCGGCTTCGCCGCAACGCGCCGCACCTCGTCCGTACGCTTCCCTTCATGATCCCGCTCTTTCGCAAGGGGGGGCTCCTCGACCCCCGCATCTCGCGCGCCCTCGGCCTCGCGATGTGGATCTACGACCTGACGGGCGGGTTCCGGAGCGGAAAGCTCCACGCGCGTCTCTCGCAGGCCGAGGTGCTCGTGCATGCGCCCGGGCTGCCGCGCGAGCGCATCGCGGGCGCCTACCTCTACTACGATGCCGAGGCCGACGACGCGCGGCTCACCCTCGCGATCGCGCGGACCGCGGCGCTCGACTTCGGCGCCGCCGTCGCCAACCGCGTCGCTGCCGTGGGGCTGCTGCGCGACGCGAGCGGGCGAACCTGCGGGGTCCGCGCCGAGGAGGCCGGGCGTACGTTCGAGATCCGCGCTCGCGTCGTCGTGAACGCGGCAGGCGTCTTCGCCGACGAGGTCTGCGCACTCGACGACCCTGCGCGTGAGCCCGCGATCCGACCCGCCAAGGGCATCCACATCACGATCGCGCGAACCAAGCTCCCGATCGACCTCGCAGTGACGCTCCTCGGCGTCGATGGCGAGCGGTCGATCTGCGCGGTCCCGTGGGGCGACCGGGTCTATGTCGGGACGACCGACACCGCATACGACGGCCCGCTCACCGACCCGCAGTGCACGCCCGCCGACGTCGACTTCCTGCTCCGTGCGCTCAGCGCCGGGACGAACGAGACCTTCACCAAGGAGGACGTCCTCGGCACCTGGGCCGGGCTGCGGCCGCTGCTCGGGCAACCGGGAACGACCCGAACGGTCGATCTCTCGCGCCGCCACCGCGTCTCGGTGTCGGCGACGGGGATGATCTCGATCTCGGGCGGAAAGCTCACCACGTACCGCCAGATGGCCGAGGACACCATCGATGCGGCGCTGCGCCTGCTCGGGCGGCGCGCCGGTTGGAGAAACCGCACGCGAACCCGCCGCCTGCGTCTGCGCGGCGCCGCGGGCCTCGACGAAGCGCGCCGTGCGACCCGGCTTCCGCGCGAGATGGTCGAGCACCTCGCCGGGCGCTACGGGGGCGAGGCGAGCGCACTCTTCGCAATCGTCGAAGCGCGCCCCGAGCTCGCTGCGCCGCTCGTCCCGGGCCTTCCGTACCTGCGCGCCGAGGCCGTCCATGCCGTGCGCCAAGAGATGGCGACCTGCCTCGACGACGTCCTCTCTCGGCGAACGCGCGCACGGCTCCTCGCGCGCGACGCCTCGGCCGCAGCGGCCGAGCGCGTCGCCGATCTCCTCGGCGACGAGCTCGGCTGGTCGCCCGAGCGAC
>CAJPFO010000003.1 GCA_905339255.1 Myxococcaceae bacterium
GCGCGCCTCGATCGTCGCCTGCCTGCACGCGCGACCAGATGCCGAGCGCGAGCGTCTCGGTCCGACCCGGCAGGATTCCCGCGACGAGCGCGGTCGCCCCGAACTCACCGAGCGCTCGCGTGAAGGCGAGCACCACCGCGTAGATCACGCCGCGGCCGGCGAGCGGGAGGGTCACGCGGACGAAGGTTGCGACCGGGGGAAGGCCGAGGCTCGCCGCGACCCGCTCGTAGCGCGGGTCGACTTCGGCGAAGGCCTGCTCGCAACCGCGCACCAGAAGCGGGAAGCCGACCACCGCTGCGGCGAGCGCGGCCGCTTTCCAGGTGAAGACGACCTCGACGCCGAGCACGGCGAGGAGCGGGGCCACCGGCCCATGGCGGCCGAGCAGGAGCAGGAGCGCGAGTCCGACCGCCACCGGAGGCAGCACCATCGGCAAGCTGACGAGCGCCTGCACGAGCGTCCGCCCCGGGAACGATCGACGTGCCAGCGTGTAGCCGAGCCAGAGCGCCGGGAAGAACGCCAGGGTGGTGGCGGCGGCTCCGACCCGGAGCGTGAGCGCCGTCATCGAGAAGAGCTCGTCTCCCGCCAGGTCGGTCTCCCCCGCTCCGGGCCCGGGAGACCACCTCCCGGGCCGCTCGTCCGCGGGTAGGATAGTGGCCCGCGGCGAACCCCGAGCGTGCCTCGGCCGCAGGAGGAGAACGGACCGGATGGAGAAGCGGATGCGAGCGCTGCTGCTCGCGATCGGCGTCGGCGTGGCGGCCGTGGTGCTGATCTCGAGCCTCGTCGACGAGGGCGAGGTCGTGACGCTCGTGACGCACGACGCGAACGGAGCGGAGTACGAAACGCCGGTCTGGATCGTCGAGATCGACGGCCGGCGCTACCTCCGGGCGGGAGGCCCCGGGGCGCGCTGGCTCGAACGGATCCGCGCGAATCCGGCCGTGACGATCCGGCCCGTCGGCTCCGACGAGGACGAGAGCGTCGCGATGCTCGCGGTTCCCGAGGACGATGCGGAGAAGCGCGAGACCGTGAACCGGCTCATGGCCGAGAAGTACGGGCTCGCCGATCGCTTCTGGAGCCGGATCCTCGATCGTCGCAAGGCGGTTCCGATCCGGCTCGAACCCGCCACGCATCCGTGAGCGGATCTCCGCAGACGCTCGAGCTCCGCATCGATTCGCTCGCGGCCGGCGGCGACGGAGTCGGCCGAGCGGCCGACGGACGCGTCGTCTTCGTTCCCGTCACGGCGCCGGGAGACCGTGCTCGCGTGGCAGTCGAACCGGGTGGCGCACGCTTCGCTCGCGGCCGGGTGGTCGAGCTTCTCGAGCCGGCCACGAGCCGCACGGACCCCGTCTGCGCGGTCTTCGGCTCGTGTGGCGGTTGCGTCTGGCAGCACGTCGCGAGGGACGCGCAGCTCGAGGCCCGGCGCACGATCCTGCGCGACGCGATCGAGAGGATCGGCGGGATCCGCCTCGACGCGCCGCCCGAGATCGTCGCCTGCCCTTCCCCCTACGCCTACCGGTCGCGAACGCGCGTCGTCGTCGAGGCGGGCCGCGTCGGCTACCGGCGTCGTCGCTCGCGCGCCGTGTGCGCGACGTCGCGCTGCCCGGTTCTCGTGGCACCGCTCGAAGAAGCGCTCCGCGCCCTCGCGAGCCGCCCGCCCATGGACGACGGCGAATGGGAGATCGCCGCCGGGGACGATGGGAACGTCTGCACGACGCGACTCGGCGCACGGGAGCGAGCGCCCGGACGGCTCGTGATCCATGCGGCCGGAGAGAGGATCGAAAGGAGCGCCGGCGTCTTCGCACAGTCGAATGCGCTGCTTCTCGATCCGCTCGCACGGGCCGTCCTCGAGGCCGCGGGCAGCGGTGAGCGCGCGGTCGAGCTCTTCTCCGGCGCGGGCTTCTTCACGATCGGTCTCGCGCGCCGCTTCGAGCACGTGGTTGCCGTCGAGGGAGATCCGATTGCCGCGAGCGACCTCGAGAACAACGTCGGAAACGCAGGGCTCTCGCAAGTCGAGATCGTCCGCACGGCCGTCGAGCACGCCCTCGGCCTCCCGGCGCTCGCTCGCGCGGCCCCGGACGTCGTCGTCCTCGACCCGCCCCGGACGGGGCTCCCGCGCGGCCTCGCTCCGGCCATCGGCGCACTCGACGCAGCGCGAATCGTCTATCTCTCGTGTGACCCGGCCACGCTCGCCCGCGACGTTTCCACGCTCGTCCCCCTCGGCTACGACCTCGTGAGCGTGCGCGGCTTCGATCTCTTCCCGCAGACGGCACACGTCGAAGCGCTCGTGGTCCTCGAGCGGAGGCTCAGGGCGTGACGAGTCCGTTTCGGAGCGCGTAACGAACCAGTTCCGTGTTCTTCCGGACTCCGAGCTTCCGCATCAGGCTCGTGCGATGCGCCTCGACGGTCTTCACGCTGATCGAGAGCTGGCCGGCAATCTCCCTGGTCGAGAGCCCCTCGGAGATCAACTGGAGCACCTCGAGCTCGCGCGCGGAGAGCT
Source organism: Myxococcaceae bacterium (assembly GCA_905339255.1). Lineage (GTDB taxonomy): Bacteria > Myxococcota_A > UBA9160 > UBA9160 > UBA9160 > MYXO. The sequence goes on from CAJPFO010000003.1 coordinate 2,495, forward strand.
GCACGCGTGGATCCGCGCTGCGCCGCGTCGAGCGAAGCCTCTCGGCGACGTCGCGGGCGACGGGAGGGCTGAAGTAGGTGCCGCCGGCCGCGACGGTGCGGATCGCCTCGAGGATCTCGCTCGCGGGGCCGTTCTTGAGGACATAGCCATCGGCGCCGAGCGCCACGGCGTTCTCGATGAAGGGCGGATCTCCGTGGACCGAGAGCAGGATCACCCGCACGCCGGCGTGGGCCAGGCGCAGCCGCCCGAGCGTCTCGAGCCCGCCGAGCTTCGGCATGGTGACGTCGAGGATCACGACATCGGGCTTCGACCGCTCGAGGATCTCGAGCACCTCACGGCCATCCGCCGCCTGCCCCGAGACGCGGATGTCGGGCTCCGATTCGAGCAGGGCGACGAGCCCGGCCCGGACGATGCCGTGGTCGTCGGCGACGAGCACCGCGATCATGCCGAGAGCCTACCACCGGGGAGCTGCCGGCAAGTCTCGACCCGCGCGAGGGGGCTCGCCGAGAGAAGCGACGGGATTGCTTCGGCTGGCAGCGGCGCCGCTCGTCGCTACCGTTTCGACCGAGGTCGCTCGGCAGCCGGAGCGTCCAGGGAGGAGCGCATGTCCGAGCCCATCTTGCAGCGCATCGAATCCGAGATCCGCGAAAACCCCATCCTCGTGTACATGAAGGGGACCCCGGAGCTTCCGCAGTGCGGCTTCTCGGCGAGGACGGTCCGCGCCTTCGAGCTCCTCGGGACCCCGATCGCGTCCCGGAACGTCCTCGAAGACGCCGAGCTTCGCGAGGCCATCAAGCGCTACTCGAACTGGCCGACGATCCCGCAGGTCTACATCGGCGGCGAATTCGTCGGTGGCTGCGACATCATCGTCGAGATGTACCAGAGCGGAGAGCTCGCGGAGCTGGTCAAGAAGACGCTCGGGGGCTGAAGCCCCGGGGAGGCTCGTGTCCGCCGCACGTCCGGAGCGCAGCGAGCCCGGCGCGAGGGGTCGGGGTCGTTTCGTCGTGTACGTGGAGGGGCCGCGCGATCGGGACATCCTCCGCGGCTGGGCGTTCCGCGTCTCGCCCGCGCTCGGCGAGGCGTTGGCCGCGGCGGCCGTGATCCTCGGCGGCCGGCGTCCTGGACGTGCGATCGAGCATTTCGAAGGGGTGCGGCGCTTCGCCGAGGGGTCGAGAGCGCTCTGCGTCCTCGATCGGGACGACGAGCCCGACGCGTCCGCGGAGGGTGCGGCCGGGCTCGAGTTCTTCACCTGGTCGCGCCGGCACATCGAGAGCTACCTCCTGGTTCCGGACGCGATCCGACGCGCGATCCGTGCGCGGCCGGACGATCCGCGCGTCGGCCGGGTGCTCGACCGCCACCTGCCCCACCCCGACGACGAGGCCGCGCTCCGCTCGATCGACGCCAAGAAGCTCCTCTCGGCGCAGGGGGCGCTCGCGAAGGCCTTCGGACGCCCGGTCGCGCCCGGCCGCCTGGCTCGCGAGATGCACGCCGGTGAGCACCACGACGACATCCGGGCGCTCTTCGACCGGATGCGACACGCACTGCGCGAACTCGGCGAATTGCGTCCTTGACGGCGGCCCCCTGCTTCGACTAGAGCAGCACGAGGGGAGGGCCACGATGAAGGGGTATCGCTTCCGGCTCGCAGCCACGCTCGCGCTCGCAGGGCTCGCCGCCTGCGGGGGCGGCGAGCAGCCGCAGGGCAGGATCGAGGGCGAGCGAAGGCCCGAGGCCGTCGTCGCACGGGCGCAGGCCGAACAGGATGCCGCGCAGATGGAGATCGGGAGGAAGGCCGGAGAAGCGCCGTCTCCCCCCGAGCGACAGATCCTCTTCGGTGATCTCCACGTCCACACCACCTACTCGATCGACGCGTTCATGCTGTCGCTGCCCGCGCTGGCGGGAGAGGGGGTCCATCCGCCGGCCGATGCCTGCGACTTCGCACGCTACTGCTCGGCCATCGACTTCTTCGCGCTCACGGACCACGCCGAGAGCATCACGCCCGCGCACTGGCAAGCGTCGAAGGACTCGATCCGGCAGTGCAATGCACTCGCAGGCGACCCCGCGAACCCCGACCTCGTCGCGTTCATGGGCTTCGAATGGACGCAGGTCGGTCGCAAGCGCGAGGACCACTTCGGTCACAAGTGCGTCTTCTTCCCGGGAACCGGCGACGCCGAGCTCCCGGCGCGAGCCATCACCGCGCAGCCCGACGCGGTCGACCAGAATCTCTTCACGGGGCTCGAGCGGGTCCGCGGGCTTCGCTGGGTCGATCCCCTCCACTGGTCGAGCTACGACGAGTTCGGCTGGATGGTCGGAGAGCTCGCGAAGCTCCCTCGTTGTCCGAAGGGGGTCGATACGCGCGAGCTCCCGCTCGACTGCGTCGAGAATGCGGCGACCCCCGACGTGCTCTTCGAAAAGCTCGGGCAGTGGGGGTTCCCGGTGCAGGTGATCCCGCACGGAACCACCTGGGGCTTCTACACGCCGCTCGGCACCTCGATGGACAAGCAGCTCTCGCGCAAGTACCACGACCCCTCGCTGCAGCGGATCATCGAGATCGCGTCGGGGCATGGCAACGCCGAGCAATACCGCAACTGGCGCGACGTGATCGTGAACGCCGACGGGAGCCTCACGTGTCCGGAGCCGACGGAGGATTACCTCCCGTGCTGCTGGCGGGCCGGCGAGATCATGCGCGAACGCTGCGGAGACCTTCCGCCCGAGGAGTGCGAGGCGCGCGTGGCCGAGGCGCGCGAGTACTACATGTCGGGGAGCGTGCTCGGCCACATGGTCTTTCCCGATACCCGCGCCGAGGATTGGCTCGATTGCGGCCAGTGCCGGGACTGCTTCAAACCGACGCTCGCGCTCCGTCCGCTCGAATCCGTCCAGTACACGCTCGCACTCTCGAACCCCGAGGAGAAGGGTCCCGACGGCCGGCCGCTTCGCTTCCGTTACGGGTTCGTCGCGTCGAGCGACAACCACAAGGCGCGACCCGGGACGGGCTACAAGCAGTACGCGCGACGCGAGATGACCGAGGCCGGGGGGGCGCGCTCCGAGTTCATCGACCGCACCGTGCGCAGCACGCAACGAAGCGCGCTCGGACTCGACGACGTCGATCCGCGCGAGCCCTTCAACGTGGTCGAAGGGTTGCAGGGGATCATCGGCCTCGACGCGGAGCGCGTCACGAGTTTCCTCTACCCCGGCGGCCTCGCGGCGGTCCACTCCACCGGGCGAAGCCGCGCCGCGATCTGGGAGGCGATGCAGCGGCGCGAGGTCTACGGAACGAGCGGGCCGCGAATCCTGCTCTGGTTCGATCTCGTGAACGGTCCCGAAGGAACGTATCCGATGGGAAGCGAGGTCGCGCTCGCTCGCGCGCCGCAGTTCCGCGTGAAGGCCGTGGGCTCCTTCAAACAGAAGCCCGGATGCCCCGAAGTGAGCACGCGCGGTCTCTCCTCGGCGCGTCTCGAGAAGCTCTGTCGCGGCGAGTGTTACAACCCGAGCGATGAGCGGCATGCGATCGTCGCGGTCGAGGTCATCCGGATCCGGCCGCAGCAGGCGCGCGGCGAGGCCGTCGGACCGCTGATCGAGGATCCGTGGCGTCGCTTCGATTGCCCGCCGGATCCCGCGGGCTGCGTCGTGAGCTTCGAAGACGAGGAGTTCGAGACGTCGGGCCGCGACACCGTCTACTACGTACGTGCGCTGCAGGAGCCGACCCCGGCGGTGAACGGCGCGAACCTTCGCACCACGTTCGACGCCGAGGGCAACGCGATTGCGACGAAGCCCTGCTACGGCGACTACCGGACCCCTTTCGACGACGATTGCCTCGCTCCGGTGAACGAACGGGCATGGTCCTCACCGATCTACGTCGACCGCCCGGGAGCCTGAGCGGGCCGCCGGTGGTTCGAATACCCGGGTGATCGCTCGTGGGTGCGGATCCCGGCCGCGATCCCCAGGAATCCGACCCGTCTCGGGTCGGTTTCCTAGGGATCGACGGGATCGTGGAGCAGGGGCTCGGGGAGCGTCTCGCCCGAGGCCCTCGCACGCCGGATTCGATCGATCAGCTCGAGCGCTCGAGGCAAGAAGATCGCTCCGATCACGATGTGGAGCGCGAGAAAGATCGCGTTGGTCGCGAAGGCGTACGCGATGAGCGCGTCCCGCGACGCGTATTCGGCGAAGAGATACGCCCAGGTGAGCTCGCGAGGCCCGAAGCCGCCGAGCGAGGGGACGGCGAGAACGACGTAGAGGATCGGGATTCTCGCTGCGAGAGCCTCCCAAGGGATCGGGATTCCGAAAGCCCGGGTTGCGAACCACTGGAAGCCGATGTCGACCACCGCGAGCAGCAGGAACCACGAGAAGTACGGAAGCAGGACGCGGGTGTCGATCTTCGAGAGCCAGCTTCCGACGGGAGATCTCGCGAGCACCCCGAGCGACGGCGCGAGACGGATCAACACGAAGCCACCGGCCGTGAGCGCCCACCCCGCCGCCACCGCAACCGCGACGTCTCGATTCGCGGCGATTCCCCCCGCGAGAAGCGGCGCAGCGAGTGTCGCCTGCACGAGCATGACGAGGATGTGACCGAGATACGGGAGCGTCGAGGCGGCGAGGATGCTCACCACCGAAGCGCGCGTGATCTGCATCAAGCCGAGGACGATCGCCGCATCCGCGATGTTGCCGTTCGCGGCGCGGAGGAGCTCGGATCCGCCGCGGATCGCGATCACCTGCGAGTAGGGGACCGCGCCCACGAAGCGTCGCACCGCAAGCGCCTGGAGGAGCCCCCACGCGACGAAGAACGCGACCTTGTCGATCACGACGATCCCGACGAAGAGCGGAACGTCGGCGCCCTGCATCGCGGTGACGAGCGCGCTCCAATCCGTGACGAAGCCGAAGACGTAGACGAGGGCAGCGATCGAGATCGCCCACGGGAGAATCCGCCGCCACCAGTTCCGCCGCCCGTCCTTCACGGCGGGCGAGCCTAGCAGCCCCACCGACGGTGAGGGCCGCAAGCGACGCGGTCCCGGCCCGCCCGGCCTGCTATCTCCTCGGCATGCGCGCGATGCTCCTGCCGGCCCCCGCGAGAATCGAGGCGAGGCCGCTGCAGCTCGCAGAGCGCCCCATTCCCGCGCCCGGCGCCGGCGAGATCCTGATCCGGGTCGAGGCCTGCGGCGTGTGCAGGACCGATCTCCACGTCGTCGAAGGCGACCTCGATCGCCGACGCGCCGACCTCGTGCCGGGGCACGAGGTGGTCGGCCGGGTCGTCGGATGCGGCCCGGGAACGTCTCGCTTCGCCCCCGGCGCTCGCGTGGGAGTGGCGTGGCTCCACCGCGCCTGCGGCGTCTGCCGGTTCTGCACGAGGGGCGCCGAGAACCTCTGCCTCTCGCCGCGTTTCACGGGTTGGGACGCCGATGGCGGCTACGCCGAGTACCTCGTGGCGCCGGAAGCGTTCGTCTACGCGCTCGCCGACGGCGTGCCGGCGCGAGATCTCGCGCCGCTGCTTTGCGCCGGCATCATCGGCTACCGCGCCTTCGCACGATCCGAGGCGCAGCCGGGCGATCGCATCGGGCTCTTCGGCTTCGGAGGATCTGCGCATCTCGTGATCCAGATCGCGCGCTCGCGCGGCTGCGAGGTCTACGTGATGAGCCGCGAGCCGCTCCATCGCGAACTCGCGAGAAGCCTCGGTGCCGCCTGGGTCGGTGGGAGCTTCGATCCGCCTCCGCATCCGCTCGCTGCGGCGATCCTCTTCGCCCCGGCAGGAGACCTCGTGCTTCCCGCGCTCGCGGCGCTCGACCGCGGCGGCACGCTCGCCGTCGCGGGAATCCATCTCTCCGGGATCCCGTCGCTCGACTACGAGCGGCATCGGTTCCAGGAGCGGACGCTACGGAGCGTAACGGCGAATACGCGCGCCGACGGCGAGGCGTTGCTCCGGCTCGGCATCGAGATCCCACTGCGGACGCACACCGTCGCATACCCGCTCGAGGCCGCGAACGACGCGCTCGCCGACCTGCGCAACGACCGCATCCGGGGTGCGGCCGTGCTCGAGATCTGGGACGGGCGGAGCTGACGCTGCGGCCGCACGACGCGGGCGATTCGACCGCAGCAAGGCTCGCTGGTCGGCCCGTTCGCTGCTACTCCTCCCCGCGTGCGCGGCCTCGTCCTCGACTTCGACGGTGTGCTGGCCGACAGCGCTCCGGAGTGCTTCGAGGTTGCGCTCGGCACCTACGCGGATCTCCGGCCGGAGCATGCGCTCGGCTCGCGCGACCGCCGCGAGCTTTTCGAAGCGTTCGTGACGCTCATGCCGCTCGGCAACCGCGCCGAGGACTTCGGCGTGGCCCTCGCCGCGCTCGATGCCGCCGCATCGCTTCCCGACCAGGTCGCCTACGACGTCTTCCGGGACCGCATCCCGCAGAGCTGGCGCGATCGATTCCATCGGCGCTTCTACGAGCGCCGCGCGGCGCTCGCCGAAGCGGACCCCGAACGCTGGTGCGCGCTCAACCGGCCGTTCCCTGCATTCCTCGGACTGCTCCGGCGCCGCCGGGAGGACGTGCATCTCGCCCTCGCGACCGCGAAGGACCGCGCGGCCGTGCTCCGGCTCCTCGAGGCGTGGGGCGCTCGCGATCTCTTCGACGAGGCCCTCGTCTTCGACAAGGAAGTGGGCGTGCGCAAGACGGCACATCTCGAGCGGGCGAGAAGCCGGCTCGGGATCGACTTCGGCGAGATCACGTTCGTCGACGACAAGGTGAACCACCTGGTCGAAGTGTCACCGCTCGGTGTACGGTGCGGGCTCGCCGCCTGGGGCTACAACGGGGCAAGAGAAAGAACCGAGGCGAGAAGCCGCGGGTTCCTGGTCTTCGGCCTCGACGACGCCGAAGAACGGCTCTTCGGCAGGGACGTCGCGCCGGG
>CAJPFO010000004.1 GCA_905339255.1 Myxococcaceae bacterium
CTTCGAGAAGATCACAGATGATCTGGTTCGTGGTCGCGTGCAGGACCACGAGCCGGAGCCCCCCGAGCCAGGCGCGCTCGAGCCACTTGTAGTACTGCACCTGATGGGTCGAGCTCGTGTGCGCGTTCGGCCAATCCGTGAACTCGGGCCAGCCGGCGGTTGCATGGTTCGCAGTCGGAGTGCGTCCGAGGACGAAGCTAGAGAGAAGGTCGATCGGGCTCGCATCCTGGTTGTCGAATCCGTAGCCGAAGAGGTCCTTGCGTCCCTCTTCTCCGTGATAGAGCGCGCAATCCGAGAGCGCATGCTCGACCCCGAGCGGATGGAACGGCGCCCCGTGGTAGATCCCGCCGCCTCCGAATCCGAAGTTCGAGAGGATGTGCGAGTGCGCATCGACGATTCCGAAGACGGACCCGTCCGGAAACTCGCGCGCCACGACGGCGCCCTCGGCGTCGACCGTCGCCTCGGGAAACCCGGCGCAACCTTCGCGCGGAAAGAGCCGCACGTCCGCTGCTCCCTCGTCGCCGTCGACGAGCCCGGCGGGAGAGAAGAAGCGGCCGGATTTCCGATGCCTCAGCACGAGCCCGCCGTAGGGCGAGTCGCCCCGCTCGCGAAGCTCCCATTCGGCGTCGGATTCGTAGCCGTCCTCGACGAGCAGGACGTCGGAGAGGAGGGACGTCTTGCGTTCGAGAACCGCGCCGTCGGAGACGACGTATCCGCGCGCGTCGTCGTAGAGGAGATACGTCCCGGGCCTCGACGGCTTCAAGAAAAACGGCGTGGCTCGACCGGGCCAGACTCCGGAGACCACGAAGCCGTCTCCGACGCGGTTCAGGGTCGAGAGCTGCGCGAGCGGGCTCTCGGATGCGGCCACACCGATCGCGAAGCAGCGGTTCGCCGAGTTGTGGATGCGGGGATCCCGGAACGCCTCCTCGTCACAGCCCGCGAGCGCCGCGACGAGGCCGATGAGCACGAAACGGGCGATCGGTCGGAACTTCGGCATCCGCATCTCCTCGAGCTGGACGGGGCAGTTTAACAGACTCGCTTACCGCTCGTTGAAAAATCTAAATGCGCAGCTTTCACGCAGACTTGATCCCTCCGCGGCACACCGCCCCGCGGCCGGGCGCCGCCTCGGGGCGACCCGGCGGGTCGCCCTGGCACGCGCTCGCGCTCGAAGGGCTGCTTGCCCTCGCGATCTTCGTGTAGGGGCGACCCGGCGGGTCGCCCTGCCCCCTCGGACCCGGGGGAAAGTCCTCTACGCTCCCCGTTCCCAGACCAGGAGCCTCGATGAGCTCGAACGCCTCGCGCGCCGGCTTCTCGGCCGAGCGCCTCCGCGGGATCGACGAACACCTGGAGCGCCACTACGTCGCTCCGGGAAAGATCGCCGGCGCGCTCGGCGCCGTCTGGAGGCGGGGCGTCCTCGCGCACCTCTCGCCGATCGGCGCGATGGACCGCGAGCGCAACCTGCCGATGTCCGAGGACACGATCTTCCGGATCTACTCGATGACGAAGCCCGTGACCTCGGTGGCGCTCATGATGCTCTTCGAGCGCGGCGCGTTCTCGCTCGACGATCCGGTGCATCGCTTCATCCCGTCGTGGAAGGCGCTTCGTGTCTTCGAAGGCGGAGTCCATCCCGACTTCCGCACGCGCGCCTGCGAGCGGCCGGTCACGATTCGAGATCTCCTCACGCACACCTCGGGCCTCACCTACGGCTTCATGGAGAGCACGCCCGTCGACGCAGGATACCGCGCGCTCGGGATCGGGAGCTTCGGAAAGACCTTCCGCGGAGATCTCACCGATCTGGTCGAGGAACTCGCGGGGCTCCCGCTCGAGTTCTCGCCGGGAACGGCGTGGAACTACTCGGTCGCCACCGACGTCTGCGGGCGGCTCGTCGAGATCCTCTCGGGCGAGCGATTCGACGACTATCTGCGGCGCAACCTCTTCGAGCCGCTCGCAATGTCGGATACCGGCTTCCACGTTCCCGAAGAAAAACTCTCGCGCTTCGCCGCCTGTTACATGCGCGGCCCCGGGAAGAAGACCCTCTTGATGGACGATCCGCGCAAGAGCACCTACCTGCGCCCCCCGAAGCTCCTCGGAGGAGGCGGCGGGCTCGTCTCGACCGCTGCGGATTATCTCCGCTTCTGCCGGATGCTCCTCGGCGGAGGACGACTCGACGGAGTCCGCATCCTCTCGCGCAAGACGCTCGAGCTGATGACGCAGAACCACCTGCCGGAAGGCAAGGACCTGACACGGGCATCGATCGGGATGTTCGCCGAGACGGCGATGCGAGGAACCGGCTTCGGTCTCGGCTTCGCCGTCACCCTCGACCCCGCCGCGGCCGGGAACGCTGGATCCGTTGGAACCTACGCGTGGGGCGGCGCCGCGAGCACGATCTTCTGGATCGATCCGAAAGAAGATCTGATCGTCGTCTTCTTGACCCAGCTCTTTCCGTCACGAACGTTCAACTTCCGGGGCCAGCTCCAGGCAATCGTCTACGGAGCGATCGACGACTGATGTCGAACACCCGCGGCTTCGCATGCGCGCTCCTCGCGGCGCTCTTGTTCGGAGCGGCGACCCCCGCGAGCAAGCCGCTCGTCGAGTCGCTCGGCCCGGTCGCGCTCGCAGGCCTCCTCTATCTCGGTGCGGCCCTCGGGGCTCTTCCATTCGCGCTCGGAAGCGACGGGCTCCGGGCGATCGAACGACTCGACCGACGCAACGCGCTGCGGCTCGCCGGCGCCATCGTCCTCGGCGGTGTGATCGGTCCCCTCCTGCTTCTGGCCGCTCTCGAACGCAGCTCTGCGGCGTCGGTCTCGCTCGCCTCGGGGCTCGAAGGGCCGCTCACGGCCGTGCTCGGAGCGCTCTTGTTCCGGGACGCGCTCGGCCGGCTCGGTTGGATCGCCGTCGGTCTCGCATCGCTTTCGGGGGCACTGCTCGCGGGAGGCGACGATCGCGCCGCCTTCGCACCGACCCTGATGGTCGCCGCCGCATGCGTCGCCTGGGCGCTCGACAACCACCTGACGGCGCTTCTCGACGGAGTCGTCCCGGCCGCGGCGACCTTCGCCAAGGGGCTCGCGGCGGGGCTCGCAAACCTCGCGATGGCCCTGCTTCTCGACGCTCGAGCCTTCGGCTCGAGCGAGGTGGCCGCGGCACTCGCGGTCGGTGCGCTCGGGTACGGACTGAGCATCACCCTGTACGTCACCGCGGCCCAGCAGATCGGCGCCACGCGCGCCCAGACGGTCTTCGCCGCAGCGCCGTTTCTCGGCGCCCTCGTCTCGTTCGCGGCGCTCGGAGAGCCCCTCGCGGCGGTGCAGGTTCTCGCGGCGCTCCTCCTCGCCTCGGCGATCGCCCTCCTCATGAAGAGTGCCCACGAGCACGTGCACGCACACGAGGCCTTCGAGCACGTTCACGCACACCGACACGATGACGGTCACCACGGCCACGCGCATCAGGACATGGCGTCCCGCGTCCGCCACAGCCACCGGCACTCACACGAGCCCGTCGTCCACTCCCACCCGCACCAGCCGGACCTCCACCACCGGCATCCGCATCGCGGTCGCTAGCCGCGCGGGGATCTGCCCGCGCGGGCACGGCTCTCGGGAATCCGCGAGCGGCGCGAAATCGCCCGCCCGCATTCATCCGTGCTCGACTCTCGGGCACGATGAGCGTATGAAGGATCGGATCCGAGAGGAGACGCGACCGTGCCGAGACGGGAGATCCTCGACCGCATCGAGAAGTCCGTCGCTCCGTTCCGCATCACGCGGGGCGAGCGATTCCGGCTTCGGGACATCGACCCCATCGAGACGCGCGGCGTCGGGTGGCTCGCCGGGGAGCCGGAGATGCTCCACGCGAAGGATCGCTGGCTTCGGGCGGACCTCGTCGCAGCGCGGACGGCGCTCGCGCGCGAAAAGAGCTAGCCGATCGCATGGACGCCGCCGCCACCGTCGAGCTCTTGGGAGGGCTCGGCCTCTTCCTCCTCGGCATCCACCACCTGACCGAGGGGCTCAAGAGTCTCGCCGGCGATTCGATGCGCCGCGCGCTCCAGGGTCTCGTCTCGGGGCGCCTCTCCGCGGTCGTCTCCGGGGCCATCTTCACGGTGGGCATCCAGTCCTCGACCGCGACGATCCTCACCGTCATCGGCTTCGTGAGCGCGGGCCTCGTCACCTTCTCGCAGGCGATCGGGATCACGATCGGCGCCACGCTCGGAACGACGTCGACGCCGTGGATGGTCGCGGTCTTCGGCTTCCGCATCCGGATTGCCGACTTCTCGCTGCCTCTGCTCGGCGTCGGCGCGCTTCTGTGGATCGTCGCGAGCGGCAAGTGGAGATCGCTCGGCGCGATCCTGGCCGGCTTCGGACTGCTCTTCACGGGAATCGAGTACCTCCAGGAGGGAATGGCCGGCATCTCGTGGGATCTCGAGGCGTTCGCGGGAACGGGCGCGGGGGCGCGCTGGATTCTCGCGGGAGTCGGGATCGTCATGACGATCGTCATGCAGAGCTCGAGCGCGGCGGCAGCGACCACGCTCGTCGCGCTCGACGCCGGTTCGCTCACGTTCGAGCAGGGCTGCGCGATGGTGGTCGGGCAGAGCATCGGAACGGCAGCCACGAGCGCCCTGGCGGCGCTCGGAGGCGGGCTCGCCGTGCGCCGCACCGCGCTCGCGCACGTCGTATTCAGCATGATCGTCGGCGTGCTCGGACTGATCTTCCTCGGGCCGCTCACGGCCGCCGCGGACCGGGTCGGCGAGGCTCTCGGCAACCCGAACGGTGTGTTGGCGCTGGCGGCCTTCAGCACTCTCTTCAAGCTCGCGGGGGTCGTCGCGTTCTATCCGTGGCTCGACGCCTACGCGCGATTCATCGTACGGATCTCCGGAAGCGGCGGGGAGTCGGCCGTCGGCCGCCTCGATCCGACCGTCGCGCAGGCCGGAGGCTCCGTCGCCCTCGAGGCCGCGTGGCGAGCGACCCTCGAGGTCGCACACGCTGCCGTCGATGCGGTCCGCGGCCGCATCGCCGGAGAGCCCATCCGCGCCGTCTCGAGCGCCGAGGGCGTGCAGCAGGTCGAGCAGTTCGTCGAGTCGATCTCGCTCGACACGATCGACCCGAGGGAGATGGAGTCGCGCATGGTCCGGCTCTGCCACGCGCTCAACCACCTCGCGGAGGTCGACGACGATCTCCAGCACGCACCGCTTCCGGCGGACGGCTGGGAACGCCCAGCCGCATTCGAAGCCGGCGCGCGGGCGCTGACCGGATGGCTCGAAGCCACGCGCGCTTCGAATGCTCCGCCCGACCCGGCCGTCTTCGAGGCCCTCGCGCTCGCGTCACGGCAAGTCGGCGAAGCGCGGAAGGTCGGCCGCGACCGTCTGCTCGAAGACCTCGCCCTCCAGCGCGTGCCGGCGGCAACCGCCCGCGCCGGGATCGAGGCGCTCGTCTGGGTCGATTCGGCCCTCCATCACGCGTATCGCCTCGCCGAGTCGCTCCGACTCGCTTCGGGACGGGAGTCACGACGATGAGTGCAGCAGCAACCGAACGCTCGCCCGAGACCACGCCGTGGCACGCCCTGCCCGTCGCCGAGGTCGTCGAGCGTCTGCGCACCAGCGCGAGCACCGGACTCGACGCCACGGAGGTCTCGGGGCGGCTCGAGAAGTACGGCCGCAACCGCCTTCCTGAAGGCGTGAAGCGCGGGGCCTTGCTTCGCTTCCTGCAGCACTTCCACAACATCCTCGTCTACGTCCTGCTCGCCGCCGGGTTCGTCAAGTTGATGGTCGGCCTATGGCTCGATGCCGCGATCATCCTCGGGGTGGTCGTCACGAATGCGTTGCTCGGATTCCTCCAAGAGGGCAAGGCCGAGAAGGCCCTCGATTCGATCCGCAACATGTTGTCCGCGGAGGCGCGCACCCTGCGCGGCGGCGAGACACGCATGATCGCGTCCGAAGAACTGGTACCGGGCGACATCGTTCTGCTCGAGTCCGGCGACAGGATCCCGGCGGATCTCCGCCTCGTCGACGTGAAGAGCCTGCGCACGGAGGAGGCCGCGCTCACCGGCGAGTCCGTCCCCGTCGACAAGAGCACCGATCCCGTCGCGGCGAAGGCCACCGTCGGAGACCGCGAGGACATGGCGTTCTCAGGAACGCTGGTCTCGTCCGGGCGCGGGACGGGAGTGGTCGTCGCGACCGGGAGCGAGACCGAGCTCGGACGCATCAACCAGATGATGGCGGCGGTGAGCCCACTCGAGACGCCGCTGCTGCGTCAGATCAAGCAGTTCGGCTATGCCATCACGGCCGTGATCGGCGCCGTTTGCGTCGTGGTGTTCGCCTTCGGAAAGTGGGTCCGGGGCATGGAGTTCATCGATCTCTTCCAGGCGGTCGTGAGCGTCGCCGTATCGGTGATTCCAGAAGGCCTCCCGGCGCTCATCACGGTCACGCTCGCGATCGGCGTGCAGCGCATGGCTCAGCGCAACGCCATCATCCGGCGCCTTCCGGCGGTGGAGACGCTCGGATCCGTCTCGCGGATCTGCTCCGACAAGACGGGAACGCTGACGCTCATGGAGATGATGGTGGTCTCGGCCGTCACCGGCGAGACCGACTACACCGTGACCGGCGACGGCTACTCGGACGAGGGGAACGTCCTCCACGATGAGAAGCCGGCGGGAGACGATCCGGTGCTCGCTCTCATGGGGCGCGTCTCGATGCTCTGCAACGACGCAGAGCTCCTCACGACCGAGACGGGTTTCGCGGTGGAGGGCGATCCGACGGAGGGTGCGCTCTACCCGTTCGCGTCGAAGCTCGGTCTCGAGCGCAAGCACGAGCGGGAGCGCCATCCCCGCGTCGACGCCATTCCATTCGAATCGGAACACAAGTTCATGGCTACGCTGCACCAGGCGGACGCAGGCCGGTCGTTTCTCCTGGCAAAGGGCGCGCCAGAGGTCATTCTCGAGCATTGCGACCGCCAGGCGACGGCCGGGGGGGTGCCCGCGCCGCTCGATCGCGAACGCTTCGAGAGGGCGTCCGACCGGCTCGCGGCGCAGGGAGAGCGCGTACTGGGCCTCGCCTGGCTCGACGGACCGGACCTCCGCGCGGGCAACCTCGGCCCCGCGGATCTTCCGAAGAACCTGGTGATGCTCGGTCTCGTCGGTCTCCTCGATCCGCCGCGCAAGGAAGCCATCGAGGCCGTGAGGGAGTGTCACACCGGAGGGATCCGGGTGACGATGATCACGGGCGACCACAAGATCACCGCGGCCGCGATTGCCAAGATGCTCGGCATCGGCGACGGCGCGACGGCAGTCTCCGGCGCAGAGATCGAGGAGATGGACACCGCCAGCCTCCAGGAGCGGGTTCGGGACGTCGACGTGTTCGCGCGCGCGAGCCCGGAGCACAAGCTCCGGCTCGTGAAGGCGATCCAGGCCAACCGGCAGGTCGTGGCGATGACCGGCGACGGTGTCAACGATGCGCCGTCGCTCAAGAAGGCCGACATCGGCGTCGCGATGGGCATCAAGGGCACCGAGGTCACGAAAGAGGCTGCCGGAATGGTTCTCGCCGACGACAACTTCGCGTCGATCACGGCAGCAGTGAAGGAGGGGCGCACCGTCTACAACAACATCGAGAAGGCGATGCTCTTCATGTTGCCGACGAACGTCGCGCAGGCGTTGGTCATCCTGGTCGCGATCTTCGTGGGCTTCACGGCTCCGATCACCGCCCCGCAGATCCTTTGGGTGAACATGGTCACGTCGGTGGCGCTCGGCCTCGTCATCTCCTTCGAGCCCCACGAGCTCGACGTGATGCAGCGCCCACCGCGTGCGGTCGACCGTCCGATTCTCGACGGCTTCGGCGTCTGGCGCGTCGTGTTCGTCGGCCTGCTGCTGCTCGCGCTCACGCTCTGCGCCTTCTTCTGGATGAAGTCGGATGGGGCGTCCGACGATCTCGCCCGTGCGGTGGCGGTGAACGCGTTGGTGATCGGCCAGGTCTTCTACCTGCTCAACAGCCGTTACAAGGTGGACTCGTCGCTGTCGCTGCGGGCGCATCTCGGAAACCCGTACCTCGGGCTCGGCATCGTCGCCGTCGCAGTCCTGCAGATCCTCTTCACGTACGCGCCGCCGCTCCAGGCCCTCTTCGATACCGAAGCGATCCCGCTGCGGATCTGGCCTTGGCTCTTCCTCGGAGGCTTCTCGTTCTTCCTCGTCGTGGAGGCGGAGAAGCTCGTCTTGCGCTCGCTGCGCCGCACGGCCGACGCGGTGCCGGCCGCGGGAGCGGCCGTGTAGGCGCGATCCGCGTCGTCGGCTCATTCGTCCGAAGCGTCGGCGCGCCGTCGCGAGAGAGCGAGCTGCACGAGCACCGGCAGCACGAACAGCGTGAGCGCCGTCGACGAGAGGATCCCCCCGATCACCACCGTGGCGAGCGGTCGCTGCACCTCGGCACCGGCGCCGGTCGAGACCGCCATCGGAACGAATCCGAGCGAGGCGACGAGTGCAGTCATCGCCACGGGTCGAAGCCGGGTCACCGCACCGCGACGGATCGCCTCCCCGAGCGGAAGCCCCTCCCGTCGCAGGCTCTCGATGAACGAAACCATCACGAGCCCGTTCAGCACGGCGATTCCCGAGAGCGCGATGAAGCCCACCGCGGCCGAGATCGAGAGCGGGATTCCGCGCAGCCAAAGCGCGGCCACGCCTCCGGTGAGTGCGAGAGGTACGCCGCTGCCGACGACCCCGGCGAGCGTGAGCGAGCCGAGCCCCGCGTAGAGAAGACCGAAGATGAGAGCGAGCGCGAGCGGGACGACGATCTCGAGCCGGCGCGTCGCGGAAAGGAGATTCTCGTATTGGCCCCCGAAGCCGATCCAATAGCCGGTGGGAAGCGAGACTCCCGCGCGGATCGCGCGCTCGGCTTCGGCCACGAAGGAGCCGAGGTCACGGCCGCGAACGTTCGCCGTGACGACGACCCGGCGCTTGCCATTCTCGCGGCTCACCTGGTTCGGCCCCGGCGCGATCTCGAAGCTCGCGAGCGCGGAAAGCGGGACGTAATCCGCCGCTCCTTGCGAAGTCAGCAGAGGATCGCGGGCCGGCTCGCCGGCCGCTCGCAAGGCCCACGACGTCCATGCGGGAGCAGGCGCCTCCGTGCTCCGCGGCAGAGCCACCGGCAAGCGCCGGATCGCCTCGGGATCGTTCCGCAAGGCTTCGGGAAGACGAACGACCACATCGAAGCGACGGTCGCCCTCGTAGAGACGGCCGGCGGCGCGTCCCCCGACGGCGATCGCGACGGTGTCCTGGACCGCCTCGAGATCGAGCCCGTAGAGCGCGAGCGCACCGCGATCCGCGTCGACACGAAGCATCGGCAACCCGGCCACCGGCTCGACCCGGACGTCCGCAGCGCCGGGGACCTTCGCGAGCAGATCCGCTGCGCGCTCTCCCACCCCGGCCAGGAGGTCGAGATCGTCGCCGAAGATCTTGACCGCGAGATCCGCGCGAACTCCCGCGAGAAGTTCGTTCATCCGCATCTGGATCGGCTGTGTGAGCTCGTAGGCGTTGCCGGGAACTGCCGCCGCCGCTCGTTCGATCGCCGTCATGAGATCGGCTCGCGGCAGACTCGGATCCGGCCACTCGCTCCGTGGCTTCGTGATGATGTAGGTATCGGCCACGCTCGGCGGCATCGGGTCGGTGGCCACCTCGGCGGTACCGATCTTGCTGAAGACGTTCGCGACCTGCGGGATCTCGGCGAGCCTCTTCTCGAGAGACTCCTGCATCGCCACCGCCTGCCCGAGGCTCGTCCCCGTGGCCCGGATCGCGTGCATCGTGAAATCCCCCTCGTCGAGAGAGGGGACGAACTCGCGGCCGAGCCGCATCCCGACGACGAGGCTCGCTGCCACGAGGACGAGGGCCGTCCCGAGAACGATCCACGGATGTCGAAGCGCCGCGTCGAGCTGGCGCCGATAGACACCCGCGGCGACGCGGGCCACGGCAGGCTCGTGCTCGCTCACGCGAGATCCGAGAAAGCTCGCAACGGCCGCGGGAACGAACGTGAGCGAAAGGACGAGCGCACCGAGCAGCGCCAGGATCACCGTGATGGCCATCGGGCGGAACATCTTGCCCTCGACCCCCGTGAGGGTCAGGATCGGGAGGTACACGATCGCGATGATCGCGACGCCGAGCGTGCTCGGTCGGACCACCTCGCGAGCGGACTCGTAAGCGAGCGCGATCCGTTCCCGCCGCTCGAGCGGACGACCGAGCTCGCGGCACGCCTCGGCGAGACGGCGCAGGCAGTTCTCGACGATGATGACCGCGCCGTCGACGATGAGCCCGAAGTCGAGCGCGCCGAGGCTCATGAGGTTGGCGCTCACCCGCCCCCCCGCCATTCCCGTCACCGTGAAGAGCATGGCGAGCGGGATCACGAGCGCCGTGAGCGCGGCCGCTCGAAGGTTGCCGAGCAAGGCGAAGAGGACCGCCATCACCAGCGCCGCGCCCTCGAGGAGGTTCGTCCGGACGGTCGCGATCGTACGATCGACGAGCGCGGTCCGATCGTAGACCGGCTTCACCTCGACGCCGGGAGGGAGGCTCGATTCGACCTCGTCGAGAGCCGCAGCGACTCGCTGCGAGACCGCGCGGCTGTTCTCTCCCATCAACATGAGGGCCGTCCCGAGCACGACCTCGCGACCGAGCTCGGTGGCTGCGCCCGTCCTGAGCTCGGCGCCGTCCGCCACGGCCGCGATGTCCGCGATGCGGATCGGTACGCCCCCGCCATGGCCCACGACGATGCGCGCGATGTCGTCGAGCGAGCTCGCGTGCCCGGGAACGCGAACCAGGAGTTGCTCGCCGTTTCGCTCGAAGAAGCCTGCGCCGACACTCTGTGTGTTGCGTGCGACGGCGCGAACGACGTCGTCGAGACCGAGCCCGAAGGCAACGAGCTCGTCGGGTCGCGGCGTCACATGGACCTCGCGAACCTCGCCGCCGATCGAGTTCACCTCGGTCACTCCGGGAACGGTCCGGAGCCTCGGTCGGATCACCCAATCCTGTAGCGTCCGGAGCTTCGCCGGAGTCGCGGGCGATCCGTCCGGAAGCAGGGTTCCGGGCTTCGCCTCGACCGTGTAGAGAAAGATCTCACCGAGGCCGGTCGCGACCGGACCCATCTCGGGGTCGATTCCGGCAGGCAGGCGCCCCCGGACCTCCTGCAGACGCTCGCTCACGAGCTGGCGGGCGAGGTAGATGTCGGTTCCCTCGTCGAAGACCGCCGTCACCTGCGAGAGCCCATAGCGGGACAGGGAGCGCGTGTGGTCGAGGAAGGGGACCCCCGCGAGCGCCGTTTCGAGCGGGAAGGTCACTCGCTGCTCGGCCTCGAGGGGAGAGTACCCGGGAGCCGATGCGTTGACCTGGACCTGGACGTTCGTGATGTCGGGCACCGCGTCGATCGGAAGCCGACCGAAGCTCACGACTCCCACCGCGACGAGCAAGAGGACGCCGACCATCACGAGCCATCGATTCGAGACCGAGAAGCGGAGGATTCGATCCAACACGTCAGTCTCCGTGCTCCGCTTCCGCCTTCAAGAGCTCCGACTTGACGACGAAGCTTCCCGCGGCAGCCACGCGCTCTCCCGCGCCGAGACCCCCCGCGATCTCGGCCCTCTCCCCATCCCGTCGGCCGGTCGAGACCTCGCGCACCTCGAAGCCGTCCGAAGACCGGACGAAGACGACGCGCTCGCCGCCGATTTCGTGGAGCGCCTCGGGGGGCACTGCGACCGCCACCGCCGCGTCGGAAACCACGACGTCCCCCGACACGAAGAGCCCGGGTTGCCAGAGCCCGCTCTCGTTCGGAACCACGGCGCGAGCAAGGAGCGTTTGCGACGAAGGAGATCCGATCGGCGAGAGGTAGGCGAGCGTCGCGAGGACCGCCGGACCTCCGGTTCCACCCTCGATCCGAATCGGCTGTCCCACCGCGAGTCTCGAGAACTCCTCGCGAGGCACGGCGAAATCCGCCCACACGCTTCCGAGGTCGGCGACCACGAAGAGCGTGGCCCCCTCGGCGACGAACTCGCCCACCGTGACGTGGCGGGCGATCACCGTTCCGGGAAGCGCCGCGCGGATCTCGTAGGGGTGGAGGCTCTGGTTGCCCTCGATCACGGCGACGACCTCGCCTCTCGCAACCGGGTCGCCGAGCCGCTTGCGGACCTCGCGAGCGACGCCCGGGAAGCGCGGCATGAGATGGGAGAGCGAGTCTTCGTTCGGCGCGAGCCGCCCTCGGAGTGCGAGCGTCTCACGGATCCTCGCCGGCCCCGCGGCGACGACCTCGATTCCGCCGGCTTCGATCGCGTCATCCGAAAGGACGACGTGGTCGCCGTGCGCCGCCTGCGTGTGAGCCGGAGGATCGTGCGGCGTACGGGGCGGCGAGGGATCTCCACAGCTCGTCCCGAAGAGGAGCAGGCCATGTGCGATCGCGAGCCTTCGAAGCGACGTCACGGGTGTTCTCCTTCGAGCGGCACTGCGACGACGCGCTCGAGCTCTGCGGCCTCACGATGCGCCTGCGCGAGCGCCTCCACGTAGACGAGTCGCTGCTCCAACCTCGTCCTTTCCGCGTCGAGCACGTCGAGAAACCCGAAGAGCCCGCGCTCCCAGGCATCGCGCGCCTCCCGCACCGCACGATCGGCTTCGGGAAGAACGCGCTCGCGCAGCGAGCTCGCGCGCAGGAGCGCCGCTCGCAGCGTCTCGTAGGCGTCGACGAACTCGCTCTCGGCTCGAACGCGCTCCGCCCGCCTCTCGGAAGCGAGCTTCGAAAGGCGATGGTGCGCCTCGGCGATCCGCCCCTGGTTGCGATCGAAGATCGGAAGCGGAACCAGCACCTGTCCGACCGCCGTCGCCTCGTCGAGCGCCGCGATCCAGCGCGGCCCGAGCACGAACGTGACGTCGGGAACCGCGCGGCTCTCCTCGACCCGGAGCGCTGCACGTCGGCGGAGCGCCTCGGCGTCGAAGCGCGCGAGCGCCGGGGAATCCTCGAGTCGGAGGAGCAAGGCCTCCCGATCCGGAAGCGGGGGGAGACGCTCGAGGTCGCCCTCTGCACGATCGAAACGAGGCAGCGGGCTTCCCCAGCGCGCCGAGAGCGTGTGCCGCGCATGATCGAGGCCGAGGTCTGCTTGCTCGACCGAGAGGCGCGCCTGCTCGAGGGCGACTCGCGCACGTGTCACCTCGACCGATGGGGCGATCCCCGTGCGAAGCCTCCTCTCGGCGGTCGCGAGCATCGATTCCGCGAGCGCCTGCTCCTCGCGACGCAGCGACACTTCGAGCTGCGCTCCGAGAACGGCGTAGAACGACTGCGCCGTTCGCGCGAGGAGCGCGATCCGCTCGGCTTCGTAGTCCCACCCCGCGACGTCGATCTCCGCCCCCGCGAGCGCGGTCCGCGCGTCTCGCTTTCCGCCGAGCTCGACGAGCTGGGAGAGACGAAGCGTCGTCTGCGAGCCCTCGACGCCCGCGAAGTCTCCGGACCCACCGATGTCTTCGACTTCGAGGTTCGCCTCGGGATTGCGCCGGAGCGACGCCTGGATGCGGTGCGCTTCGCGTGCACGGATCTCGAAGGCGTGCGTCGCGAGATCGGGGCTTCCGAGCATCGCGGCCGCGAGCGCCATCCGCAGCGTGACGGCTCCCTCGGGCTCGACGAAGCGCGGCGGGCGCTGCCCGTCGTCCGGGACTCGCTCGACGATGGATTCGAGATCGGCGCCGAGCGGCCGTGGGGCCGGGAAGCCCTCGCCGCGGAGCGACTCCGGAATCGAGAGCACGACGGCGAGTATCGCGATCGGAATGACGATGCCATGCCACATGGGTGGATCCTCGGAACGATCGGAGATCGGAAAGAGATCTCGACGAGTCGCGCGCGCACCACCACGTCGCCGAGCGCGACGTGGCCCGGGAATCAGGCGCGGAGGATCGGGGTTCGTTGCGACGGCGGGAGCATGCGGCGAGCACTTCCCGCGTCGTGCCGTTCGAAGCTCACGACGGGGCCTACCGGGAGACCGAAACCGGCTCGCGCGGCAGGAGTCGGATCCCACGAAGGCCTCGGATCGGGCGCACCCGAGTCGTCGCTCCGGACACATCCGTGCAGCAGATGGCCGGCGCTTCCCATGCCGCTCGCGCAGCCGCTCGAAACGGCCTCGGGAAGCCCCGGCGTACCCGAGGGCGCGCCTCGAGTCGCCTCGGCCGACGACGCGTGCGCGAGCCAGAGGTCGGCGTGGTCGACGTCGAAGCGAAGCGTCGCTTCGTGCGCTGCGCCGAGCCAGCCTGCGAGAACGAGCGCACGCGAGACCGAGGCGTTGCCGAAGAGCAGCAACGCGAGCGCGAACGCTGCGGACGCGGCCCGGAGCCTTCGCCTCGAAAAGCGCATCTGCGGATCCTTGGCGATGAGCCGCCTCCTGTCAACGCTCGCCGTGCGACCTCGCCGGCGGCATCGCGTCGTCCCCCTCGGAAGCTTCGGGCTCTCGGGAGTCTCGAGGAGACGCATCGAGCGGCAGCTCGATCGAAAAGGTCGTCCCCCGCCCGGGCGCCGAGTCGACCTGGATCCGGCCGCCGTGCCGCTCGACGATGCCGTGAGAAATCGAGAGGCCGAGCCCCGTCCCCTTGCCGACCGCCTTCGTCGTGAAGAAGGGGTCGAAGATCCGGCTCCGGATCTCCGGAGGGATCCCGGGGCCGGTGTCGGAGAAGTCGAGCCGGACTCCGCCATCGATCCGTGAGGTCCGGATCTCGATCTTGCCCCCATCCGCCATGGCGTCACAGGCGTTCATGAGCAGGTTCATGAACACCTGGTTGAGCTGCCCCGCGTAGCAGCGGATTCGCGGAAGCTCGCCGTATCGCTTCTCGACGACGATCCCGTCCTTCAGCCTCGGCTCCATGAGCGAGAGCGTCCGTTCGATTCCCTCGTGGACGTCGACCTCCTGGATCTCGGCGTGATCGACTCGCGAGAACGTCCGCAGGTCCTCGACGATCTTCTTCACGCGTGCCGTCCCCTCGCGGCTTCGCGAAAGGAGCTTCGCCATCGCCTCGCGGGCGCGAAGCGCCTCGGGACTTTCGGGATCGGCGTGAGCGAGCTTTCTCACCTGCTCCTCGAGGAGCTGGAGGTTCGCGTGGACGAACCCGATCGGATTGTTGAGCTCGTGGGCGACCCCCGCGACGAGTTGGCCGAGTGAGGCCATCTTTTCGCTCTGAACGAGCTGGGCCTGCGCCTCGCCGAGCTCGCGCGTGCGCTGCTCGACCCGTGCCTCGAGGGTCGAGTTGAGCTCGGCGATCTCGTCGTAGGCTTTCGCGTTCTCGATCGCGATCGCGCTCTGGTTCGCGAGCGTCCGCAGGAGCTGGCGATCCTCGACGACGAAGCGATCGCCCGAGAGTTTGCGGCCGACGGCGATCACACCGAGGAGTTCGAGGCCGTAGACGATCGGCACCAGCAGCTCGACCTCGAGCGTATCGAAGACGTCGCGGCACGCCTCTCGGATCTCCGGATCGCTCTCGTCGTCGAAATCGAGCCGCGAGAGCGATCTGCGCGCGAGGAAGTAGGTGACGATCGGATGATCGGCGGCGAGTTGCGTCTGGAGGGCCTCCCGGTCCCAATCGCCGCGCGACGCCGAAGGCTCGAGCACTCGCTGCTCCTCGTCGAGCAGCATCACCATCGCACGCTCGACTCCCATCGTGTCGGTGAGCGCCACGAGGATCCGGTCGCCGATCTCCTTGAGCGAGAGCATCGAGACCATCGCCTCGGAGATCTCACGAACCGCGAGCCGGTACGCGGCGCGGTCTCGGTCGAAGACGCGATCGACGAGCTGCTGGAGGCGGTTCCGGAGCGGGTTGAACGCGAGGATCGCGAGGAAGAGGAACGCGAGCGAGAACCAGGTTCCGCCCGGGTTCACGTTGAAGCGGCGCACGGTGGCATCGGCAAAGGTGATGAGGAAGGCGAAGACCCCCGTGATGGCGAGCGTCGCGGCTCCGTACGCGGCCGAGGATTTGGCCAGCATGCGGATCTCGAAGAGCTGGCGGCGAACGATTCCGTAGCCGACGGCCACCGGGAAGATCAGGAACCAGAGGAGCGCGACGTACCAGGGAAGCGCCGTCCTGAAGAACGCCTGGCCGATGATCACGAAGACCACGGGTGCGAAGGCCACGAGCGCGCCGACGAGCATCACGTCCGCGCGATCGGAAAGACGCCCTTGCCGCAGCTTGCGCCGCTCGAATGCGAGCTGGGCGAGACAACCCACCGCGAGCGTCATCGTGAACGTGAAGCAGAGCCGTGCCGTGAGCTGGGCCGAGACGCCCAGCCACGGGCCCACGAGCGTGAGCGCGGCGAGCACGACGGCCACGACGTAGGGCACCACGCGCAGCCTGGGCTGGCGGACGAGCCACGCCGGCTCGATCGGGTAGGTCGTGAACAGATGGAAGAGCGTCGCCCCGATGAAGGGCATGTTGAGAAAGAGACGGATGTAGGCCCAGTGCGCCTGCTCCTCGTTCGTGCCCGCGCTGAGCGTGACCGACATCGTCGCGCAGAAGAGCAAGAGCGCCCACGATTCCGAGCGGTCCGGTCGAAGCCGCCAGACCAGAAGCCCGATCCCGAGGTAGGCGAACGAGATCCCGAGCAGTCCGATCTCGAGCGCCGCCTGCCACGGTCGCTGCCAGAGCGGGAGACGCCAGCGCGGAGGCAACTCGACCTCGAAGACGCGCCCGTCTCGCTTCTCGATCTCGTAGGTGTCGAGCTCATCCGGCTCGAGGCCGCGAACGTCGTCGCGGAGCCAGTCGTGGACCGAACGCCCGTTGATGCGGAGCAGCTGGTCGCCCGATTCGACCCCGAGCACGACCGCCCGAGGGGGCGGATTCCGGATCACGAGCGCCCCGCCCGTTCCCACCGTCTCGAAGGCGAGTGCGAGCGACGCGGACGAGCGCAAGAAGCCGGGGATCGCGAGCGCGAAGCTCGCGACGGCCCAGCTGACCGCGATCATGGCCGTGATCCGGCGGAAGCGGATCGTGGCGGTCGGGTTCATTCGGCTCCGCGCACCCTGCGGGAGGATACGCGGACCTCGCCCGCGTCGCGAATCTCCGGCTGCGCCCGTGACGCCGCCGTGGGGGAGCTACGGCTTCTCGCCCGTCTGGCCGCGCGCCTCGAACTCGAGCGCTTGCGTTTCGACTCCCCGCGCATCGGCGGCGTAGTTGTAGCCGCGGGCATTGAGGGGCCGGTAGCCCTCGCCGATGGCCCGGGGCCCCTCGGCTTCGAGTCTCTTCGCCTCGGCCGCGAGGGCACCCGACTGCGAAGCAGGAACCGGGCAGCTCGCGGCAGTGCGGGAGGGCGGATCGGCGGCGGGCTGCGCGCTCGCGGCGATCGGCAGCAAGGACGCGGCGACGAGCGACAAGACCTTGCGGCGAGTGGGGATCGGCATGGGTCTTCGCACGAGGTCCTCCGTGATACCCTCCGGCCGTCCTCCCGTATCGGCCGGGGCGAAGCGCCCCTTGATGGAGCCCCCCTGCAGCTCGTCTGCTTCGAGCACCGAGGCGTCGGACGTGCGACCGCAGCGCCGGCGCGCGACGCGGTGGGATTCGAACGCCTCGCGCCTGCGTTCGAGGCGCGCGAGTCGGGCTGGCCGGGACGGCGGCGCCTCGGAGCGATCCTCACCGAAGGACCGCGCGCGGGGGACGTGCTCGATCTGAACGGCACGCTCGCGGTACGGCTCGCGCTCGATGACGCCGGCGCACCCGAAGCCGAAGCGGACTCGCTGCTTCCGTCCGATCCCCTGGCTTTCCTCCGGCGCTTCGACGCGGCGCTTCGCGTCGCTCGTGAGACGCTCGACTTCGCACGCGACGTCCTCTCGCGCTGGGACGGACCCGACCTCGACCGCGCCGGAGCCCTGCGCGCACGCCGCGACGTTCGCCTCGCGTCCCCCGTTCCGCGACCCGGCAAGATCGTCGCCGTGGCGCGGAACTACCGCGCCCACGCTGCCGAGCAGGGCGAGACCACGCCCCCCGAGGAGCCGGTGATCTTCTTGAAGGCCCCCTCCGCCGTGATCGGCCCCGAAGACGACATCGTGCTTCCCGACGCCGCGAAAGAAGTCGATTACGAGGGGGAGCTCGCGGTCGTGATCGGGCGACGAGCGAGGCGTGTCGCCGCCGCCGATGCGCTCGACTTCGTGGCGGGATACACGGTTGCGAACGACGTCTCGGCGCGCGACTTCCAGGGTCGGCGCGGGCAGCACTTCCTCGGAAAATCCTGCGACACGTTCGCCCCGCTCGGTCCGGCGCTCGTCACCTGCGACGAAGTGCCGGATCCGCAGGAGCTCGGAATCGAGACTCGCGTCTCGGGCGAGATGCTCCAGTCGGCGCGGACCGGCGAGATGATCTTCCCGATCGCGGAGCTCGTCGCCTTCGTCACGAGGCTCATGACGCTCGAGCCCGGAGACGTGCTCCTCACGGGAACCCCAGCGGGAGTCGGCCAGGCGAGGCGGCCGCCGCGCTGGCTTCGGGATGGGGACGTCGTCGAGATCTCGATCGAGAAGGTCGGACGTCTCCACAACTACGTCCGCAGCGGAAAGGACTGAACCGTGCGCCGCATCTTCTTCGCATTCTCGATCGCGCTCGCTGCCGCACCCGTGCGTGCGGAGGTCCTCGACGTCGCGGCCGCCACGTGCAGCGACCTCGGCCATCATGCAGCCCGGCGCTTCTACGCCTTCTGGTTCGACGGCTACCTCGCCGCGAAGCAGGGCCGGACCGTCTCCGACGGCGAGAAGATGGAGCAGCGGATGGAGCGGGTCGCGAAGGCCTGCGAGGCGAACCCGGCGCAGAAGCTCCTTCCGCTCATCGAGAAGGAGAAGTAGCCGCGCACGCGATCAGGAGGCGATCGGCTCGTAGACGACGAGCACCCGCTCACCGCTCGCGAAGCCACTCCGGAAACGATCGCGCCAGCGGCCGATCTCGCCCGGATACTTCTTCTCGTAGACGGCGATCAGGCGGTCGAAAAGCGCGTCGTCTTTGACGATGCGCGCCTGCGCGTCGAAGCTCGGCGCAGCGCGGAACGCCTCGTTCTTCCCGGTGAGCCCTTTCCAGCGGCCGTGATCTCCGACCCAGAGCCGCGCCTTGCGCGACCCCGTGGTTGCGCTTCGCGCCTTCCAGCCTTCGCGCGCCGTGATGAGGACGACGTTTCCGTCGAGCCAGGCGAACCAGACTTCGCCGTGACAGCGGCTCTCCTGCCCGTCACCGCGAAGCGGCGAGACGTAGACGTAGGGGCTCGTATCGAGAAGCGCCGTCGCCTCCCCGGAAAGGCCTGCGGCGCGCGCCGGCCTTCCGATCCAGGGCAGCGCTCCCACCGCGAGCGCGATCCGCAGGAAATCTCGCCGATCGATCCCCCTCATCGCCCCTCCGCTCGCGCGGCGTTCGCGAAGTCTCCCCCGCAGACACCGGGCCGAGATCAGATTCCCGAGCCTTCTTTCTCCTCGCCGACGTGGATCCCGCACTCCTTCGTCTCGGCGTTCTCCCACCACCAGCGGCCCGCTCGAATGTCGTCTCCGGGCTGGATCGCCCGGGAACACGGCTCGCAGCCGACCGAAGGATAGCCCTGCGCATGGAGACGGTTCACGGGCACGTCGTGCTCGCGGACGTAGCGCCAGACGTCGTCGTGGCTCCAATCGGCGAGCGGGTTGAGCTTCAAGATCCCGCCGTGCACGTGGTCGATCTCGACCTTGCGGGTCTCGGTGCGGGTCACGCTCTGCTCGCGGCGAAGGCCCGAGACCCATGCGTCGAGATCGGCCAGGTGGCGTTTCATCGGCTCGACCTTGCGAAGCCGGCAGCAGAACTGGCGCTTCTCGACGCTCTCGTAGAAGAGATTCGCTCCGTGTTCGCGGACCATCGCCTGGACGGCGGAGGCCTCGGGCAAGAGCACCTCGACGCTCTTTTCGTAGCGGTCACGGACGCGATCGACGAGGTCGTGGGTGGCCTGGGGAAGCCTTCCCGTATCGAGCACGAAGACCCGCGAGGTGGGCTCGATGCGATGCATCATGTCGAGCAGCACCATGCCCTCGGGGCCTCCGAAGGAGGCCGAGAGTGCGAGACGCGGATGAAAATTCTTGATCCCCCAGATCAATATTTCTCGGGCGTCCAGCCGCTCCAGTGCCCCCTCGGCAATCTCGGCCGAGATTCGAGCGGAAACCTGGGTTCTAGTCGGTTCGAGCCGAGCCATCGAGGACATCGGACGAAGCCTAGTGCCCGACGTCCCAGAAGCAACCCAGGCATATTTCCTACCAATTTATGATCATTTTTGGCCGAGCCACTCCTCGATCGAGCGAAGCTTGTCGCCCATCGCGACCACGCGATCCCGGCGGTCGTCCATCTTGAGGACCGTCGAGACCCGCTTCGCACCCGCGGCAAAGACCGCCTCCTGCATGCGTCGCACGAGCGCGAAGATCTCGTCCGGATCCCCCTCGAGCGTCGTGAACATCGAGCCGAGCTCGTAGCGGACCCTCTCCTGCGCGCGAACCACGCGCAAGGCCTCGGCCACCCAGCGCGCGACGCTCGGCCCTTCTCCGATCGGTGAGATGCTGACCGCGACGATCGCCATCGAGCCCTCCTCGTTTCGGCCGGGCGGCCTTCCGTCCGGTCGTCCCGCGCTGCATCATGCCTCGGCCGGAGCACCCCGGCCCCTCCCGAAGGAGTCGGCCTTGAAGCCCGCCGGTGTCGATCGATCCGACGCGTCCTCTCGGCGCCCCCTCGACGGGCTTCGCGTGCTCGACCTCTCGCGGGTCCTGGCAGGGCCGCATTGCGCACGCCTTCTCTGCGACCTCGGCGCCGACGTCGCGAAGGTCGAGCCGCCCGAGGGCGATCTGCTCCGCTTCTACGAGCCGCGGCAGCACTCGCTCTCGTGGTACTTCAGCCAGCACAACACCGGAAAGCGGAATCTCTCGATCGATCTTTCGCGCGCGGAGGGAGTCGAGGTCGTTCGTGCGCTCGCCGATCACTCGGACGTTCTCGTCGAGAACTTCCGCCCCGGCGTGATGGATCGGCTCGGGCTCGGCTTCGAGCAGCTCGCAGGGACCAACCCGCGGCTCGTCTACGCTTCGATCAACGGCTTCGGCGCCTCGAGCCCCGAAGCGGCGCGACGCGCGTACGCGAACGTCATCCACGCCCGGATGGGGCTCCTCGAACGAGAGGCCCGCAACGCCGACCGTCCTCCCCAGGCGCTCGGCTGGAACGCTGCCGACGTGACGGCAGCCCTCCACGCAGTGATCGGAATCCTCGCCGCCTTGCAGCAGCGCGAGCGCACGGGACGCGGGCAGCACGTCGAGGTGGCAATGCTCGATGCGATGCTCGCGGCCGACGACGTGGCCGTGAACCTCGCCAATGGCAAGCAAACGCTCGAGGCACCGGGCGACGCGATCTTCGAGGTCGGAGGCGAACCGCTCTTCGTCGCCGGCGTCGTCGGCATGGGCTCCCGCGGGATCTTCAGGGCCATGCGCAGACCCGATCTCGCGAGCGACCCCCGCTTCTCGACTCCCGCGCGCCGTCGCGAGAACGCCGCCGAGCTCCGTTCGCTCGTCGGCGCATGGCTCGCGGGCTTTCCGGACCTCGCGAGCGCCGAGGCCGCCCTTGCTGCCGAGGGCATCGCGACGACCCGGGTCTACTCGACCGCCGAGGCGCTCCGGCTGCCTGAAGTCGAAGCGCGCGGCCTCGTGCGCGAGATCGACGATCGCGGCGGAGGGACCCTTCGCGTGATCGATTCCCCTTGGTGCTTCTCGGAGGCCTCGTCCGGCATTCGCGGCGTCGCCGCCTACCGCGGCGAGCACAACCGCGAGGTCCTCCGCGAGGTCGCCGGACTCGACGATTCCCGGATCGACGCCCTCGAGGCTTCGGGAATCCTCTCGTCCCGCAAGCCCGGGTAGGCGCCGTCCATCGAGGGCTCGGCCCGGATCACGCGAGGCTTCGCAGCCGCCCTCCACGTCGGCGCCGGACGAACGGGAGCAGCGCTGCGAGCAGCTCGGGACCGACGAGCCCGCACGCGGTCTGCGGCGGGCTCACGATGGCGAGGCTCGCCGTCTCGGGCGCCGTGCAGCCCCGCGGATTGGCGACCGAAACCGTGAGCGTCGCTCCAGGCACGCGGTTGCCGACCGGGACGTACCATGCAGCGCCCGTGAACACGACCGGGACCTCGGCGCCGTCGACGCGCACCACGAGGTCGGGATCGAAGCCGCTTCCGAGCACTCCGACCCAGGTCCCGGGCGGCGCGCTCGCGGGAGCAACTCCGGCGAGCGAGATCGCGGCGTCCGCGCAGACCTCGTCACAGACATCACCCACGCCGTCTCCATCGCCGTCGCCCTGCGCCGGGTTCGGGAGCGCGGGACAGTTGTCGCCCGAGTCTGCGACGCCGTCCCCGTCCGCGTCGGGAATCGTCACCACGACCGATGCATCGGCCGTCGCGCCGATCGCGTCGGAGATCACGAGGCGGACCTCGAAGCGACCCGGCGCTGCGTAGGCGTGCTCGGGTTCGGTCTCGGACGACGTCGCGCCATCGCCGAAGTCCCAGAGCGCCGAAAGCGCCGTCCCTTCCGGATCGGACGATCCCTCGATCGTGAAACTCGCGAGGAGCGCGTCCGCGCCGCTGCCGATCGAGAAGCCCGCGACCGCCAGCGGAGGGCGGTTCTCGAAGAGCGCCGTGACGGTGATCGGTTCCTCCCCGATGGCGAGCAGACGAGAGCTTGCCGCGAGTCCGTCGGACCAGCCGGAGAAGGTCCGGCCCTCCTGGATCGGGTCGACGCTCACGGTCTGCTGCGAGCCGACCACCGGATGCACGATCGCCGGAGTCGAGAGCTCGAGACCCTCGTCCTCGTACGAGATCCGCATCCCGGTCGGCTCCGAAAGCAAGGTCACACTGCCCTCGACGGGAAAGAGATCGACACAGCGAACGTCGGTGAGGGTTCCCGAGACGGTCGCCGTCATGCAGAGCTCGAAGCGCACGTCGTCGCCGTGCTCGTCGACCACGAAGCTTCCCCCCGCGCTGTTCGGGAGCGTGTCGTAGTGGACGTGCTCGTGGTGATGCGTGCGGAGCTCCCAGGAGAGCTGCGAGGGGTCGATCGGGAGCCCTGCCTCGGTCGCGAAACCCGAGTACGCGATCGTGTCTCCGATCCGATACTCCGAATCGTCGACGGGGCTCGTGATCGTCGCAACCGGCGGACTATGGCCCACGGTGATCACGACCTCGACGGTGCCACTCGCGAACGGAGTGGTCGTCTCGGAGATCGTGAGCGAGGCCGTGTAGACCCCGGCGGTCGAGTAGACGTGGGTCGGGTGCGGATCGCTCGAAGTCGTACCGTCCCCGAAATCCCAACTCGTCGTGAGCGGTTGCGCATCGGGATCGAAGCTTCCGAGGCTCGAGAAGGCGACCTCGAGCGGAGTCGTTCCGATGGTCGGCGTCGCGGCCGCCACGGCCGTCGGCGGCGTGTTGCCACCCGCCGTGTAGCGGATCCGTCGCACTTCGCTTCCAGTGCTGCCGTACACCACGACGTAGAGGTTCGTGTCGGGGCCGATCAACGCCTGGACCATTCCGATCCCGGACTCTCGCGCGAAGTTCCCGACGCTCGCGCGGCCGAGGTCATCGAAGGAAAGCGTGCGGATCCAGCGCCGGTTGTAATCGAGAATGAAGAGCGAGTTTCGAAACTCCGCCGGATACACGCTTCCGGTGTAGAAGGCGCCCGCATTGGCCGAAGCGCCACCCGACACCCCGTATCCGTCGGTCGAGTGATTGTATGCGAAGACGGGGGCTCGAACGGCGCCGAGGCCCTGCGAGTAGATCGCGCTGCACGAGGCGCTCGTCGCGGAGTTCGTCCGATAGCTCGACTGCTGGAGGCTCGTCGTGTTGCCGCCCTCGTTGCCGCCTCCCGAGACGACGCCGCCCTCGTAGCAGGGCCAACCGAAGTTCGCGCCCTTCCCGGTGTTGATCTCCTCCCACGCGTTCCAGCCGACATCGCCCACGAAGGGCTCGTTCGTGATCGGGTTCAACGTGAAGCGGAACGGGTTGCGAAGCCCGAGCGCCCACACCTTCGACCGGTTCGATCCCGGCGCCCCGGGTTCGAAGAAGGGATTGTCGGGAAGTCCTTCGCCCGTTTCGGGATCGATCCGCAGGATCTTCCCGGCGAGGCTGTCGAGGTTCTGCGCACGAAGCGCTCGCGGGTCGACTCCCCCGTAGTTCGACCCGTCTCCGCTTCCGACGAAAAGAGACCCGTCGCTCCCGAAGAGCACGGTTCCGATCGTATGCGAGTTCTCGTCGGCCGGGATGCAGTCCTCGATCGGTGCACCCGTCATCGTGAGGCCCGTCATGCACGAGGCCTTCGTGGTGTCGCGGCCGTTGCTCTCGTTGCCGATGTTCGATCGGACGCCGTTCTTGCCGACCAGGACCACGTGCCCGGGGCCGCCCGGGGCGGCCTGCGGCAGCTCGCTTCCGGCGACCGCGACGTCGTGGTCGGACGCCGCATCCGCCGTCACGCGGACGAGCCGGCTCACCCGGGCTCCCCCGCCATTGGCGACGGTACCCGGAGGATCGTGCGTGAAGAGGAGGTAGACATACGGGCGTGTCGGAAAGTCCGGATCGAGCGTGATGCCGAGGAGCCCGCGGTCGTGATGGTCTCCGACCTGCGCGGAGAGATCGACGAACGGAGTCGTCCGGAGCGCTCCGTCCCTGAAGACGCGGACCACGCCGCTCTTGAGCGCGATGAAGAGCCGCCCGTCGCGGCTGAACGCGATCGACGTCGCGAACGGCAGCCCTCCCGCGACGAGGTCCGAAGTGAAGCCGCTCGGGACGAAGCTCAGGACCGCCTTCGCCGGCGACGCCGCGAGCACCGGGAGCAGAAGGGCCGCCACGAAGCACACCTGCCGAAGCGCCCCCCCGGGTCGAATCGATCCACTCATGACGAGCTCCGATCTGCGCCGATTCGAGCCCGATCGAGCGGGAACCGATCGCGGTGCACCGTGGATTCCAACTCGTTGAGTGGCTCCGGGGGCGCGACTCGTGTCACGAGCGGGCCTTCTCTCGTCCCGGAAACCCGGTCGTGCGCTGCGTTGCTCGGCGGCCCGGGGGAGCGCTACCCGCCAGAAAGCGCCTGGAGGACGTGGATCTCGTCCTCCTCGCCGATCGCGGTCCCGAGCGAACGGACGGCGACGCGGTTCACGAAGATCCGTACGTGCGGGCGGAGCCTCCCCTGCTCGTCGACGATGCGGAAGCGCAGGCCCGGGTGGCGACGGTCGAGGTCGTCGAGAAGTTCCGCAATCGAGCCCCCGTGTGCCTCCACCTCGTCACGCTGATTGGTGTAGGAGTGGAGCGGCGAAGCGATCCGGACCTTCACGAGGCGCACCCGGCCGCTTCGATCGCGTAGATCTCGGGGAGATGACGCGCGATGCAGCGCCACGTCGCTCCTTCGTCCGCGCTCGCCCAGACCTCGCCGCTCGTGGTGCCGAAGTAGAGCCCGACCGGATCGTGCGAGTCGGCGCTCATCGCCTGCCGCTTCACGGTGAGCCAGGCCTGCTCGGCCGGAAGGCCACGATCGAGACGCATCCAGGTCCGACCCGCGTCCCTCGTGACGTACACCGCGGGGCGCCCTCCCGGGCTGGTTCGAGGCCAGACATCGGTTCCGTCCATCGGAAAGACCCAGACCGTACGCGGGTCTCGCGGATGGAGCGTCACGGGAAAACCGATGTCGCCGACCTCGGGCGGCATGTTCTCGCCGATGCGGATCCAGCGCCCCTCGCGGCGGTCCATCGAATAGATGCCGCAATGGTTCTGCTGGTAGAGGAGATCGGGCGCGAGCGGATGCAGCCGGACGCAATGCGGATCCTGTCCGTACTCCGGGAACGGATCGGGGAGGAAGTCCACGCGACAACCGGCATTGAGTGGCTTCCAATCGCGCCCGCCGTCGGTCGTCTCGAAGACCCCTCCGCCCGTGCCGGACATCGCGATGTAGAGGTGCTTCGCGTCGCGCGGGTCGAGCGTGATCGAATGGAGGACCGGGCCATCGGGAGTCCCCGTCGCCTCGACGCGCGTCCACTCCGCGTTTCGCGGGTGGTCGTTGAAACCGGCCACGGGGTCCCAATGACGGCCGCCGTCCTCGGAACGGAAGAGGCCCTCGGGCGAGGTGCCTGCCCACCAGACGTCGGGCTCCCGCGGATGGCCGGGCTCGAGCCAGAAGACGTGATCGACTGCCCGGACACGCTCGCCCGGCTCCGCCTTGCGGAACGCGGGCGGGCGGACGGCCTCGCTCCAGGTCTCGCCGCGGTCGATCGAGCGGAAGACCGTGGGCCCGAGGTGTCCGGTTCGCGCTGCGAGGAGCAGCGTGCGGCCATCGCGCGGATCGAGCATGAGATGATGGACGACGTGCCCGAGAAGGATCGGGCCCCGGATCCCGAAATGCTCTCGGGCCGGGTCGGATTCGAGCACGAAGGCGCCCTTTCGTGTCGCAACGAGCACGACCAGGGCACCGGAGGACGACGCGGCGGGACGCATCCGGAACCTCCACCGTTCCGGGCGCGAGTTTCGAGCGCGCGCGTCCCGAATTCAAGCGGGAAAAGGAGGCCCTTCCTCATGCGCAGGACGGAAGGGCCTCCTTCCGGCGTTCAGCGCGATGCGCGACGCCGAAGCGCCGACAGGCCTGCGAGCCCGAGGCCGAGAAGCGACGCCGTCGCCGGCTCCGGGATCACCGTCACGTTCACGAAGTGACCGTCGAGCGACTGCGTGCGGCTCCCGACGCCCGGGTAGTTGTCGGCCGTGGTGTCGGCCAGGATGGCGCCCGAATCGGCGAAGCCCGGCGCTCCGAGCCGGACCGCCTTCTCGTCGCCTCCGGTCACACAAAGACCGCTGCACGTCGAGCGCGCCGTCGCGCTGAACGTGAAGGTGAGGGTGTACAGCTGCGCCGCGCCGGTCCCCGTCGCGAAGATCGTCGCGAAGTTCGAACCGGAGATCGCCTGGTTCACCCCGCCCGTGTGGGTGCCACCGACGAGGCTCGTGCCCGTCGCGAGCGAGAGGCTCCCCGTTTGCGACGAGCCGCCCGTCCTCGAGCCGCTCACGCCACTGATCGTGAGATCCGCCGCAGTGCCATTTCCTGCGGCGCCCAAGGCGTCGTCGAGGTAGGTGAGCACGCCGTTGATCGAAGTCGCGACGTCGATCTGGTAATTCACGCCGAGCGAGTGCGTCACGCTGAAGGTGATCGTGTAGTCCGCGTTGAGCGTCGTCCCCTGCGTCGACTGGAAGGCCCCGACGTCCGCGGCCGCGTTGGCCGAGTAGCGCGTCGAAAAGGCGGTCGCGCTCGACGAGAGGATCTCGACCGCCGATACCCGAGCGGTCTGCGCGGCGGTCTGATCGGTCGAGTTGCCCGAGTTCTTCACGATCCAGAGCCCGCCGATCGTCGCGGCCGAGGCGTTCGCAGCAGTCAGCAGAACCAGGGCCGCAGCCCACAACCCATGCCTGTGTCGCATCGGAGCATCCTTCCCAGGTAGAGGGCCTTCACGGGCCCGGGTTCGCGCAATCCCGGGTCGGATGCATGCGGATCCGAACGATCCTTCCCAGGATGTGACGACACCTCTGCAAACCGCGAGCCATCCACGAACGCAGCAGAACGCGCGCATGCGTGCCCCTGGAGCCCATCCCCCCTCAAATGGGCTGGAACGCGGGTTCCCAAGATCGGAAAGGGTTTTCCCGTTCGGCGAGCGGAGAGGGCCAGGATCAGCGGAGGCGACGCACGGCGGTCGCGTCGCGTACGCGCGCCGCGAGCTCGGCGATCGCCACCCCGAGCCGCGGGTGCCTTCGCTCGCCGGCGATCTCGGCGAGCGGCTCGAGGACGAAACCGCGCTCGTGCAGGCGCGGATGCGGGACCAGGAGCCCCGGCTCGTCGATGCGCTGCACACCGTAGAGGAGGAGATCGAGGTCGAGCGTTCGTGCGGCATTGCGCTCGGCGCTTCGAACACGCCCGGCTTTGCGTTCGATCGCGAGAAGGCGGTCGAGGAGATCGCGAGCGGAGAGGGTCGTCCGCAGCCGCGCTGCGGCGTTCAGGTAGGGGCCCTGCGGCGCCGGCCCGACGGGGTCGGTCTCGTACCAAGAAGAGACGGCGACGAGCGAAGTCTCCGGTGTCGCCGCGAGCGCCGAGAGCGCCATGCGAAGCGTCGCCTCCCGGTCGCCCAGGTTCGAGCCGAGCGAGACGAAGGCGTCCACGACGTCGCTCAAGCGGCGCCTTCCCCTCGATGCCCTCGAAGCGGCTCGAGTTCGCCGGGTCCGACGCGGAGCGCTCGCTCGAGATCGATGGGATCGGCTCGGAGAAACGGCGCCTCGCGGAGCGGGCAGGCCTCGACCCGGCACGACGAGCAGTGCCGCGGCCGGCAAGGGTCGAAATGGACGATCACATCGGTGGGAAGCCCGGTCGCCTCCGAAAGCCTCTTTCCGACCGCCTCGTCGATCGCGTGGAGCCGCTCGACGTCGAGATAGCGCGGAACCGTCAGGTGGAAGTCGATGTGCTGGAGATGCCCCGAGCGCCAGGTGCGAAGCGTGTGCAGATCGATCCACTCCGGAGCTCTCGCCGCAGCGAGCGCTTCGACGATCGCGGCGAGCCGCTCGGGCTCGGCCTCGTCCATGAGACGACCGACCGCGACGCGAACCAATCCGAAGCCCGTCCAGAGGATGTTTCCGGCGACCGCGATGGCGACGAGCGGATCGAAGATCTCTTTGCCCGTCACGCGAACCGCGACGAGGCCCGCCACGACTCCGACGCTCGTGATCACGTCCGCGAGGACGTGACGGCCGTCGGCCTCGAGCGCGAGCGAGTGGTGCCGGCGACCGACGCGGACGAGGTGGGCGCCGAGAAGGCCGTTCGCGAGGGACGTCGCGACGACGACCGCGAGACCGACGTCGATGTTGCGGATGCTCGGGCCGCGCACGATCGCACGCAGGGCCTCGATCACGATCAGCACCGCGGCGATCGCGATGCAGGTCCCCTCGACGCCGGCCGAGAAGAACTCGACCTTTCCGTGCCCGTAGGGGTGGTCGCGGTCCGCCGGACGCGCGGCGATCACGAGGCTCGCGAGGAGCAGCGCTGCGGCCACGACGTTGATGACCGATTCGAGCGCGTCGGAGAGGACGGCCGTCGAACCCGTGAGTCGCCACGCGACGAGCTTTCCGCCGAAGATCGCCGTACCGACCGCGAGCGAGAGGATGCCGGCGCGAAGCCGTGCGGCCTTCGCCTGCGTCTCGTCGGGCTCGACCCGGATCGGCATCCGCTCAGGGTACCGCGGGGGCTCCGGGGCTACACTGCGCCCGTGTCGACGCTGCGAACGCATCCTCCCGAGCTCCGGACGAGCGTGCCGGGGCCGCAATCGCTCGCTCGCGCCTCGCGCCTCGCGCGCGTCGAGAGTCGGAACGTCACCTGTCTGGCTCCCGACGCGCCGATCTTCTGGGAGCACGCAACGGCTTCGAACGTCTTCGACGTCGACGGCAACCGCTACGTCGACCTCGGCGCGGGTTTCGGAGTGCTCGGCGTCGGTCACGCGCATCCGCGCGTCGTCGAGGCGGTCGCGCGACAAAGCGCCTCGCTCGTCCATGCGATGGGCGACGTGTACCCGGCGGCGATCAAGGTCGATCTCCTCGAGGCACTCGCAGAGCGCTTTCCGGGAGGCGGACCGGCGCGGGCGGTGCTCGGCTCTTCGGGGTCGGATGCCGTCGAGGCGGCGATCGAGACGGCCGTCCTCGCGACCGGCCGCCCGGGCGTGGTCGCCTTCGAAGGCGCGTACCATGGGCTTTCGATCGGGGCGCTCGACGCGACGTGGCGTCCGCTCTTCCGCCGTCCCTTTGCGGCGCGGCTCGCGGAGCGGACGAGCTTCGCGGTCTGGCCCGACGCGGGCGACGTCGTTCGCGCCGCCAGCGAATGCCGCGGCCCGGTCGGCGCAGTCCTCGTCGAGCCGATCCAGGGCCGTGGCGGCGAGCGAATCCCTCCGGAGGGCTTCTTGCGAGCGCTTCGCGGCCTTTGCGATCGCGAGGGATGGCTGCTCATCGCGGACGAGGTCTACACGGGGTTCGGGCGGACGGGGCGCCTTTTCGCCTGTGAGCACGAGGCGGTGGTTCCCGACCTCCTCTGCGTCGGAAAGGCGCTCGGAGGAGGTTTCCCGATTTCTGCGTGCATCGGTCGCGCCGAGGTGATGGACGCTTGGCCGGTATCGGAAGGCGAGGCGCTGCGCACCCAGACCTTCCTCGGGCATCCCCCGGCGTGCGCCGCCGCGCTCGCCACGCTCGCGGTCCTCGACGAGGAGCGGCTCGTCGAGCGCGCACGCGAAAAGGGCGCCCTCGCGCTCGCGAGGCTCCGGAGCGGGCTCTCGGGCAGGAAGGGCATCGTCGAGGTGCGCGGCAAGGGCCTCTTGATCGGAATCGAGCTCGATTCCCCGAAGCGCACGAACGCGGCATGGCAACGCGCGCTCCGGCGAGGCGTGATCACGCTCCCTTCTGGAGACCTCGGCAACGTCCTCGCCATCACGCCCCCGCTCTCGATCGACACGGACATCCTCGCCCTCGCGCTCGACATCGTGATGGACTCGATCGGATGAGGCCGGGCTCCGACCCCGCGCGAGCGCGCCTCGACGCGAAGCTCCTCGAATGGATGCGAGAGCCGGCGTCTCCCGAATGCTGGCCGCAGGACGAAGCGCGCTTCGACGGCCTCGCGCTCGAGCTCTTCGCGTTCCAGTTCGAGAGGATCGCCGCGTACCGGAGCTTCTGTGAGGGACGCGGCCGAACGCCTCGAACGGTGACGACCTGGCGCGAGATCCCGGCGGTTCCGACGGCGGTCCTGAAGGAGCTTTCTCTCAGGAGCTTCGATGCCGGCCGCATCGCACACGTGTTCCGGACCAGCGGCACGTCGGCCGCCGTGCGCGGAGCCCTCGAGCTCGACACGCTCGAGCTCTATGAAGCCTCGCTCGAGCCGACCTTCCGCGTGCACGTGCTTGCGGATCTCGCCCCTGGCGAGCGGATCGAGATGCGGATCCTCGCGCCGTCGGCCGCTGCGGTGCCGGATTCATCGCTCTCCCACATGTTCGCGACGCTCCTGCCCCGCTTCGGGACCCGAGAAAGTGGCTTCGATCTCGCGCCCGACACGGTCGATCCCGAAGCCCTCGTCGCGTCGCTGCGCGGGGCGGCTGAGCGCGGCCGTCGCGTCGCAGTCTGCGGAACGGCTTTCGCGTTCGTCCATCTCGTCGACTCGCTCGCCGCACGAGGAGAGCGGATCGTTCTCGCCGAGGGCTCGCGCGTGATGGAGACGGGAGGCTTCAAAGGCCGCTCTCGCGAGGTCGGGCGTGGTGAGCTCCACGCGGCGATCGAGCATTGCCTCGGCGTCCCGGTTTCGAGAATCGTGAACCAGTACGGGATGACCGAGCTCGCGAGCCAGTTCTACGACACGCCGCTGCGCTTCCCCGAGGGCCCGCGTCGAAAGCTCGGCCCGCCCTGGGCTCGAGTCCGGGTCGTCGACCCCGTGACGGGCGACGACGCTCGCGAGGGCGAGCACGGAATGATCGTCGTCGTCGACCTGGCAAATGCGGGTGGCGTCTGCGCGCTTCTCCCCGCGGACGTCGGCCGACGTGTGGGCGACGGCTTCGAGGTGCTCGGTCGCGCCGAGGGAGCCGAAGCCCGCGGCTGCTCGATCGCCGCCGACGAGATCCTGGGCGGCGGAGCATGAGCCCGGAGCGGGAAATCTGCGAAGCGCGCGCGCGCCTTCTCGCAGCCGGCGCGGCACTCCGAATGCGAAGCCTCGAGGATCGGCTGCGCGTCCTCGGCGCGCTCCTCGAAGCGCTCCGCGACCCCGGTGCGGCGATCCGGAGCGAATGGGAGACGGCGCTCGCCGGGACGACCGGCTTCGACGCCGCGAACCTCCGCTCGGGGCTCGACCTCGCCCTCGCTTCGTGGGATTCGGCGGCGCTCGAGGCACTCGCCGCTCGCGAGATCGGACCAGCCGGCTTTGCAGGCGCTCCGAAGGCGCCAACGAGCCGCGTGTCGGGATTCGAGACGACCTCGGTGCTGCTCGGAGGTGCCCTCCCGACCCCGACGGTTTCCGCGCTCGTCTTCCCGCTCGTGCTCGGATCGCCGGTCCTCGCGCGACCCTCGCGGCACGACCCGCAGACCGCGCGGATCGTCGAACGCGCGCTCGATGCGATCGATCCCGCTTTCGCGAAGGCGATCGAAATCGTCGACTTCGACGTGCGCGACGAAGTGCTCCTGCGCGCTTTTCTCGACGCTCCGTGCGTGGTGGCGACCGGAAGCGATGCGACGATCGCGTCGCTCGCCGCGAAGGTCGGCCCGCCGCGTCGCTTCGTCGCTCACGCCCACCGCATCTCGATCGGCGTCGTCGGGCCCGAAGCATTTCGTCGAGGATCGCTCGGCGAGATCGCGAGGGGCCTCGCGCTCGACGTCGCGCTCTGGGACCAGCTCGGCTGCCTTTCACCGCTCGCCGTCTTCGTCGTGGCGGGGACGAATGCAGTGGCGACCGCGGACGACTTCGCGCGAGCTCTCGACGAGGCGTTGCACGAGATCGAGCGGGAGCTTCCGCGTGGCTGCGTCCCGATCGAGGCCGAAGCGGCGATCGCCCGCGCGAGGAGCGACGCGGAGCTTCGCAAAGCAGCGGGCCTCGATGTCTCGTCGCACGCGGGCGCCACGCACACCGTCGTCCGCGAGGCCGATTCGCGACCCCGCGAAGCGCCGCTCCATCGCTTCGTCCGGGTGCATCCGGTTCGCGACGAGGCCGCGCTTCGCGACGCCATCGCTCCACTCGGTCCTCACCTGGCCGGCGTCGCGATCGCCGGTTTCGGCGTCCTTCGAGAAGCCGTGGCCGGGATCGTCCTCGACGCGG
This sequence comes from Myxococcaceae bacterium, assembly GCA_905339255.1. Lineage (GTDB taxonomy): Bacteria > Myxococcota_A > UBA9160 > UBA9160 > UBA9160 > MYXO. Next base: position 32,814 of record CAJPFO010000004.1, read on the forward strand.
GCGCCTCTCGCGTGTGCGCGCCCGGCCGGCTGCAGGCGCCGCCCCTCGCCTGGCATCACGATGGGCGCGCACCGCTTCTCTCGCTCGCACGGGTGGGAGACCTCGAATGAGCCCGCGGCCGGCTCGCTACGCCTGCTTCGTTTCGCCCTCCGGCGGAGAGCTCGCGTCGAGATCGCGGAAGGCGTCCTGGACCTCGGTCTCGACCTCGGCCAGCTTCTGACCGAGCTCGCGGATCAGCCGCGCGCCCTCCTTCACGTCCTTCGCGAGCTCGTCGATCGGCGTTTCCGACTCGTCGAGTCTCGCGAGGATCTCGTCGAGCCTCCGCATCTTCTCCTCGTAGCTCGACGCCTTGCGTTCAACCATCGCCGTCCCTCCGCGTCGTGCGAACGACGCTCTCGAAACTCCCGTCGACCACTCGCGTCTCGACGATCGTACCGGGCGGCGCCTGCGCGACCGAGCGGACGAGCGAGCCGGAAGCGTCGGTCGTGAGCGAGAAGCCGCGCGCGAGCGCCGTCCTGGGATCTGCGGCACGAAGCAGCGACTCGAGGGCAGCGAGCCGCTCGCGTTCGCGCGCGATCCTCGCGAGAACCCGCTTCGCCGAGAAACGCTCACGACGTGCGAGCAGGCGTTCGGACACTTCGCGAAGACGCGACCTCTGCGAAGCGCCGAGCGTTCGCCCCGCCGCGCCGAGCGCGAGCTCCGCCTCGCGAAGCCTTCCGAGCGCGCGGACACGGAGCGTCGCTCCCACCCGTGCGAGCCGGCGCTCTTCGCCGCCGAGCCGGGTTCGCACCTCCGCGCGAACGGCTTCGGCCGCGCGGCGAAGCTCGCTTCGCCGCTGGTCGACGAGCTTCCGTGTCCCCTGCCGAAGCCCCGTCTGCGCGCGCTCGAGCCGCTCGCTCGCCGCTCGAAGCCGGAGCCGCCAGACCGAACGCAGTCGGACGGCGCCCTCATCGAGACGGCGCGAAACGGCAACGAAGCGGCCGACGAGCGCCTCGGCGACGGCAGTGGGGGTCTTGAAGCTCTGTCCCGCCACCGCGTCGAGCACGCCCGTATCGATCTCGTGTCCGATCCCCGTCCAGACCGGAAGTGGGTAGCCTGCGATGCGTCGGGCGATGAGCTCGTCGTCGAGCCAGGCGAGCTCGGTCTTGCTTCCGCCACCACGAGCGATCACGACCAAGTCGACCGGCAGCCGCTCGCACGCATCGAGGGCCGCGAGGATGCTCCGCTGCGCATCCTGCCCCTGCATGGTCGCGCCCGCGAGGAAGATCTGGAAGCCGAACGGACTCGCCGAGAGTGTCTCGACGAAATCGAGACAGGCGGCGCTCCCAGCGCTCGTCACGAGTGCGATCCGGTTCGGGAGCATCGCCACGGCGAGCCTCGCGTTGCGATCGAGGAGCCCCTCCTTCCCGAGCGTCTCGAGGATCCGGCGGCGGCGAAGCTCGAGCTCGCCGAGTGCGAAGGCCGGATCCATGTCGCGGCCGCGCAGCGAGAGGCCGTAGCGGGGATGGAACTCGACTTCACATTCGATCCCGACCTGTGTGCCGTTTTCGAGTGCGAGGTCGAGGCCTGCCTTCGCGAACTCGGCCCGGATCCGCTGGAGGTCGCGCTCCCAGATCGTGCAGCGGAGCTGCGCCACCACGCCGTGCGCGGAGTCGCTTTCGACGAGATCGCAGTAGAAATGCCCGCGCTCGCGAGCCGAGCTGATCTCCCCGCGCACCCAGAAGCGCCGGCCGAAGGCCGGAGCGAGGAGCTCGCGGATCCTCGCCGTGACCTCGGAGAGCGCGAAGAAGCGTCGCGACACGCCGCGAGGGTATCGCCCGGGCGAGCCGATCACGAGCCGTGCCGACCCACCCGAGATCTCGCTTCCGAGTCCTAGCGCGCGGCGCCCCCGCGGAGCGCGGCGAGAAGGTCGGGACGCATCGCGGCGAAGGCCGCCTTGAACGCGTCGAGGGACGATTGGCGAACGGCCGAGGTCTGCCCGAGGGCACCGAGGCCGACCATCATCCCGGCCTCGCTCTCTCCCATCGCAGAATAGTCCTTCGAGAAGATCGGCTTTCGCCCCGGACCGAAGGCCTCGGCGCGGAGCGTCAGCTTCGCCCGGTAGTCTTCGAAGACGTACGAAGGCACCGTGAGCACGAGCGTGAGCCTCGGGTTGCCGCTCGCCGGCTCCCGGAACGAGGTGCTCCGCTCGTAGAGCCCGACGAGCTGCGGAAGCTCCACATCGGCGACCTGGACGAGCATCTCGCCGTAGTTCACGACCCACTGGTTGGCGACGCCGCTCGCCCATGCGCGGAACGTGTACGACTGCGCGGCGGTCGCCGGATCGATGACGGCGACGAGCGCGGCATCACCGAGCTTCTCCGCGCCGACCGAGTAGTGCCACGAGGTATCGGCCGCATTGAAGGCGATCGGATGCGCACATCCGGATCCGATCGCGCCGACTGCGAGTCCGAACGCGAGCACGAGCCCGCCGTGAGCGAAGCTCCCGTAGAAGCGGACCCTTCCAAACCCTCGCATGAAGCCCTCCCCGCTCGCACCCGCCTGCCGGCCCGCGCCGTCGCATGCCGCTGGCCCCGAAGTGCGTCGAATGAGCCGCTTTGGGTACACGCGCTCGAGCCGCCGGTCAACACGGGGTCGACCGGAACCCTCGTGGTCAACGGGCCCTTCGAGGCCTTCTCCGACGCATCACCGGTGCGGGCGAACCGCGAGGGGCGACCCGGCGGGGCGGCCCGGCAACCCGGGATCTCGGGCCGTCTCCCTAACCGCCGAAGCGCTCGACGATCCGCGCGAGCGAATCGGGGCGAAGCGGCTTCGTCACGTAGTCGTCCATGCCGGCGGCGAGGCAGCGCTCGCGATCGCCTTCGAGCGCGTGGGCCGTCACGGCGACGATCGGAATCCGCGCCTTCGAGCCGGCGAGGGATCGGATCCGTCGCGTCGCCTCGAAGCCATCGATCCCCGGCATCTGGCAGTCCATGAGGACGAGGTCGTACTCGCCGCTTTCGAGACGCGAGACGGCCTCGGCCCCGTCGCTCGCGAGATCGACGCTGCAGCCGAGCCGCTCGAGAAGCCGTCGCAGGACGCGTTGATTGACCGGATTGTCCTCGGCCGCGAGAACGCGCAAGGCACGTCCGGCGGTGGACCGCGCCGCGAACCGCTCTCGCGGCGAGACGAGCGGCGCAGCGCAGACGGGTAGCGGCAACACGAACCAGAAGCTCGAACCGCGCCCCACCTCGCTCGAGACTCCGAGCTCGCCGCCCATCCGCTGCACCAGCTCGCGCGAGATCGAGAGCCCGAGTCCCGTTCCTCCGAAACGGCGCGTCGTCGAGGCGTCGGCCTGCGTGAACGCGTCGAAGATCGTCTCGAGGGCACTCGCCGGGATCCCGATCCCGGTGTCCGAGACCTCGAAGCGGAGCGTCGCGACGGCTGCCTCGATGGCGTCGCAGCGGACGCGCAGCACCACCCGCCCCTGCTTGGTGAACTTGACTGCGTTGCCACCGAGGTTCACGAGCACCTGTCGGATGCGGCCGGCATCCCCCACGAGCCAGAACGGAACTCCCGCGTCGATCTCCGTTTCGAGCGCGATCCCGTTCTCCCGCGCCTTCGGGCCGAGCAGGACGACGAGATCATCGGCGAGCGCTCGCGGCTCGAAGGGCGCCGAGTCGATGCGGAGCTTCCCGGCCTCGAGCTTCGAGAAGTCGAGGACGTCGTCGAGCACCTGGAGCAGCGCCTCGCCGGAGCGCAGGATGTCGTCGACGACCGATCGCTGCTCGGCATCGAGGCCGAGTTCCGCGAGGTGCTGGGCGTGGCCGAGAACTCCGTTCATCGGCGTGCGGATCTCGTGGCTCATGTTCGCGAGGAACTGCGAATTTGCGACCGCCGCGGCCCGCGCGGCCTCGGTCGCTGCGAGGTAATCGGTCACGTCCCGAAGCACGACGAGATGCCCCGAAAGGTCCCGTCCCTTTTCGCGAAGCTCGCAGATGCGGAGGTCGAAGCTGCGCGGCCCTTCCGGGGTCCGGATCTCGAGCGCGCTCGTCGCCTCCTTCGCGGGCTCATCGAGCGCCTCGAGGAGTTTCGGAAACCCGGCGAGCGCGTCGTCGACGCGGAGATCCTGGACGAAGACGTCCTCGAGGCCGAGCACGCGGCGCGCCGCGGCGTTGGCGTCGACGATCCGTCGTCTCGTATCGACGACGAGAATCCCATCGCTGAGCCGTGCAACGACGGTGCTGCGGCTCACGGGAAGCGCTTCGAGGATTCCCTGCCTCGCGAGGCCCCAGGCGAGCACGGCGGAGGTGAGCGTGAGCGCGTAGGGCGTCGGATCGATCGGGCGCGGCCCGGCGTAGCCGGCGAGATAGAGGACGTTCGCGATCCAGGGCGCTGCGAGCGCGGCGAAGACGAGCGAGGCCTCGAGGCGGTAGTGGCGCCAATCGCGGCGGTACTTCGAAGCGAGAAGCCAGGTTCCCGCACCGAGCGCCACGTACGAGTAGGCGGCGAGGAGCCAGAAGCCGGGGCCGAAATGGAAGCGAAGGACCCGGTGCCCGAGCACCGCGGGTACCAACTCGATCTTCGGCCAGAGCCAGCCGTGCGAATCGTTGGTGAGTGCGAGCGCGAGGACGAAGACGGGGATCGCCCAGAGGGCGAGGAGTGCCCTCCGTCCGAGCCACGCATCGCGCCGCACCGCACGCGCTGCGAGCAAGAAGAACGCGAGCGGAACGGAGACCACGCCCAGGTAGATGATCTTGCGAACGAGGATCTGATCGTCGGGATCCTTCATCAGGATCGAAAGACCGGCGAAGAGGAGCCAGATCGAGAGGCCCGCGAAGAGCAGCGTGGCGGACGGCCCCGTCGCCGTATGGAAGCGGCGCAGCAGGCGCTCGGCGACGACCGCCGTGAAGACGCCCATGCCGATCGGAACGAGCGCGAGGACCACGAGGCCGAGATCCATCGCGCAGCCACCCTCCCGGTCGGGGCGCGCCGGCTGCTCCGGCTCCGGCGGGAGGAGGCGGCCCCGCAGATCCATCGGCGCGGCGGGCCGTCGTCCTGACCCTTCGGAAGACCCACGCGCGCAGCCTCCGTGAAAAGCCCGACGCCGCCGCACGCGACGCGCGCCCGGCCTTCCCCTCGTCGGACGATTGCGGGTATAACGGTCCTCGCCGCGCCGGATCCCCGGCCGACGATCCGGAGCGCAGATGGGCGAGGCCCTCGAATGGCGATCGGCGCAGGGCGAAGCCGGCGATGCGACGCAAGCCCGCGCGCACGTGTTCACGGATTTTAGGGAGCTTCTCGCCTGGCGAACCCTCGCCCGGGAGATCTGGGACCACCTTCCGATCTGGTTCTTCACCTTCGAAGCGATCGGCGTCCTGCACTTCCTGGTCTCGAACGTCCCTCGCGCGGAGTTCGAGCAGATCGGGATCCCGATCTGCGCCTTCGCCTGGACGACGGCATTCCCCCTTTTCTGGGTGCTCCTCTACCAGACGCTCCGCGTGCGCCGCTCCGAGCGACTCGCGGCCTTCGGCGCGCGGCGCTACGCGATCCCGCTCGCGATCGCGATCGCGCCCTTTGCGATCTACGTCGCGTATGCGATCGCGCCCTTCCTCCGCAACGAGCTCGAGCTCGCGACCCTCACGCATTTCTTCGAGCTCATGCAGCTCTTCTGGATCGCCGCCTTCATGGTGCACGTCGCAGCCGAGCGCGGCGCCTCTCGCTTCGCCACGTTCTTCGGTGTGGCCTGGCTCTACGGGCTCGTCCTCGAGAACGGCGGCATCGTGATGGGATATTTCTTCGAGCCCGGCTACCGCTTCTACCTGGGCGGTCTTCCGGCGCCGTTCGCGACGATGATGGGCTGGTGCCTCGTCTTCTACGCCTGCATCGAGATCGCGAGCCGCCTGCGCGAGCGGCTTCCCTTCCCGCTCGCCGCGCCCGGATCGGCGCTCCTCACGACGGCGCTCGCGCTCTCGCTCGACCTGCAGCTCGATCCGCTCGCGAGCCTTTCGGGGGTCTTCTGGCGCTGGAACGACGCCTTGCCGAACGGGTTCCTCTCGGTTCCGTTCGTGAACTACCTGGCCTGGTTCTGCGCCTTTCTCCCGTTCTCGTTCGCGTATTTCACGATCTTCGACCGAAGCGACCTCGGCGAGTGGTCGAAGGTCGGACGGCTCCTCGTCTCGATCCCGAACGTCTGCGTCGTCGCGGCGATCCTCTTCTTCGGCTCGGCGGCGATCGTCGAGGGCGGCTTCGACGGGCCGACCTTCCGGATCCTCCGCGAGTTCTTCGCGAAGCTCGCGCCGTACGCATGAATCGCGGCATCTTCTCCGGAGGCGCGGAGCCTCGAGACGTCGATCTGCCACCGCGACGCCGTGGTGCGTCTCCGGAAGCGAGCTACGCGCTCGTCATCCTGCGCGCCCCGGCGGCGATCGCGAGCAACCCCGAACCGAGAAGGAGACCGCTGCCCGGCTCCGGGATCGGCACGCCGTAGAGGAACTCGACCCCGGCGATGTCGTCCGGATCGAGTTCGCGCTGGATGATCCCGAGGCAGCTCGGCTCGACCTGCATGACCGGGCAGGTTCCATCGAAAGCCGGATGTGCGAGACCGAGCGCGTGCCCGATCTCGTGCAGGATCAGGCTTTCGATGTCGTTCGGCGCGGTCGAGGCCAACGGGAACGCGTCGCCCTCGTTGCCGGGCTGGAAGGCGTAGAACGAGTTGGCGTCGAGCAGGATGTCGCCGGCGCCCGTACCCCCGTTGGGAGGCGGAGCGAAGCCGACGGCGCCGCCGCCCGAGGAGAACGCGAAGACGCCGATCCGGATGTCCGGCGACGTCGCGCCGGGATCGTTGATCGCGAGCCCGCCGTCCGGATCGGGACCCGTGAACGTGATGTTGCCTGCGGCTGCCCAGGCTTCGAACGCCGCCGTGAACGTGGCGACGAGATCGGTGAGCGGCGTGAGCGTGTAGCCGATGCCGGGTCCATTCTCGATCTGGATCGAGCTCACGCTCGTGCCGGGACAGGCCGCGCCACAGTAGGACGACCCATCCGTGCCGACGGGAACGAAACCCCACGTCACGGTGCCGCCGGGGGTACCGGCCGCGTTGTCGCCCCACTTGAGAAAGCCTCCCGATCCGTCCGGGAAGGTCGCGAAGGCGCCGGCCGTCGCCGGCGCGGCAATCACGAACAACAAGATCCTGAGCAATGTGCTGCGCATGGAGGGCAACCTCTTCTCGGGGTCGCTCGAGCGCCACGAGCCCCGTTGGGGCGCGCGCGCGAGGCGACTCGATCGCATGAATCGAACCTGGGCATGGATCGGCACAACCACCGCTCGGCCGGGCGAATCCGGTGCCCGAGCAATGAGTGGCCGCCGGCTTCCAAAAGTGTTGGAAACCCCCCAAGAAGTTCTTGCTCCGGGGACGGGAAGTTCCGCGGGGTCGCCGCCCCCCCACGCCTATACCTCGAGGACGACCTTGAGGACGTTCTCCTGGTGCCCGGCGAAGATCTCGTAGCCGTGGACGCCCTCCGAGAGCGGCAGACGGTGCGTGATGATGCAGGTCGGATCGAGGCGGCCCGCTTCGATCAGCGGAATCAGGCGCGGAACGTGGACCTGCGGGTTCACGAGGCCGGTGCGAAGCGAGATGTTCTTCATGAAGAAGAGGATCCACGGAAGCTGGACCATCGGCTCGGCGACGACGCCGATCACGGCGACGCGGCCTCCCGCTCGCGTCACGAGCGCGGACTGCGTGATGAGTTCGCCGCGCCCGACGGCCTCGATCGTCGCGTCGGCGCCGAGGCCACCGGTGCGTCCCAGGACGTACTCGACGAGGTTCGTCTTCGTCGGATTCACGATCTCACAGCCGCTCTGGCGAGCCCGCTCGAGACGCTGCTCGTCGGGATCGACCGCGATCACACGCGCCGCGCCACACAGCCGCGCGCACATCTGTGCGAAGGTGCCGACCGGACCGCAGCCGAACACGACGACCGTATCGCCGGGAGAGACTTCGGCGAGCTCGGCGCCCATGTAGCCGGTCGGAAGGATGTCGGTGAGGAAGAGCGCCTGCTCGTCCGTGATCGAGTCCGGAACCTCGAAGAGGTTCGCATCCGCGAAGGGGACCCGCGCCGCCTCGGCCTGGCCACCCGGGAGCGCGTGACCGAAACCGAAGATGTTCCCGGCGCCTCCGCCCTGCGTCATCACGACACAGCCGCTGTAGACGCCACGACGGCACGCGACACAGGCGCCGCACCCCACCGTGCACGAGGCGAGCACGCGGTCTCCCTTCCGGAAACGGCGGACCGCCGAGCCCACCTCCTCGACCACGCCGAGGAATTCGTGCCCAACGGCGAACCCGGGCCGCGTATTCGGGCTCTCGGGCAACCCGCCGTGCCAAAGATGGAGGTCCGACCCACAGATCGCCGCTCGCGAGATGCGAACGATCGCGTCGGTCTCGGCAGCGAGCTTCGGATCGTTCGTGTCGCCGACGCGGAAATCGTGCTTGCCGTGGTAGAGAATCGCCTTCATCGCAGGGTCTCCCTCGTGGTTTCGTCGTGGCTGTGCCTTCGGCTACGCCGGCGCGGGAGCGGCCCGACGAGCGTACCGCTTCCTCCCCCTCGGCGCAGGCGCCCCGAAGGCGGGCGAAGACCGCGATTCGCGAGCGCGATCGAAGCGTTCCACTCTCCGAAGTTCGCGCGAACGGTCGAGAGCCTCCACGATCCGAGCCGTGCCGGCGCCCTGCGCTCGACCTGGACACCATCCGGCGTCACCTCGATGCCGAAGCGAGCGCTTCGATCCTGCGGTCGACCTCGGCCTCCTCGGCGAACTCCACGGCGAAGCGGACTTCCGCTTCGGGCGCGCCGGCTTCGAGGGGAACTCCGACCTCGACCTCGGTCCTCCGCCCGCTCGGTCGCGCGCCGTCGCGGATCGGGGCGCCGTCCCGCGCGCCACGACGCGACGCATCAGGAATCGCGGGGACCGCCGCGTGGCCCGTTACGCAAGTTTCACACGGCGCGCGTCCGGAGGCGTCAAACTTTGCGCTGGACGGGGCGCCGGCCCGGCCCTCCCGGAGGACCCATGAAGATCCACCTCGTCACGCCGAAGAACCCGCCGAGCTTCTGGACCTACGACCAGATCCTCCCGCTCCTCGGCAAGAAGTGCATCTTCCCGAACCTCTCGATGCCGACCGTCGCCGGCCTCACTCCGCGCGAGCACGAGGTCACGATCTGCGACGAGAACGTCGAGGAGATCGATTTCGACGTCGACGCCGACATCATCGGCGTCACCGGCTACATCGTCCACAAGAACCGAATGTTCGAGATCATCGAGGAGTTCCGCCGGCGCGGGCGCTTCGTCGTGGTGGGAGGGCCCTTCGCATCGCTTTGCCCGGAGGAGCTTCGCGGCCGCTGCGACGTGCTCTTCGTCGAGGAGGCCGAGGAGACCTGGCCGCGCTTCCTCCGCGACTTCGAAGCCGGCGAATGGCAGGGCGAATACCGGGCCGCCGAGAAGCCGGACCTGACCACGAGCGCGATGCCGCGGTTCGACCTCCTCCACGTCGACCGCTACCACGCGCTCACGATCCAGTTCGCGCGAGGCTGCCCCTTCCACTGCGAGTTCTGCGACATCATCGTCATGTACGGCAGGAAGCCGCGAGCGAAGAGCCCCGCGCAGGTGATGGCCGAGATCGAGGAATGCCACCGGCTCGGCGCACGCCAGGTCTTCATCGTCGACGACAACTTCATCGGAAACCGCAAGCTCGCCAAGGAGCTCCTCCGCGAGATCGCGGCCTGGGGCGAGAAGCACGGGCACCCGATCTCGTTCAACACCGAGGTCTCGCTGAACGTCGCGCAGGACGACGAGCTCCTCGAGCTCCTGCAGGCCGCGCATTTCACGACCGTATTCATCGGCATCGAGAGCCCGCGGAAGTCCTCGCTGCAGGAGACCCACAAGACGCAGAACGTTCGCGGCGACCTCGTCGAGAGCGTCCGCAAGGTGCAGGGCTACGGAATCCAGGTCCAGGCCGGGATGATCGTGGGCTTCGATCACGACGACGAGACGATCTTCGAAGAGCAGCTCCGTTTCATCCAGGAGGCGCGGATCCCGGTTTCGATGACGGGGATGCTCCAGGCCCTGCCGAAGACCCCGCTCCACGAACGCGTCGTCGCCGAGGGAAGGCTCATCGCCGAGTCGACCGGCGACCAGTTCGTGTTCTCGAACATCCTGCCCAAGGCGATGAGTCGGCTCGAGCTCTACCGCGGGTATCGTAGGCTCCTCTCGCAGCTCTACGACTTCCGTCATTACCGCCGCCGGACGATCGATTTCGTCCTCCACCGCGGCCCGCAGGTGAAGGGCGGGGGCGGTGCGAGCGTGAACACGAGCGAAGGCATCCTTTTCTTGCGGATCCTCAAGGAGGTCGTGCTGAAGGGCGGGCCGAGACGGGCGTGGTTCACGCTCTCGCTCATGTTCGAGACGCTGCTTCGCCGCCCCTCTGCCTTCAAGGAGGCGGTCTCTTTCGCCGTGATCCACAAGGCGTTCCAGGAATACATGGAGACGCTCTGCGGACACCTCGATTTTGCGATCGCGCAGCTCGAACGTGAAATCGAGCTCGGGTCGGGAACCGCCTAGAAGAGCCTCCGCGACGCGAGGGCCGCGCCGTCGACGAGCGAGCGGAGCTTCTCGAAGACCACGTCGTGCGCCACCGCGGCGAAGCCCGCCGAGGTCTCGAAACCGCAATCGGTGCCGGCGAGGATCCGCGAAGGATCGCCGACCGCGCGTGCAGCGCGTTCGATGCGCTCGGCGACCACTTCGGGGTGCTCGACGTAGTTGGTCGTGGTGTCGATCACGCCGGGGACGAGGAGCGATCCCTCGGGCAGGAGGCCGCGTTCGAAGAGCCGGATCTCGTGGGCGTGGCGCGGATTCGCGAACGAGACGAGAAAGGCCCCCACCGGAGCGTTCGCGATCTCGGCCCAGATCTCCTCGAGCGGGACGTCGGCATCGTGCGGGCCGCCGTAGTTTCCCCAGCAGACGTGGAGTCGGACGCGATCCCGCGCGATTCCGTCGAGAGCCGTGCGGATCGAATCGATGACCTTGCGGACGAAACCCTGGAACTCCCCGAGCGGGCGGTCCTGGAACAGCGTATGACGCTCCATCGCGAGGTCTGGCGCGTCGATCTGCAAGAGCAGCCCGGCGCTCACGATCGCGCGGTACTCGACCGCGAGCGCTGCCGAGACCGCGGCGAGATAGTCGTCGAAGCCCTCGTAGAACGCATTCTCCATCGCGGCGGCGACGATTCCCGGCGAGGGCGAGGACATGAACGCCTCGTGGCGCCGCCCTCCGGAAACGGGGAGAAGGCCGACGAGCTCGGCGCACTCGGCCTCGATCGACTCGATCCCACGATACTCGACGGGCCCCTCGGCCCGCGGTGCAGTCATGAGGCTCACGTTCTCGGTCGTCGAGAGGCTGCGTGCGAGCTGCTCGAGACAGCCCGGATGCCGCGTGAGATCGGACATCACGGGCCGCTGGCTCTGGCCGCCGAAGCCCGTCATGCGGTGCTTCACGTAGGTGAAGAAGCTCTCGCGACCGACCTCGCCGTCGTTCACGACGTCGATCCCGACGGCGAGCTGTCTCGCGACGACGTCGCGGGTGGCCTCGCGTGCGGCGGCGGCGAGCGCGGCTTCGTCGTGGCCGCGGCCGGCGGATTTCGCGGCGAGGAGCGCCGTGAGCGAGCGGGGCCGCGGGAGACTCCCGGAATGCGTCGTCAGGATGCGGTGCTCGCTTCGCTGCACGCGCGGACTTTCGGCGCGGCGCCGCGCGACGTCAAGGAGGCGAGCGCCTCGCGTTGCGTTAGCGTCCGCGCGTGGCGCAATCGCTCTACGAGCTCGACGGCGAACACTTCGTCCCGACGGAACTCTCCCGCGGCCCGTGGTCGCCCGACGCCCTTCACGGTGGCCCGGTTGCGGCGCTCGTCGCGCACCTCGCCGAGACTCCCGACGCCCCCGGACCGATGCATCCGGCGCGCCTCACGCTCGAGCTGCTCCGACCGGTGCCGCTCGCCCCGCTGCGCCCCGAGGTGCGCATCCTGCGCCCGGGCCGGAAGGTCCAGCTCGTCGGAGTCTCGCTCTTCGGAGCCGATCTCGAGGTCGCTCGCGCGACCGTGCTGCGGCTTCGCACCGACTCGATCGCCCTGCCACGGGACGCCGCGGGCGGCGACACGTCCCCGCCTCCCGGACCCGAGCGGGCCGTCGCCGTGAGGCCCGCCTGGCGGGGCGAGCTCCGCGCGTACCACAGCCATGCCACCGAGCATCGGATTGCAAACGGCTCGTGGGAGAAACTCGGCCCCTGCACCGATTGGGTCCGCGTCCTGGTGCCGCTCGCCCCCGGGGTGGCGCTCTCCCCCTTTGCTCGGGTCGCGGCGGCGGCGGACTTCGGAAACGGGATCAGCGCCGCCCTGCCCTTCGATCGCTTCCGCTTCCTGAACGCCGATCTCACGCTCCATCTCCACCGGCTTCCCGGCGGCGAATGGGTTCGGCTCGACGCCGTGAGCTGGCCCGAACCCGCCGGGGTAGGGCTCGCTGAGAGCGCGCTCCACGACGAGCGCGGCCCGCTCGGCCGGGCCCTCCAAAGCCTCCTCCTCGAGCGTCGCTGACCCTTTCGGGATCGCCCCGGACGGCTAACGTAGGGTCATCGGGGACCGGAAACGTACCCAATCCGGACCCCCTCCGATCAGGGGCAGCGGGATCCGACCATGGTGCGCATGAGCAAGCTCACGGATTACGCGATCGTGCTCCTGGCGCTGCTCGCCACCGAGGATGCCGGGGCGCCGCACAACGCCCGCGAGGTCGCCGCGCGGGCGCATCTACCGTTTCCGGTGGTGAGCAAGATCCTGAAGGCGCTCGCACGGGCGGGTCTCCTGGTTTCGCATCGCGGAGCGAAGGGCGGCTACGTCCTCGCCCGGCCGGCCGAGGAGATCTCGGTCGCTGCTGCGATCCGGGCCATGGAGGGGCCGATCGCGCTCACCGAATGCGCCGCCGGCCCCGGCCACTGCCAGCAGGAGACGACCTGCACCATCCGCACGCCCTGGCAGAGAGTGAACGAGCTGGTCCGTGACCACCTCGAGCAGGTTCCGTTGACCGAGCTGATCGGCCCGCTCATCGCGCAGCGAGAGCGGCTCGGACAGGAGTTGTCATGACCCCGGGCGAGTCGCTCGAGCATCTCGCGAACCGCGAATACAAGTGGGGATTCGTCACCGACATCGAAACCGATTCGGTGCCGGCCGGCCTCTCGGAGGACGTGATCCGCCTGATCTCGTCGAAGAAGCAGGAACCGGAATGGCTCCTCGAGTGGCGGCTCAAGGCCTACCGGCGCTGGCTCGAGATGCCCGAACCCGAGTGGTCGTCGGTGCGATTCCCGCCGATCGACTACCAGGCGATCGTCTACTACTCGGCGCCGAAGCAGAAGAAGAAGCTCGAGAGCCTCGACGAGGTCGATCCGAAGCTCCTCGAGACCTACGAAAAGCTCGGCATCCCGCTCGGCGAGCAGAAGCGACTGGCCGGCGTGGCGGTCGACGCGGTCTTCGACAGCGTCTCGGTGGCGACGACCTTCCGCGAGGAGCTCTCGAAGAAGGGGATCCTCTTCTGCTCGTTCTCGGAAGCCGTTCGCGAACACCCCGAGCTGGTTCGGGAATACCTGGGCTCGGTCGTCCCGTACTCCGACAACAAGCACGCCGCGCTCAACTCTGCCGTCTTCACCGACGGGTCGTTCGTCTACGTTCCGAAGGGCGTTCGCTGTCCGATGGAGCTCTCGACCTACTTCCGGATCAACGCGGCGAACACGGGGCAGTTCGAACGGACGCTCATCATCGCCGACGAAGGAAGCTACGTCTCGTACCTCGAGGGCTGCACGGCGCCGCAGCGCGACGAGAACCAGCTCCACGCCGCCGTCGTCGAGCTCGTCGCGCTCGAACGCGCCGAGATCAAGTACTCGACCGTTCAGAACTGGTACCCCGGCGACGCCGAAGGCCGGGGCGGGATCTACAACTTCGTGACCAAGCGCGGCAAGTGCGCGGGGCGTGCGTCGAAGATCTCGTGGACGCAGGTCGAGACCGGGTCGGCGATCACGTGGAAGTACCCGAGCTGCATCCTCCTCGGGGACGATTCGATCGGCGAGTTCTACTCGGTGGCGCTCACCGCGAATCGCCAGCAGGCCGACACCGGGACGAAGATGATCCACATCGGGAAGAACACCCGGAGCACGATCGTCTCGAAGGGAATCTCGACGGGGCACGGGCAGAACGCCTACCGGGGGCAGGTGCGGGTCCAGAAGGGAGCCGACGGCGCCCGCAACTACTCGCAGTGCGACTCGCTCCTGATCGGCGACCGCTGCGGCGCGCACACCTTCCCGTACCTCGAAGTCCGCAACCCGACGGCGACGGTCGAGCACGAGGCCACGACGTCGAAGATCGGCGAGGATCAACTCTTCTACTGTCAGCAGCGAGGCATCTCCGCCGAGGACGCCGTGTCGATGATCGTGAACGGCTTCTGCAAGCAGGTGCTGAAGGAGCTTCCCATGGAGTTCGCGGTGGAGGCGCAGAAGCTCCTCGGAGTGAGCCTCGAAGGGAGTGTGGGCTAGATGTCGCTTCTCGAGATCGAGGACCTGCACGCTCGCGCAGGAGGAAGCGAGATCCTGAAGGGTCTCTCGCTCGGCGTGCGTCCCGGCGAAGTGCACGCCGTCATGGGGCCGAACGGCTCCGGGAAGAGCACGCTCGCGAACGTTCTCGCCGGGCGCCCTTCGGTCGAGGTGACTTCCGGAAAGGTGCTCTTCGGCGGGCGGAACCTCGTCGAGATGGCGCCCGAGGAGCGCGCCCGGGAGGGGATCTTCCTCGCCTTCCAGTACCCGGTCGAGATCCCGGGGGTCACGAACCTCTACTTCCTCAAGGCCGCCTTGAACGCCATCCGGAAGCACCGCGGCGAGGCCGAGCTCGATGCGATGGACTTCCTCAAGCTCGCCCGGGAGAAGATGAAGCTCGTCGAGATGGACGAGAAGATGATGGGGCGCGCCGTGAACGAAGGCTTCTCCGGCGGCGAGAAGAAGCGGAACGAGGTGCTCCAGATGGCGATCCTCGAGCCCCGCCTCGCGGTGCTCGACGAGACCGATTCCGGCCTCGACATCGACGCCCTCAAGATCGTCTCGAAGGGCGTGAACTCGCTGCGAAGCCCCGAGCGCTCGATGATCGTGATCACCCACTATCAGCGACTGCTCGACTACATCGTCCCGGACTTCGTCCACGTCCTCGCCGGAGGGCGGATCGTCCGCTCCGGCGGAAAGGAGCTCGCGAGCGAGCTCGAAGAGCAGGGATACGCCTGGATCGAGAAGGGGGCGGCGCCCCGGTGAGCGATGACGCACGCGAGGCCTTCGTCGCGAGCTTCGAAGTGGCGGCGCCGGACGGACCGGCCTGGTTGCAGGCGCTCCGCAAGGAAGCGATCTCGGCCTTCGCCGCCGAGGGCTTCCCGACGCCGCGGAGCGAGGCTTGGCGCTACACGAACCTCGCGCCGATCGCGCGGACCGCGTGGACCACGGCTCCTGCGACGGCGGTCGCTCTCGATCGCGCGGCGATCGAGAGGCTTTCGTTCCCGGTTTTCGCGTGCAGCGTCTTCGTCTTCGTGAACGGCCGCTTCGAGCCCGCGCTCTCGACGCCGCGCGCCCTCGCCGGGGGTCTCGAGGTCGGAAGCCTCGCAGCCGCATCGATCGAGCGCCCCGCCCTCGTCGAGCCGTACCTCGGACGACTCGCTCGCAGCGAAGGAGCTCCGGTGGCCGCGCTCAACACGGCACTCTTCGCCGACGGCGCCTTCGTCCACCTCCCGGCGAACACGGTCGTCGACGCGCCGATCCACATCGTTCATCTCGCGCTCCCGGGCGGAGGGCCGACCGCGTCACATCCCCGGACGCTCGTCGTCGCCGAACACGGCAGCCGGGCCACCGTGATCGAGGATTTCGTCTCGCTCGGCGAGGCCCGGATGCTGACGAACTCGGTCACGGAGGTGTTCCTCGGCGACGCCGCGTCGATCGAGCACGTGAGCCTCCAGCGGGAGGGCGCGGACGCTGCGCACCTCGCCGCGCTCCGCGTCCGGCAGTCGCGCGACAGCCGCTACACCGGGCACGGAATCTCGCTCGGCGGGACGCTCACGCGAAACGAGATCGTCGCCGTCCTCGACGGGATCGGCGCCGAGTGCGAACTCAACGGCTTCTACGTCGCGTCGGGCAAGGAGCACGTCGACAACCACACGACGATCGACCACGCGAGCCCGCACGGAACGAGCCGCGAAACCTACAAGGGAGTTCTCGACGGTGAGGCGCGGGGAGTCTTCTCGGGGCGGGTGATCGTCCGCCCCGACGCGCAGAAGACCTCGGCGCAGCAGACGAACAAGAACCTTCTCCTCTCCCGCGACGCCGAGGTCGATTCGCGCCCCCAGCTCGAGATCCTCGCCGACGACGTGAAGTGTTCGCACGGATCGACGATCGGTCAGCTCGACGAGGATGCGCTGTTCTACCTGCGAAGCCGCGGGATCGAGTCGGTCGCTGCGCAGGCGCTCCTCATGCGCGCCTTCGCGACCGAGATCACCGGCAGGATTTCGATCGCTCCGCTCCGCGAACGGATCGACGAGCTCCTGCTCGCCCGCCTCGCGCGTGCCCGCGCGGAGGCCGCGTGAGCGCCGCCAGGACCTCGCCCCCCGCTCGCCTCGACGTGAAGCGGATCCGCGAGGACTTCCCGATCCTCGAGCGAACGGTCCACGGCCGTCCACTCGTCTACCTCGACAACGCTGCGACCTCGCAGAAGCCGCGCGCGGTGATCGAGGCCGAAGCGCGCTACTACGCCGAGGAGAACGCCAACATCCACCGCGGAGTGCACTGGCTCTCGGAGAAGGCGACGGCATCGTACGAGGCCGCGAGGGAGAAGGTCCGGGCGTTCCTGAACGCTGCATCGGTCCACGAGATCGTCTTCGTGCGGGGCGCCACCGAGGCCGTGAACCTCGTGGCCTCGAGCTTCGGCAAGAACCACGTGCGCTCCGGAGACGAGATCCTCGTGACGGGGCTCGAGCACCACTCGAATCTCGTCCCGTGGCAGATGCTCTGCGCGGAGACCGGAGCGAGGCTCGTCGCGGCGCCGATCGACGATTCGGGAGACGTCCCGCTCGAGGAGATCGTTTCGCGGATCTCGGAGCGGACGAAGCTCGTCGCCGTCGCGCACGTCTCGAACGCGCTCGGCACGGTGCTCCCGGTTCGCGAGATCGTCGACACTGCGCACGCGCGAGGAGTCCCCGTGCTGATCGACGGCGCGCAGGCCGTTCCGCATCGGGCCGTCGACGTGCGCGCGCTCGGCTGCGACTTCTACGTCTTCTCGGGGCACAAGGTCTACGGGCCGACCGGCGTGGGGATCCTCTACGGCCGCGAAGCGCTTCTCGATGCGATGCCTCCCTGGCAAGGCGGGGGCGACATGATCGCATCGGTCACGCTCGAAAAGAGCACCTGGAACGTGCTCCCGTACAAGTTCGAAGCGGGGACTCCGAACATCGCCGGCGGAATCGGACTCGGGGCGGCGCTCGACTACGTGTCGGCGATCGGTCTCGACCGGATCGAGGCGCACGAGGCGGCGCTCCTCGAGATCGGAACCGGGCTTCTGCGCTCGGTCGCCGGCGTGCGACTCGTCGGAACGGCACCCGAGAAGGCGGGGGTTCTCTCGTTCCTCCTCGACGGCGTCCACGCACACGACGTCGGAACGATCCTCGATCAGGAGGGGATCGCGATCCGCACCGGACACCACTGCGCGCAGCCGGTGATGGATCGTTTCGGGATTCCCGCAACCGCACGCGCCTCACTCGGCGTCTACAACACCGCCGAGGAGCTCGAGGCGCTCGCGCAGGGCATCCGTCGCGTCGCCGAGGTCTTCGCCTGATGTCGGACCTTCGCGAGCTCTATCAGACGACCATCCTCGACCATTACAAGAAGCCCCGGAACTTCGGGCCGCTTCCCGGAGCCGAGCGGCACGCCGAGGGGCACAACCCGCTCTGCGGAGACCGCGTGACCGTGCACGTAAGACTCGAAGGAGACGTCGTCGCCGACGTGCGGTTCGAGGGCTCGGGCTGTGCCATCTCGACGGCTTCGGCGTCGATGATGACCGAGGCGGTGAAGGGCAGGACGAGGGCCGATGCCGAGCGGCTCTTCGAGCGCTTCCACCACCTGATCACCGATCCGGACGGCACGGCGCAAGGCGACGACCTCGGAAAGCTCGAGGTCTTCTCGGGGGTTCGCGAGTACCCGACGCGGATCAAGTGCGCGACCCTGGTCTGGCATGCGCTCCACTCGGCCCTCGGAGACGCGAAGGAGGTGAGCACCGAATGAGCGGAGCGACGTCGACCCTCCGGGACCGCGTGATCGACACGATCAAGACGTGTTACGACCCGGAGATCCCGGTGAACATCTGGGAGCTCGGGCTCGTGTACGAGGTCGACGTCTCCGAGTCCGGAGCGGTCGGCGTGCGGATGACGCTCACGTCTCCGGCGTGCCCCGTCGCCGGATCGCTCCCTCCGGAGGTCGAGGAGAAGATCCGCGAGGTCGAGGGAGTGGCCGACGTTCGCGTCGAAGTCGTCTGGGAACCCACCTGGACGCCGGCGATGATGAGCGAGGCCGCGAAGCTCGAGCTCAACATGCTCTAGGGGACCATCCCGACACCCACACCGACGGAGCCGCGAGATTGAGCCAGTTCTTCCGGATCCATCCCGAGAATCCGCAGAAGAGGCTGATCTCGCAGGCCGCGGCGATCGTCGAGGCCGGGGGGGTCGTGGTCTACCCGACGGATTCCTCGTACGCGCTCGGCTGTCGGATCGGCGACCGCGCCGCGATGGACAGGATCGCTGCGATCCGCAAGCTCGGCCCGCAGCACCAGTTCACGCTCGCCTGCCGGGACCTCTCCGAGATCGCGGCCCATGCACGACTCGGCACACCGGACTTCCGGCTCATGAAGGCGCACACGCCGGGCCCCTACACCTTCGTGCTTCCCGCCACGCGCGAAGTACCGAAGCGCCTTCTCCACCCGCGCCGCCGGACGATCGGCATCCGGGTTCCTGGAAATGGGATCGCGCGCGCGCTGCTCGAGGCCCTCGGCGCGCCGCTCCTCACCACGACGCTGATCCTCCCCGGGAATACGAGCCCCGAGACCGACCCCGAGCAGATCCGTGCCCGGCTCGAGAACGCGGTCGATCTCGTAATCGACGGCGGCCCTGGCGAGGACGCCGTCACGACCGTGATCGATCTCGTCGGCTCCGAGCCCGTCGTGGTCCGACCCGGGAAGGGCGAAGTCGCCTTTCTGCCCTGAATCGAAGCCGGCTGTGATAGAAGGGGATTCCACCCGGAGGCCCCTTTGAAGCGAATCGCTCGCCTCGCCGTGCTCGCAGCCCTCGTCCTTTCCGCTCCCGCGCGGGGCCAGTCCGCGCCGGACCCCTCGACGCTCGGCCCCTTCGCGGTGGGACACGAGAGCTTCGAGCTCGTCGACCCGAGCCGCCGCGAGATCCGGGGCGGCGTCGAGGTCGATCGCACCCTCGTCGTCGACGTCTGGTACCCGGCAGCTCCGGGAGCGACCGGCGCTTTCGCGTTCTATCCGTTCCAGGTCTTCTCGCTCGGCTTCACGTCGACGCTGGCTCGCGAAGGCGCAGCGCCCGTTCCGAACGTCGCGCGACCACTCGTCGTCTTCTCGCACGGCAACAGTGGCATCAG
The DNA here is from genome assembly GCA_905339255.1 of Myxococcaceae bacterium. Taxonomy (GTDB): domain Bacteria; phylum Myxococcota_A; class UBA9160; order UBA9160; family UBA9160; genus MYXO. The sequence goes on from CAJPFO010000004.1 coordinate 52,548, forward strand.
CGTCCAGTCGACGGGCCTTTGCGAAACGCTCGCGAGCCACGGCTTCGTCGTCGCCGCGCCGAACCACACGGGCAATACGGCCTCCGACGCATTCTTCGGTTCGAGCTTCCCGTTTGCGACGAGCGCCCGCAACCGGCCTCTCGACGTCTCCGCCGTGATCGACCGGATGATCGCGCGTTCGCGAACCCCGGGAGACCGCCTCTTCCGGCTCGTGAACCCGTTCCAGATCGGAGCGGCGGGACACTCCTTCGGCGGCTTCACGGCGCTCGCGATCGCGAGCGGTTACGCCGACGTTCCCGCCGATCCCCGCGTGCGGGCCGTGATGCCGATCGCGCCCGCCGCACGGATCCTCACCGACGACGAGCTCGCGCGAATCACCGTGCCCGTCTTCGTGCTCGGAGGAACCGAAGACACCACGACGCCGATCGAGCCGAACAGCCGGGTGGCGTTCGAGGAGCCCTCGTCGCGGCGGGTCTACCGCGCCGACATCGTCGACGCCGGCCACTCGCACTTCGCGAGCGTGTGCAAGCTCGCCGACGTCCTCCTCGCACTCAACTCTCCGCTGAGCTTCATCCGGAGCGTCGTCCCCGGTTTCGACCAGACGTGCAGCGAGGGAGCCTTCCCGATCGCCGAGGCGGAGAGGATCCAGAATCTCTACGCCGTCTCGTTCTTCCGCAGGCATCTCGCGCAGGATTCGCGCTACGAGGCGTTTCTCGACCTTCCCTACGCGCAGCTCTTCGAGCCGGGGGTCCTCTTCCTGCGGAGGAACACGAGCTTCCCGATCTTCTGGAGCCAGTTCTTGCAGGTCCTCGAGCGGCCGTAGGCGAGCCGAAGCCCGCCAGAGCGAGGCTACGCCTCGACCGGGGCCTCGGATGTCCACCGGCGAAGCGCCGTGACGAGGTTCTCGGATCGGACCGGCTTCGGGACGTGGTCGTCCATTCCGGCGGCGAGACAGCGCTCGCGGTCTCCCTTCATCGCGTTCGCGGTGAGCGCGATCACCGGAATACGACGCGTCGACCCGGCCTCGCGACGACGCAGCTCGATCGTGGCCTCGTAGCCGTCGAGCTCGGGCATCTGGCAATCCATGAAGACGACGTCGTAGCTTCGGCTCGTCGCCTTCAGGACGGCCTCGCGGCCGTCGCCGGCCGTGTCGACGATGCAGCCGAGCTTCTCGAGCAGTCGCGCCGCGATCTTCCGGTTCACGCCATTGTCCTCGGCGAGCAGGACGCGGATTCCGCTTCGAAGCGCCGGCGTGGCATCGGTGCCGGCCTCTCGCTTCGGGCTCGTGTCTCGCGGAAGCGGGACACGGAACCAGAAGCGCGAGCCCTGCCCCGGAGCCGATTCGACTCCGATCTCGCCGCGCATCTTGTCGACGAGCTGCTTCGAGATCGCGAGACCGAGACCTGCACCGCCATGGCGTCGCGCGGCCGAGTTGTCGCCCTGCTCGAAGCGCCGGAAGAGGCGGTCACGGACGGACTCCGAGATCCCCGGTCCCGTATCGCGGACCGAGAACTCGATGTCGCACACGCCCGACCGCTCGCCGACGAGCGCGACGTCGAGCGTGACGTGGCCGCGGTCGGTGAACTTGATCGCGTTGTTCACGAGGTTGATCATCACCTGGCGAAGCCGTCCTTCGTCCGCGACGACGTGCCGCGGAGTTCCGGCCCCGACGCTCGCCGAGAGGACGAGACCCTTCTCTTCCGCACGCAGGGTGAGCATCGAGATCACCGCGTCGACACATTCGAAGAGGTCGACCGGTGCAGGCTCGAGCTCGAGCCGACCCGCCTCGATCCGCGAAAGGTCGAGAATGTCGTCGATGATCGAGAGGAGCGCTTCGGCAGAGCCGTGCGCCATCGAGACGAGATCTCGTTGCTCGTCGTCGAGGTGCGTCTCGGCGAGAAGGCCGGTCGCGCCGAGGATGCCGTTCATCGGCGTTCGGATCTCGTGGCTCATGGTCGCGAGGAACTCGCTCTTCGCCCGGTCCGCCGCCATCGCACGGTCTCGAGCCGCCTCGAGCTCGTCGGAGGTCCGGCGCGCCGCGGTGACGTCCTCGATCGTCGTCACGTAGCCGAGGAGTTGCCCGTCCTCGACGATCGGCGCACAGCGGTACGAGATCCACTGCTCGCGTCCGCTCGGAAGGACGTTGCGCGAGAAGCCTCCGGCCGCGACCCCGTCCCGATGGATGCGTCCGACGGTTTCGAGCACTCCCGGGAGATCATCGGGATGGAGCAAACGCTGCCAGCCATCGCCGCGGAGCTCCTCGAGCGGCGTCTCGACGATGCGCTCGTAGGTCGGGTTCACGTGGACGACGCCGCCCTCGGGCGAGATGAGCGCGATTCCGAGCGGGCACGCTTCGCTCATCGCACGGAAGCGGGCCTCGCTCTCGGCGAGCGCGCGCATCGCCCGCACGCGCTCGGTCACGTCGCGGGCGACGATCGCCACCTCGACGCGATCCGAGATCGCCATCCGGCTCGCCGCATAGTCGACGAGCCGCTCCTCGCCGTCCTTGCGGAGCACCCGGATCGCCTGCCCCGAGAAGACGGCTCCCGGCTTCGCGGTCTCGACGATCTCGGCGAGCCTCCGGTCGTTGCCCGCACGACGGGTGGGGGGCCGGAGCATCCGAAGGCTGCGACCGACGAGCTCGGCCTCTTCGTAGCCGAGGAGCGACTCGGTAGCGGGATTGGCACCGAGGATCGTGCCGCGGGAGTCGACGACGACGATCGTATCCGGAGCCGCCGTCACGACGGCGCGAGTCCGCTCCGCCTGCTCCGAGAGCTCTCGTTCGGTCCGCTCGTGGACCGCGAGCAGCATGCTCGCGCATCCGACGAGCACCATCACGAGTAGTGCCTGCGAGGCCGCGACGAGAAGGACGTTCGCCTCGGGGTCGACGCCGCCCCCGAGGTCGATCCTGGCGAGCCCGAGAACCGCGAATGCTGCGGTCTGCATCACCGCAATCGCCGCATACGCGAGCGCGGCCCGCCCGCCGAGGGTGGCGACGGCGATGAGCGGCGGCACCACGATCCAACCCTGCCCCTGCATCTCCCAGCCGCCGCTCCCGAGCTGGACGAAGAATAGCGTCGTCTGCAACGCCACCACGGCGAGGTGCGCGACGCGTGTCGTGCTCGCACCCCACCGGAGCGCGAGTGCGAGAGCGCCGGCGAAGGCGGTCGCTGCGACCATGAGGGCGGCGGTTCGAGAATCGCCGGCGAGTCCGTGCGCGATCGCGGAGGTGAGGCCCACGACGAACAAGGCCACGAGCACGCCCGTGATGGCGAGGCGACGCCGGAGTGTGACGCTCGTCTGCCGCGACGCACCGCCACTTCCCGCAATGCGATCGAGCAGATCTCGCGCGGAGGCGAGCGAGTCGGTGCCGGCCCCGCGTCCCATGCCTCGGGGAATCGACTCGGCGCGGAATCGACTTGAGAATCGGCGCCTCCGCGGCGCCCCGGAGAACGCTTCTCGGTGTTCCCCCCGAGGAACGCGCAGCGTTTCGAACGAGATTGGGCTAACATGCCCACGACCCTCGAGACCGGAGGCCCGATGCGAGCGACCCCCTCCCTTCGGCTCCTGCTGCCCCTCGTCTTGGCGCTCGCCGCCCTTCCCGCGGACGCGAACAACTGCGTGAGCTGGCGGAAGCTCGCGCCCGAGGCTCGTTCGGAGCGCGTCGAGGCAACCATCTCCTCGCACGTGAAGAGTCACGTAAGCCGGCGTTACACGAGCGAGAACCGCGCCGCGATCCAGAGCTGCCTGCGGAAGTTCGCGGAGCAGATCGCGGACGAGTTCACGGCGGCCTGCGACGAGCGCCCCGGCGGGAGCGCCGAGTACCTCGACGACATCTTCGACCGCTACCTCCTCTCGTGCATCCAGTAGGGTCGGGGTCCGCCTCCGTCGGGAGGCCCGGTACCGAAGCGGACGCCCCTCGAGCACGGGCTACGGTCCTCCTCGTGCAGCGATCCGCTGCGCTCGGAGGTCGGCCATGTCGAGGAGCGTCGATCGTGTCGAGTACCCCGGGACGAAGCTCGACGTCCGCTGGATTCGGGCGCTTTGCCTTCACGTGGGCGAGTGCGTACGCGCGGAGGGAGAGGTCTTTGCGGCGGGGCGAGATCCCTGGTGTGAGCCCGACGGTGCGGCTGCGCAGGAGGTCCTCGAGATCGTGAGACGCTGCCCGACGGGCGCGCTCAGCGCGGCGCCGAAGCCCGGAGAGCCGGACGAGCGTCCCGATGCGGAGAACACCGTCGTCGTCTCGAACAACGGGCCGCTCTACCTGAGAGGCGACCTCGAGATCGAAGCTGCCGCGCCCGAATGGGAAGGCGTCCGCTTCCGTGCGGCGCTCTGCCGTTGCGGGAAGAGCGAGAACAAGCCCTTCTGCGACAACGCCCACGAGAAGGCGGGGTTCGTCGACCGCGGTGCGGTCGGAGAAAGGGGCGACGAGACGGCGGCTCCCACCGGTCGCCTCCGCGTGAAGCGCATCAAGGACGGGCCGCTCCTCGTGACGGGCGGATTCGCCCTCGTCGCCGCGAGCGGCCGCGTCGCATGGCGGGGCAAGCGAGCCGCGCTCTGCCGTTGCGGGCACTCGAAGAACAAACCCTTCTGCGACGGTGCTCACTCCGCGGCCGCATTCCGCGCGGACTGACCGCACTCCCGCCGGGCGAGTGAGCCTGGGGCTGCGCGTGCCCGCGGGCCGGATCAGCGACGCGCGGGGTCTTCTAGCGGAACCGCGATCGCCCCCTCGGCCCCCGCGCCCGAAAGCCTTTCCTGCTCCTGCTTCGGGAGCTGCTCGACGATCTTGCGGCCGAGCGCGACGATCTCGGGGATCTCGCCGTCTGCGGGCTGCGGCATCCGGCGCTTTCTCGACATCGCGCGCTCGATCGCGGGAGCGAGCCGCTCGAGCTTCTCCCGCCAGCGCTCGTCCTCGTTCTCGCGGAACCCGGGCATCACGTCGCGCGCAAAGAGCTCGAGCGATTCGCAGATGTGGTCGTGCCGGTTCTTCCCACCCTGCTGGATGAAGATCACCTGATCGACGCCAGCGTCCTCGAAGCCTCGCAGGTGCTCGCGGAGCTGATCGGGAGTTCCGATGCCCCGGCTTCCTCCGGCCGGGGGGAGCGACGCGCGCGCCGCTTCGAAGCGCTTCCAGATGTCGGTCCTTCCCGGCCGGTGCGTGCCGAAGATGTAGTGGTGCGCGAGCGCGTAGCCGAAGAAGCGGAACCCGTCCTCGCCGCGGCGGCGCGCCTCGGCTTCGTCCTCGTGGCACGAGAAGCCGGTCACCATCGCGATCTGCGGATTCACCGCGTGTGCGATCGGCTCGCATTCGGTTTCGAGGATGTGGTGGTAGTCGTCGACCCATTTCTTCGCCTCGGACGGGTCGACGAACGCGAAGGTGAGCGCACCGATGCCGAGCCGCGCAGCGAGCTTGATCGTCTCGCGGTTCGAGCACGCCACCCAGACGGGCGGATGCGGCTTCTGGACGGGCTTCGGAACGACGTTGCGGCACGGCATCGAGAAGTATCGGCCTTCGAAGCCCGGGTACGGATCCATCGCCATCATGTTGCAGACCTGCTCGACCGCCTCGCGCCACATGGCACGCTTCTCGTCGACGACGACGCCAAAACCTCCGAGCTCGGCGAGCGACGAAGACTCGCCGGTCCCGAAGTCGACCCGACCGCCCGAAACGAGATCGAGCGTCGCGATTCGCTCGGCGACCCGAGCGGGCGGGTTGTACGCCGGCGGCATGAGCACGATGCCGTGGCCGAGACGGATCCGCTTCGTGCGCTGCGAGCACGCGGCGAGAAAGACCTCGGGGGCCGCCGAGTGGCTGTACTCCTCGAGGAAGTGATGCTCGACCTCCCACGCGTAGTCGATGCCGAGCCGATCGGCCAGCTCGACCTGCTCGAGCGCTTCGCGGAAGAGCCGCTCCTCGGCGCCCTCGTCCCAGGGCCTCGGAAGCTGGTGCTCGTAGAAGATCCCGAACTTCATGGCGGCCTCCCTTGCCGAGACTCCGACGCTAGCATCCGGGTCCGGAGGAAGACCCATGACCCGTCAGCGCATGACCCCCTCGGAGGCCTTCGTCGAGGTTCTCGCCGCACAGGGGGTGACCCACGTCTTCGGCATCGTCGGATCGGCCTACATGGACGCCCTCGACCTCTTCCCGGCAGCCGGAATCCGCTTCGTTCCGACGGTGCACGAGCAGGGCGCGGCGCACATGGCCGACGGCTACTCGCGGGTCACGGGGCGTCACGGGGTCTGCATCGGCCAGAACGGGCCGGGGATCACGAACTTCGTGACGGCGATCGCCGCGGCGTACTGGGCGCACAGCCCCGTGGTCGCGATCACTCCGGAGGCCGGGAGCCTCTCGATGGGCCTCGGCGGCTTCCAGGAGACCGAGCAGCTCGCAATCTTCTCGAAGATCACGAAGTACCAGGCGCACGTGACGAGCCCCGCGCGGATGGCGGAGCTCACGGCGCGAGCGTTCGACCGCGCGCATCTCGAGCTCGGACCGACGCAACTCAACATCCCCCGCGACCATTTCTACGGCGAGATCGAATGCGAGATCCCGGCGCCGCTGCGCGTCTCGCGAGGCCCGGGAGCGAAGGCCGATCTCGACGCAGCCGCGGAGCTCCTCGCCGCGGCACGCTTTCCCGTCGTGATCGCCGGCGGCGGCGTCGTGATGTCGGAGGGCGTCCCCGCGCTCGTCGCGCTCGCCGAGCAGCTCGCCGCCCCCGTGGTGAACAGCTACCTCCACAACGACTCCTTCCCGGCGAGCCATCCGCTCGCCTGCGGACCGCTCGGCTATCACGGCTCGAAGGCAGCGATGAGGATCCTCGCGAAGGCCGACGTCGTCCTCGCGCTCGGCTCTCGCCTCGGCCCGTTCGGAACGCTTCCGCAGTACGGCTTCGACTACTGGCCGGCGCAGGCGAAGCTCGTCCAGATCGACGCCGACCCTCGCGTGCTCGGGCTCGTGAAGAAGGCGAGCGTCGCGGTCTGCGGCGATGCGCGCGAAGCCGCCGAGGCGCTCCGCGAGAGGCTCGCGGCGAGAGCGGTTCCGGCGGAAACGCGGGCGTCGCGCGAAGCGGCCGTCCGCAGCGAGAAGGAAGCCTGGGACGCCGAGCGACGCGGCTGGTCGCACGAGACCGACGCCTGGAGTCTCGAAGTTGCAAAGGGTGCGCGCGAGCTCCATCCGAGACAGGTCCTCGCCGAACTCGAACGAGCGCTCCCTTCCGACGCGATGGTCTCGACCGACATCGGGAACATCTGCCAGATCGCCAACAGCCATCTGCGCTTCGAGACGCCCCGCAGCATGTTCGGCGCGATGATGTTCGGAAACTGCGGCTACGCGTTTCCCGCGATGATCGGCTGCAAGGCCGGCTCGCCCGAGCGGCCCGCGGTCGCGTACGTCGGAGACGGCGCGTGGGGGATGAGCTTCGGTGAGCTCCTCACCTGCGTTCGCGAGCGGCTTCCCGTGACCGCCGTCGTCTTCAACAACCGGCAATGGGGTGCGGAGAAGAAGAACCAGGTCGACTTCTACGACAATCGCTTCGTGGGAGTCGACCTCGAGAACCCGAGCTGGGCGGCGGTCGCGCGGTCGCTCGGCGCCGACGGCGTCACGGTCGACGAGCTCGGCGACGTGGGCGCCGCGCTGCGCGCGGCTTGCGCTGCCCAGCGGGACGGCCGGACGACCGTGGTCGAGATCCTCGTGACGCGCGAACTCGGCGACCCCTTCCGCCGCGACGCCCTCAAGCTCCCGAAGCGCCTGCTCCCCAAGTACCGGGCGTTCTCGGCGAAGGAGTAGTCCCCCCATGGCCCGCCCCTCGCTCGAGCATCTGTGGCTTCCCTTCACGCCGAATCGCGACTTCAAGCGCGATCCCCGCCTCTTCTCGCGCGCCCAGGGCGTTCACTACTGGACCGAGGACGGCCGCAAGGTGCTCGACGGCTCGTCGGGACTCTTCTGCGTTCCGCTCGGTCACGGCCGCCGCGAGATCGCCGACGCCGTCCATTCGCAACTCCTCGAGCTCGATTACACGCCGACCTTCACGCGTGCGCATCCGAAGGCCTTCGAGCTCGCAACGCGGGTCGCGAGCTTCACGCCGCCGGGGCTCGATCGGATCTTCTTCGCGAACTCGGGATCGGAATCCGTCGATACCGCGATGAAGATCGCGCTCGCCTACCACCGAGCCCGCGGCGAGGGACAGCGGACGACGTTCGTGTCACGCGAGCGCGCCTACCACGGCGTCAACATGGGAGGCGTCGCGCTCTCGGGCATCCTCAAGAATCGCGAGGCCTTCGCAGCGGGTGGGCCTGCGGTCGTCCACATGCGGCATACCCAGCTCCCCGAGAACCGCTTCACGCGCGGGCAGCCCGAGAAGGGCGCCGAGCTCGCCGACGACCTCGCACGCCTTTGCGGCCTGGTTGGCGGCGGGAACATCGCGGCCGTCTTCATCGAGCCGATCGCGGGGTCGACGGGTTGCCTTCCTCCGCCGCGCGGATACCTCGAGCGCATTCGCGAGATCTGCGACGCGAACGGCGTCCTGCTCGTCTTCGACGAGGTCATCACGGGTTGGGGGCGTACCGGCCACGCTTTCGCGACGCAGGCGTTCGGCGTCGTCCCGGATCTCCTCACGATGGCGAAGGCGATCACGAACGGCAT
>CAJPFO010000005.1 GCA_905339255.1 Myxococcaceae bacterium
CGAGCGGGCGAGTTCGTCGGGGGCCTCCTGCGCGAGCGCGTGTCGCGCGTTCGGAAGCGTCAAGAGTTCCGCGTGCGGCAGGAGTTCGCGGAGCCTGGCGACTCCGCGGACGAGACCTGCGGCCTCGTCGCGATCGCCGCGCACGAGCAGCACCGGGGACCGGATTTCCGGCGCGATGTCGAAGAGGCTCGTTCCGACCGACTCGGCGGCCATGTCGACGTACATGCGGACGAAGCCCGGCCCCATCACCTCCTCGTAGTAGGCGAACTTGTCTCGAAGCAGGCGCTCGCGATCCGCGAAGTCGCCGCTGTACCACAGGCGCGAGTGGATCCGGATCGCGGGCCAGAAGAGCGCCGGCCGGCCGACTGCGCGGATCAGCGCTGCGAGCCAGGGCCGCGCCGACCACGCACCGCCGGGCCCCCATGCGACGATCCGTCCGATTCGCTCCGGATGCGCGTGCGCGATACGAAGCGCGAGGTTGGCACCGAGGCTTCCGCCCGCGAGATGCGCGCGCTCGATCCCGAGCGCATCGAGGAGGCCGAGCACCACCTCGTGGTACAGGGCGAACGAGTAGCGTCGATCGGGCTTCGCCGAATAGCCCTTTCCGGGCAGGTCTGGCAACAGAACCCGGTAGGACCCGGCGAGTCTCGGCACGAGCGCGTCGTAATCCTCGATCCGCGCCGTGTGTCCGGTGAGGACGACGACGGTCTCCCCGTTGCGGGGCCCTTCGTCGACGAGCCGGAGCCGCATCCCATCGACGATCACGTCGACCTGCGCGTGCGGCGTCGCCACCGCTCGCCTCGGTCTCGTCGGAGCAGGATCCTTCGGATCGCCGCGCGCCACTCACTCCCCGACCGGGACGGGGACGGCGCGCCAGATGCGCTCGCAGTACTCGCGAACCGAACGGTCCGAAGAGAAGCCGCCGGCCCGCGCCACGTTCAGGATCGACGCCCGCGTCCAGCGCGAACGATCGCGGAACGCGCGATCGACCTCGCCCTGGCAGTCGACGTACGAGCGGTAGTCGGCGAGCGCCAGGTATTCGTCGGCGCCGAGGAGCGCATCGACGAGCGGCGCGAACCGCGATCGATCGCCACCCGAGAAGGTTCCGTCCCCGATCGCGTCGAGTGCGGCACGAAGCTCGGCGTCGGCCGCCACGATCTCGCCCGGGAAATGACCCGCTGCGCGCCGAGCCACGACCTCGTCGGCCGTCATTCCGAAGAGGAAGAAGTTCTCGGCGCCTACGGCCTCTCGGATCTCGACGTTCGCGCCATCGAGCGTGCCGATGGTGAGGGCGCCGTTCAGCGTGCGCTTCATGTTTCCGGTCCCGGAGGCCTCCTTTCCGGCGAGTGAGATCTGCTCGGAGAGGTCGGCGGCCGGGTAGATGAACTGACCGTTCTTCACGTTCAAGTCGGGGAAGAAGACGACACGCAGCCGGTCTCGAGTGAGGGGGTCGGATTCGAGGACCTTCGAGACCGCGACGGCGAGCTCGATCACCAGCTTCGCCATGTGGTAGCCGGGTGCGGCCTTCCCTCCGAAGACGACCGTTCGTGGCGCCGCCTCGACGCCGGGCCTCGCGCGCAGCCTCTGCCAATGCGTGATCACGTGGAGGAGGTTCAGGTGCTGGCGCTTGTACTCGTGGATCCGCTTCACCTGCACGTCGAACATCGACTCCGGATCGACGGCGATCCCCGTGTGCTCGCGGATCCGGGCCGCGAGCCTCTCCTTCGCGGCCCGCTTCGTGTCACGCCACGTGTCCTGGAACTCCGGGTCGTCGGCGAGCGGCTCGAGCCGGCCGAGTTCTTCGAGATCGCGGATCCAGCCCGATCCGATCTTCGCCTCGAGGAGACGGCGCAGGCATCCGTTCGCGAGGGCGACGAAGCGCCGTGGCGTCACTCCGTTGGTCACGTTCTCGAACTTCTCCGGCCACATGTCGGCGAAGTCCCGCAGCACGCTCTTGCGGAGCAGCTCGCTGTGGAGCTTCGCGTCCCCATTCACCGTGTGGCTTCCGACCGTCGCGAGATGCGCCATCCGAACCCGCTTGCCGCCGGCTTCGTCGATCAGCGACATCCGCGAGGCGCGCGCGTCATCGCCGGGGAAGCGGCTGCGGACCTCGTCGAGAAAGCGGCGGTTGATCTCGAAGATGATCTCGAGGTGGCGCGGGAGCACGCTCGCGAAGAGCGCGAGAGGCCAGGTCTCGAGTGCCTCGGGGAGAAGCGTGTGGTTCGTGTAGCCGAAGGTCTGCCTCGTGATCTCGAAAGCGGGCTCCCAATCCATCCCGTGGACGTCGACGAGCAGACGGACGAGCTCCGCCACGCCGATCGAGGGATGGGTGTCGTTGAGCTGCACCGCGAAATGCTCGTGGAAGGATTCGAGAGGTTGGCCGAGCAGCCGGTGCAGCCGGATCAGATCCTGCAACGAGCACGACGTGAAGAAGAACTGCTGTTCGAGACGAAGCCTCTTGCCCTGTTCGGGCTCGTCGTTCGGGTACAGGACCTTCGAGAGCGTTCCCGACGCGACACGCTCCTCGACGGCTCCCCAGTAGTCGCCGCGGTTGAAGGCCTGGAGGTCGAAGCCGTGGAAGGGCTCGGCCTTCCACAAGCGAAGCGTATTGCAGGTGCCGACGCGGTAGCCCTGGACCGGTGTGTCGTACGCGACGCCGTTCACGATTCGATCGGGAACCCAGCGTGCACGGAAGCGCCCTCGCTCGTCGCGATCGTGCTCGACGCGGCCGCCGAGCGGAACGCTCATCACGACGTCGTGGCGAACCAGCTCCCAAGGGTTTCCGTTGCGGAGCCAGCGGTCGGTGACCTCGACCTGGCGACCGTCCCGGATCTCCTGGTCGAAGATCCCGAACTCGTAGCGGATGCCGTAGCCGACGGCCGGCACTTCGAGCGTCGCGAGGGATTCGAGGTAGCACGCCGCGAGACGGCCGAGCCCCCCGTTTCCGAGCCCGGGCTCCTCCTCGAGTTCGAGCAGATCGTCGAGCGAGAGGCCGAGCCCCGCGAGGCCCTCCTCGACGCGCTCGAGGATCCCGAGGTTCAAGAGATTGTTTCCGAGATGCGGGCCGAGCAAGAACTCGGCCGAGAGGTAGGCCACCTTGCGGGCGCGTGCCCCGACCCAGGTCTCGACGGTCCGCGTCCAGCGATCGAGGAGGCGATCGCGAACCGCGAAGGCCGCTGCCGCATAGCGATCGTGCTCGGTGGCCTGCTCGGGTGTTCGGCCGAGCGTGAAGACCAGATGGTCGCGATACGCCTGCTGCAGCGCATCGTTCGAGAGGCCGCGCCGCGGATCGTCCGAGTGGGGGGTCACGCCCGACGCGACGGCCTTCGACGGCGGATTCGTCATGACGACAGGGTATCCCACGGATCGGTTCGACCGCCCGTCGTGGTCGCGGGTCGCGTGGAGCAGAACGCCTTCGTTCGGGAACGAGCTCGAATCGGCCGCGGTCCGCAGCGCGCGTGCTCACGGCGTTCCCTGTCAGCTCGAAGCGCCGAGACTCCGCAGCAGCTCCTTCGCGGCTTCGAGCAGGCCGCGAGCGTCCGCTCCGCTGGGAGCCGGCGAGAGGATCCTGTGGTCGGGCGTCACGCGCAGCCGCGTTCCGGTCTGGAGCATGCGATTTACGAGCCGCTGCGGGTCGATCTTCGTCACGGCACCCGCCGAGAGCACGAAATCTCCCTTCGCGAGCTCCACCGAAGCCACACCGAGCCGTCGCGCGAGCACCTTCGTGCGGATCACCTCGAAGAGGTTCTCGGCTTCGGCCGGCAGGTGCCCGAAGCGATCGAGGATTTCGTCGCGGATGCGGTCGACGTCGGCGTCGTCGCGGCTCGACGCGAGCCGTTTGTAGAGGACGAGGCGCTGGCTCACGTCGGAGACGAAATCGTCGGGGAGCCGTGCCGGAACCGGCAGCCGGATCTCGGGGTCGACCTCGACCTCGCGCGCCTTGCCGCGGAGTTCGTCGACCGTCTCCTCGAGCATCTGCATGTAGGCGTCGTAGCCCACGGCCGCGAGGTTGCCGCTCTGCTCCGCGCCGAGGAGGTTCCCGGCTCCGCGGATCTCGAGGTCCATGCTCGCGAGCCGGAAACCGCTGCCGAGCTCGGCGAGGTCCTGGATCGCTTCGAGCCGCCGCTCGGCATCTGCCGTGAGCCCCTGCTCGCTCCGCACCAGGAAGTACGCGTAGGCGCGGTGGCTGCTGCGCCCGACTCGGCCCCGGAGCTGGTAGAGCTGCGCGAGCCCGAAGCGGTCGGCGTGATTCACGAGGATGGTGTTGGCTCGGGGGATGTCGAGGCCACTCTCGATGATCGCCGTGCACAAGAGCACGTCGGCCGCGCCGTGCATGAAATCGACGACCCGCTTCTCGAGATCGGATTCTTTCATCTGTCCGTGTGCCACGAGGATCTTCGCTTCGGGGACGACGCGTGCCAGGTGCTCGGCCATCGCGTCGATGGTCTGGACGCGGTTGTGGACGAAGTAGACCTGTCCGCCCCGGCTCATCTCGCGGAGCACCGCTTCACGAACGACGGCGTCGGAGAAGCGACAGACCTGCGTTCTCACCGCGAGACGGTCGACCGGCGGGGTCTGCATCACCGAGAGATCGCGGATCCCGGTGAAGGCCATCTGCAGGGTGCGGGGAATCGGCGTGGCGGTGAGCGTGAGCACGTCGACGGTCTTCTTGATCTGCTTGAGCCGCTCCTTGTGCGTCACGCCGAAGCGATGCTCTTCGTCGATCACGAGGAGGCCGAGATCGCGGAAGCGGACGCCCTTCTGGAGCAGGCGATGGGTCCCGATCACGATGTCGACGGTTCCGAGCACGAGGCCTTCGAGGACTTCCTTCGCCTGCTTCGCCGACCGGAAGCGCGAGAGGCACTCGATCCGGACGGGGTAGCCCTCGAAGCGCTTGCAGAAGGTCTCCTCGTGCTGCTGCGCGAGGATCGTCGTGGGGACGAGAACGGCGACCTGCTTGCCTTCCATCACGACGCGGAACGCGGCGCGCACGGCCACCTCCGTCTTCCCGTAGCCGACGTCGCCACAGACGAGGCGGTCCATGGGTCGCGTCTTCTGGAGGTCGGCGATCACGTCCTCGATCGCGGCGAGCTGATCGGGTGTCTCCTCGTGCGGGAAGGTCGCTTCGAACTCCTCGAGGTGCCGATCGCGAGGTGCGAACGAGTGGCCCTCGGCGAGCTCGCGTGCGGCGTGGAGCGCGAGGAGCTCCTCCGCCATGTCGCGGAGCGAACGCTTCACGTTGCGTCGGGCACGCTCCCACGTCGATCCACCGAGCCGATCGATTCTCGGCGCGTGCCCGTCGGCGCCGACGTAGCGCTGGACGAGGTTCAGCCGGTGGACCGGAACGAAGAGTCGATCTCCTCCCTCGTACTCGAGACGCAAGAACTCGCCCCGAGCGGCGCCGAGGTCGAGTGGCACGAGACCCCGGTAGATTCCGATCCCGTGCTCGGCGTGGACGAGCGGATCTCCGGGGCGAAGCTGCGCGAGTCCCTCGATCGCGGCGCTCTCGACGATCGAGAGCCGCGCACGGCGCCGCTCGCGTGGACCGAAGATCTCCTCTTCGGTCACGACGGCGAGCCGTTCGAGCGGCAGGACGAAGCCCTCGGAAACCGCGGCGACGCGGATCTCGACGCGACCCGGCTGCGACCAGCGCGAGATCGGCCGCGCGTCGGTCGCGACACGCGCGCGCAGCCCGTAGCTCTCGAGGAGCTCCCGCAGTCGCTCGGCACCCGAGAGCGCCGGCGTCGCGAGCGTCACGCGCCAGCGTTCGGAGACCCATTCGGCGAGCCGATCGACGAGCGGCTCGAGTGCATCGTCGGCGGTGCGTGAGCGGACGAGCGCACGGCGGAGCTCGTCGTTTCCGTACGCACGCACGGCGTAGCGCTCGCCGGCCGCCTCCTCCGGGGCGAGCTCGAGTCGTTCGAGAAGGATGGGGCGGCGCGCGCCGATCCCGGCCCGGAGGCCGTCCGGATCGACCAGGAGCTCCGTCGGGGCGCAGACGAGCCGGCCCGCGGCGCGCGCTGCGTCATGGTTCGCGAACGCTTCGTCGGCGAAGCGGACCAGGCGATCATGCCCCGCGTCCGGATCATCGACCACGACGAGCGTGTCCTCGGGCAGGAAGTCGAGAACCGATTCGAGCTCGGGGAGAAGCAGGGGGGCGAGCGCCTCGGCTCCGGGCGGTACGAAGCCCCGGAGCAGGGCGTCGACGATCTCGTCGACCTGGCGTGGCGCGACGCGCTCGGCGTCGGCGAGCGCGCGAAGCGCGTCGGAGCGTTCGATCACGCGGGAGCGGTCGAGGAGGATCTCGCGCGGCGGAGCGCAGACCACGGCGCCGAGGCTCGCCTGCGAGCGTTGGCTCGCCGGATCGAAGTCGCGGATCGACTCGATCTCGTCGCCGAGAAGCTCGACGCGAACCGGCCGCTGCCGTTGCGGCGGGAAGACGTCGAGGATGCCGCCGCGCACCGAGAGCTCGCCGCGCTCCTCGACGAGCGGCATGCGCGCGTAGCCGGCGGCGAGGAGCGTTTCGACGAGCGCATCCCGATCGACCGTCCGGCCCACCTCGAGATGGACCGATCGCGAGCGGACCTCGTCTCGAGAGGGAACGCGGAGGGCGAGCGCAGTCCACGGCGCGACGATCACGGGTGCGGGATCGCGTGGTGCGAGCGCTCCCGGAGCCGCGTTCGCGGCAAGGAGCCGATAGAGCACGTCCATCCGCTGCGCGACGACGGGCGGCTGCGGTGAGAAGCGATCGAAGGGGAGCGTGTCGTGGCGCGGGAAGGCGCGGAGCCGCGGCTCGGGCCCCGACTCGCCGAGCATCGCGTGCAGGTCCTCGAGCAGCGCGTCGCCGGATTTCGAGGTCGGCGTGAGGCAGAGCACGGGGCGAGGCCCGGCCGCACGCACGAGCTCGGCGACGACGGCCGCGCGGCCGCCGCCGCGAAGCCCCATGAGGTGCACCGCCCCACGCCGCGCGAGCACGCGGTCGAGCACGTCCGAAAGGTCTCGCAGGCCGTGCGGTCCCGGGCGGTCTCCGGCGATGTCGGCGCGGGCGGTTCGGCTCATGGGGCTCCGGCTGCGAACACGAATGGCCCGCCGCGCCCGACCTTGGGGGGGGCGCGGCAGGCTCATCGAGAGTAGCCGCTCCGTTCCGTCCGGCGCGAAGCGACCGCTCCGTCGCGGAATCGGGCATGCTCCGGTGGGGAGGCCTCGCGTGGAGGAGATCGGCACCGCGATCCCGGATCCCCTCGTTCTCGTCGCGCGCTTTGCCGCCGCGCTCGGCCTCGGCGTCCTACTCGGCCTCGAGCGCGAGCATTCGAAGACCGAGAGCAGCTTCGCCGGCGTGCGCACCTTCGGCCTGCTCGCGCTCGCCGGTGGAGTGACGGCGCACCTCGACACGCACCTCGGCGAGCCCTGGCTCGCCCTCGGGGTCTTCGCCGCCGCAGCAGGGCTCGTGCTGGTTTCCTACCTCGTGACGGCGAGACTCGGGCACCTCGGCATCACGACGGAGCTCTCGGCGCTGCTCGCATTCGCACTCGGCGTGCTCTGCGTCCGGGGCCACGTGACCACCGCCGCCGCGATCGCGGTCGCGAGCGGCGGAATCCTCGCGCTCAAGGATTGGCTGCACCGGCTCGCCGCCCGGATCGAGACGTCCGACATCCAGGCCACGCTCGAGTTCGCGATCGTGAGCGTGATCATCCTGCCGCTGGTCCCGAACCAGCGCTTCGGACCCCCTCCGTTCGACGTCATCAATCCCTACGAGATCTGGCTCATGGTCGTCCTCATCTCGGGACTCAACTTCGTGAGCTACGTGCTCGTGAAGACGGTGA
This sequence comes from Myxococcaceae bacterium, assembly GCA_905339255.1. Classification (GTDB taxonomy): domain Bacteria; phylum Myxococcota_A; class UBA9160; order UBA9160; family UBA9160; genus MYXO. The sequence goes on from CAJPFO010000005.1 coordinate 7,824, forward strand.
GCGCCGAGCGCGGAATCGGGATGACGGGCCTGCTCGGTGGCCTCGTTTCGAGCACGGCGCTCACGCTCGGCTTCTCCCGACGGAGCCGCGCCGAACCGGCGCTCGCGCGCGCGTTGGCGCAGGGAATCCTCGCGGCGTGGACGGTGATGTTCTTCCGCGTGGTCGTGCTCGTTGCGGCGGTCGATTCCAGCCTCGCGACGCATCTGGCTCCGGTCATGTTCGCCTTCGCCGCGGCGAGTCTCGTGGCCGGCTGGTGGATCGGCCGCCGCCGCGAGCCCGCAGCCACGGCGCAGGCGAGCCCAGGAGCGAATCCGTTCGCGCTCGGCGAGGCGATCCGCTTCGGGCTTCTCTTCGGAGTGATCACGCTCGCGGCGC
>CAJPFO010000006.1 GCA_905339255.1 Myxococcaceae bacterium
CCGGAATTGCCCGGAAGTCGATCGGATCACCGGCGTTCAGCAGGCTCGTCTGGGTCCAGTCCATGTAGATGAGGGCATTTCGCTGGTAGCTCCCGATGTTGAAGCCGTAGCGATGAATCGTTGCGCCCGTGCCGAAGAGAATGGGTCCCCAGGTCGGGTCGGCGCTCCAGTCCGCAAGCGTGTGGGTCACGGCGCCGCCGGGCGCTCCGGGGCCGTAGACGGAGAAGAGGCTGGTGGTGTTGTCCACACTCGCCGTATTCCAGGCGTCGGGCGTGTAAGGCGACTGCACGAAGGCCAGCACGTAGTTGCTCGCATTGGTCCCCACGAGCTCGATGTTGAGGCCCGGCGTCCGCGCCGTCGTGTTGCTGTCGCCGTAGTAGCGGTAGGACGCGAAGAAGCTCACCGAGAGCAGGTCCGACGCCGCAGCGATCCCGCCCACGTCCACGAAGCGGCCCGAGCCACCTCGGGTCGGTCTCCTAGAACGTGAAGCGGACCCCGAGGCGGACGCCGTTGGCGTAGAAGCTCCCGCCTTCGAAGCGGCGGCCTGCCCCTGCACGCGGCGAGGCGCTGAAGGCGCCGAAGGCATCGATCGGAGCGTCGATCTCGCGACGGAGCTGGTCGCCCGCCTGCGCCACGTTGCTCATGTAGAAGAAGTTGTAGCCCGCGGACACCGCGAACCAATCGAGCGGCTGGTAGCGGAACTCGAGATCGACCTCGGGAACGACGGCGAACTCGGTCCGGCTCTGCGAGCCGGTGTACCCCGGCCGTGCGAATACGCCGTAGGGTGTCGAGAGCATCGTCCCGTTCGGCTGCCAGGCCGTCCCCGATCCGAAGACGTCGGCTTCCTGGACGCTGGCGCCGATCGCAACCCGCGGAGCCACGCGGAAGGTGAGGCCGGGGAGCATCTCGACACTCGCATCGAGTCCGAGGTCGAGGCCGTAGAAGTCGTTCTCGACCTGGACGTCGTCCTGCGCGTGGACGTGCGAGCCGGCTGCCGGAAGCGCCCCACCCGCGAAGAGGTAGCTCCCGAGCGTTCCCTGCCCGAACGCCGTGTTGACGGTGGGCTCGGTGTCGTAATCGATCCAGAAGCGCTCGGCGAGACGCACGTAGCGGAAGCCCGCCGAGAGGCCGATGTCGAGATCATCGCAGTCGTCGATGTCGCGAACGCGGAGCGCGCCGCCGGCCCCCCAGAAGTCGATCGAAGAGCCGATGTCGACACTTCCCATCGAGGCGGGGTTGCCGGCGAGCGCCGACCCGATCACCACCGAGTACTCGAAGTTCCTCGACGTGTCGTAGAACGGAACGGCGAGAAACGAGTTCGAGGCGCCGGAGTCGAACTTCGACGACGTCGTCGTCTCGGGAACGTAGAAGCCGTTGAGCTCGAATCCGAACCGGCTCTTGCGGTCGAACCAGGTCCCGACCTCGGCCTTGAGCCCGCTCGCGAACGGGTAGCCCGTCTGCGCGTCGTCGTAGAGGATCTCCGTGTTCGGCCCGGAGAGTTCTCCCTGGAAGGGGCGGTTCGTCGCGGGATTGTCGACGAGCACGAGCTGCTTCGACGTGACGAGCGGGAAATCCGGCCTCGCCGCGGGGCTCGGCTGCACCCCGTAGTAGTCGAAGCCGCCGTACACGAGCGAAGGATTGCGATCGTTCCCGTTGCTCGCCGTGCCGCCGCCGCCTCCTCCGCCTGCGCTTCCCGTTTCGGGGTCGTAGATTCGCGGCGTGACGAAGACCATGAGCTGGCTCTGGTCCTTCTTGGATCGCTCGCTCGAGAACAGACGTCCGAGAACCGGAACCTGCGAGATTCCCGGGACGGCACTCGGGAGCCGCTCGATGTCCGATTGCAGGAGACCTCCGATCACGACGGTCTGCCCCGTCGGCACATCGACGTTCGTCGTGGCGGACCTCGAGCCGATCGAAACGGGCGACTGCCCGAGGTCGACCTTCGGAAGCAGGGCGTCGAGGTCGAGGCGGACCATGCCGTTCGCCCCGATCGTCGGCGTCATCTCGATCTGGATCGCGTAGGTTCCGGGGCTTGCGCCACCCTGCGAGGGCGGGATCGCCCCGCCCGCCCGGAGCGTGATCGGCGTTCCGAGGGAGGTCGAGAGACTCTGCGAGCCGAGGGTCGTGACTCCTGTCGTCGGAAGCGCCGAGGGCGGAAGCGGATTCGCCGAGAGAATCGACTCGAGTGCCGCGGAGGAAAGACCGAGGCGCTGGATGTCGTCCGCGCGGACCGTGACGATGCTCGTCTCGATCACCACCTGCTTCTCCCGCGCGGCGGTGGTAGACGCCGCCACGAGGCCTACCGCAAGCGGTGTCATGAGTCGGAAGAAAGCGGACCAGAATGCACTTCGAGCCATGACGCCCCCCTGCTCGATTCGAGCGCATCGGGAGGCCGATCCCGTGCAGCGAGGCGAGCGTCGAGCCCGTCGCCTCCCTTGCGCGTGCCCCCCCCACACGCGCAGCCTATCACGAGGCGGATGGCCGCGCGCACGACTTCGTGTCGGTCTCCGCGGGAAGAGCCTCGAGCGAAGAGCTGCGGCATTCTCTCGATGCGACTTCCCCACACGCCTCGCTTCGCGGGCCGCGGCAACCGCCCTCTCGACACCGGAGCACGAACACGAGATGGCGTTCCGCGTTCTCGGTCTCGGCGAGGTGGTCATGGATCTGCTCCCCACGGGCCCCCGGCTCGGAGGCGCACCGGCGAACTTCGCCGCGCACGCGCGCGCGCTGGGAGCCGATGCGACGATCGTGAGTCGAGTCGGTGAGGACGACCTCGGCCGCGACCTGCTCGGCCGCCTCGAAGCGCTCGGGCTTCCGACGAGGCTCGTCCAGATCGATCGCGAGGCGCCATCGGGACACGTCACGGTCGAGATCGATCCCGAAGGTGTCCCGCACTTCACGATCCACGAAGGGGTCGCGTTCGACCGTCTCGGGGACGATGCGGACGCTCGCGAGGCCGCCGCCTGCGCCGACGCCGTCTGCTTCGGGAGCCTCGCGCAACGGAGCGAGCCGGCCCGCGGAAGCATCCGAAGGCTCGTTTCGCTCGTGCCGGATCGAGCGCTCCGCATCTTCGACGTGAACCTGCGCGCACCATTCTACACCGATGAGTGTGTATTGAGATCGCTCGAGCTGGCAAACGTCGTGAAGCTCGGTCACGAGGAGCTCGAGGTGGTCTCGAAGTGGCTCGGGCTCGGCGGCTCCGACGCCTCGCGGCTCTCGGAGCTGTCGAAGCGCTTCGGGCTGCGCGTGGCCGCGCTCACGCGCGGGCCGCGAGGGAGCCTGCTCCTCGGCCCGGAGGGAGCGTCGGACCATCCGGGGCTTGCGGTGATCGTACGAGACACCATCGGCGCCGGAGACTCCTTCACGGCCGCGCTCGCGCTCGGTCTTCTCGAGGGCCGGCCGCTCGACGAGGTCAATGCCCTCGCGAACCAGGTCGCACGTCACGTCTGCAGCCAGGTGGGAGCGGTCCCTCCCCTCCCGGCGCATCTTCGCGCGGCCTTCGCCACCGCCCAGGATCGCACCCGATGAGCCCGCATCCTCCGGAAGACGCCCCGAAGCCCACCCACAGCGCAGATCCCGCGAGCAAGCGCCCCGGTTTCCATTTCACTCCCTCGCGGAACTGGATGAACGATCCGACCGGAATGGTGTTCTTCGACGGCGAATACCATCTCTGCTTCCAGCACAACCCGCACGGCGATCGCTGGGGACACATGAGCTGGGGCCACGCCGTGAGCCGCGATCTGCTGGCGTGGACGGAGCTACCGCTCGCGCTTGCAGAACGGGACGGCGTGATGGCCTTCTCCGGAAGCGCCATCGTCGATCGTGACGATGCGAGTGGTCTCGGAGGCGAGGGCTCTGCGGCGCTCGTCGCGATCTACACCGCACACGACACCCGCACGGGCGTGCAGAGCCAGCATCTCGCGTTCTCGCGCGACGGCGGCCGGACCTGGAGCCGACTTTCCGCGAATCCCGTCCTCGACATCGGCGAGAGGGACTTTCGCGACCCGAAGGTCTTCTGGCACGAACCGTCGCAGCGCTTCGTGATGGCGGTCGCGTGGCCGCTCGAGCGGAAGGTGCGCTTCTACGCGTCCCGGGACCTGAAGCGATGGGAGCACCTTTCCGACTTCGGCCCGGCCGGGGCCACCACCGGGATCTGGGAATGTCCGGACCTCTTCCCGCTCGCTTGCGACGAGGGTCGTGAGCGAGCGTGGGTTCTCGTCGTGAGCACGAATCCAGGCGGGCCGGCGGGGGGATCGGGCTGCCAGTACTTCGTCGGCGAGTTCGACGGCCATCGCTTCGTCGAGGCGGAGGAGTCGAGGGGGTCGGGGCCACTCTGGCTCGACCACGGGCCCGACTTCTACGCGACCGTCACGTGGTCCGACGTGCCGCGAGCGGACGGCCGCCGCATCGCGCTCGGCTGGATGAGCAACTGGCAGTACGCGCAGGAGGTGCCGACGACTCCGTGGCGCGGTGCCATGACGCTTCCTCGCGAACTCGGCCTGCGACGGACGGCCGCCGGGCTCCGCGTGGTGCAGCAGCCGGTTCGCGAGGTGGAGCGGCTGCGGATCGAGCCTCCGCAACGCTTTGCCGGGGGTCCCTTCGACGACGCGGCCGCCTGGCTCGAAGGACGCCTCCCGCTCGCGTCGCGCTTCGACCTCGAGATCTCTTTCGCCGACATCGCCCCCCGGACGCGCTTCGCGCTCGAGCTCCGCTGCGGAAGCCGCGAGCGGACGATCATCGCCTTCGACGCGGAACTCCGGAGACTCTCGATCGACCGCACGAACTCGGGCCGGACGGATTTCCATCCGGCATTCGCGGGGCGCTTCGAGGCGCCGGTCGAACTCGACGCGCGGCGCCTCTCGCTCAGGTTGATCGCAGACCACGGCTCGCTCGAGCTCTTCGCGCAGGGCGGCGCGACCGCGCAGACGCTGCTCGTCTTTCCGACCTCGGCCGAGCGGAGGCTCGCGCTCTCGACGCGCTCCGACGCGACGCCTCGGGTCGAGGCGATCACGCTTCGCGCTCTCGCTGCCGCGACGAGCGTCGGGGCTTCGAACGCAGCCGGCGATCGACACACCACTGCGACGCCCGGCGACCCCCGAGGGGCGTAAGCCTCCGGTCGCCGACACCCGCGCGCCGTTCGCGACCTCCGCGATCGGATCCGATCTGCCGGCGGCGTGCCACTTCCGGCCCGGACTCGCCACTTCCCATCGAGTGGAACGCGAGTCCCGCCGGCCTGGCCACGCCCGGTTCGTGCGCGACGGGCCGCTCTTGGAGGATCCAGATCATGATGCGTCCCGGAATGCGGAGGGGGTCGGCCCTCGGCAGGCTCCTCGGCCTCGGTTTCGTCTCGGCCCTCGCCCTCTCGGCTTCGCCCTCTGTCGCCGGAGCCACCTCGCTCGCGGATCTCTTCGGCGGCGCGAGCATCGTCGCAGAGGACAAGGTCTTCTCGAACTGGACGCTCCTCGTCCACCAGACGAGTGGCGGCGCCACGGCCGACCTCACGGCGATCGACGTGAGCCCGATCCTCGGCGATCCGCTCAATCCGGGCGTGGCCTACAGTGCGCCGCTCGGATCGCTCGCCACCCCCTTCGGCCACCTCGGGCCTTCGCACGTCTCGCTCACGTTCTCCTACGTCGTCAACACCGTGAGCCAGCAGCCGCTCATCAAGGACAACTCGCTCGAGCTGATCGATTTCGTCTTCGATTCCGGCCCGGCCGCCTTCATCCAGGTGACCGAGACCGTGACCGACGCAGCGGGAGGCCCCGTCGGCGACAAGCTCGTGATCGCAACCCCGAACGATTTCCCTGGGTCGGGGAACCCGAACCACTTCGACGAGATCGTCTTCCCCACGCAGTGGCTGCTCCACGTCGTGACGCGGATCGAGATCCAGGGACCGGGTGACAACGATGGCGCACACCTGCTCGCCTTCGAGCAGCGCTTCTCGCAGGTTCCCGAACCCGGAACGGCGATGCTCGTGGCCTTTGGCGTGGGCGGCCTCGCAACGCTCCGGCGGCGCCGGAGCATCGGATAGGGCGGCGCTAGACGCCCGATTCGCGAACTCGCGGGGAGGGTTCCTTCCCCGCGAACTCCGCGAGCACGCCGTCGGCGAGCGCAGCCAACGTCTCGGCGCGGAAGCGCTCGGGCACCCAGACGATGAAGTGCGAGGCCCCGAGCGCGCGGTAGCGGAGGACCTGTTCGCAGGCCTGCTCGGGGGTCCCGAAGAGCGCGTTCGCGCGCAGGTCGCCGAAGAGGCCGAAGGCCGGCCCGGCTTCGCGCCGCTCGCGTTCTGCTTCGGCTTCGCTCGCACAGACGATCGCCGCCGTCTGGAGCGAGATCCGGATCTCGTCCGGATCGCGGCCGATCGCAGCGCAATGGCGGCGCAGCACATCGCGCTTTCGCACGAGCTCGCCGGCGTGCGGGGCCATCACGTTCCATACGTTCGCGTGCTTCGCCACCACCGCGAGCGCGAGCCGCTCTCCACCCGCTCCCACCAGCACCGGTGGATGCGGGCGCTGGAGTGGGGCGGGGCGGCAGACGCAGTCGTTCACCGTGTAGTGCGGCCCGGCGTGCGTGACGCGCTCCTCCGTCCAGAGCCGCCGGATGATCGTGAGCGCTTCGTCGAGGCGCCGTAGCCTCGCGCCGGGGGAAGGGAACGGATAGCCGTACGCCGAGTGCTCGGCCGGATGCCAGCCGGCACCGATCCCGAACTCGAGGCGGCCGCCCGAGATCCGATCGAGGGTCGCTGCCATCTTCGCGAGAAGCGCGGGGTTGCGAAACGAGTTGCAGAGCACGTGGACTCCGAGCCGGACCCGCGACGTCACGGCGGCGAGCGCCGAGAGTTCGGTCCACGCCTCGAGAATCGGTGTCGTTGCCGATGGGATCCCGAGCAGGTGATCGATCAGCCAGACCGACCCGAAACCAAGCCGCTCGGCGTCGAGGGCGGCCTCGCGCGCGGACTCCCAGCTCGCATCGAGCTGCGGGATCACGATCCCGAAATCGACCCTCGCCTCGCCCACGTCTCGACGCTACCGGATCGGGTCGCGACGGCCGAGGCTCCCCGCGAAGAGAAAGGCCTAGCGCGGGGCGAGGAGCACCACCGGGATCTCTCTCGGAGTGCGGGCCTGATAGGTGTCGTAGTCCGGCCACTGTGCCGTCATGAGCGGCCAGACCTTCGCCTTCTCGGCGGCCGTGGCGGTGCGAGCCCGGACGGGGATCACGTCGCCTCTCACCTGGATCTCGACGTCGGGGTGCGCGAGCAGATTGCGATACCAGCCGGGGTCCTCGGGTGCGCCTCCCTTCGAGGCGACGATCACGTACTCGCCGCCGTGCCGGGAGTAGATGAGCGGGAACTTCCGGACCTGGCCGCTCTTGCGGCCCCGCGTCCGGAGCACGAGGCAGCTCGTGCCGTTCCAATCGTGTCCGACCTTGCCGCCCGTGGCCTCGTACTGCCGGACGTGCTCGTCACCGAAGAGACTGAAGTCGTGCGCCATGGCGGGAGCGTATCGTGCTCGCAGCGACCCGCGAGCGCAGAATCGAAGGGCCCCGTGAGGTTCCCGGCCGCCCGTGGTCCGAAGCGGGTGCATCGCTATCCTGGCTCGCGCTCGTGACGGCCGGCGCCCACCTCCGCCGCGGGCGCGGCGCGCCCTGCCCGCCACCTCGCGAGGCCCGATGACTCCCGACGATCGCTCGACGCCGGACGTGACGGCGGAAGCCCCGACGTACGCCCTCGCGGACGAGGCCGCGGAGATTCCCGACCTCGCCCTCCCGACGCCGCGCGGCGCACCGGGGATCCTCTCGCTCGCCTGGCCCGCCGTGGTCGCGAATCTCCTCTATTCGACGGTCGGCCTCGTCGGTACCAAGATCGTCGGTGCCCTCGGAGCGCAGGCCGTCGCCGCCGTGACGACCGGAAACCGGATCTTCTTCATCCTGCAGGCGGTGCTGATGGCGGTCACGGCCGGAACCACCGCCCTCGTCTCGCGCGCCTGGGGAGCCCGCGATCGCATCGAAGCCGAGCGCGTCACGGCAGCGTCGCTCGTGGTCTGCGTCGCGCTCGCAGCGCTGCTCACCGTCCCTTCGATGATCTTCGCTCACGATCTCGCGCAGATCTTCCGCCTCGACGAGGAGGCCGTCCGCGAAGCGGCAGCCTTCATCTGGTGGCTCTCGGTCTTCAACGCTCCCTTCGCCGCGTCGTTCGTGATCGGAACCGCGCTCCGCGCCGCCGGCGATACCAAGACCCCTCTCTGGATCGGCGCGATCTCGAACGTGGTGAACATCGTGCTCGCCTACGGGCTCGTGCTCGGCCGGTTCGGAATGCCGAGGCTCGGCGTGGCGGGCGCGGCGATCGCCAACGGCCTCGCCTTCACGCTCGGCGCCGTGATCTTCGGCTGGCGCTGGGTCCGCGGCGGCCTCGTCCTCGGCACCGCCTTCCGCAACGTGCTCGACCGCGAAAGGCTCCGCCGCATGCTCCGGATCGGGGTCCCGGCCGCACTCGAGCAGGTGGTGTGGCAGGGCGGCTTCATCGCTTTTCTCTGGATCGTCGCGCTCTACGGCACGGCGCCCTACGCCGCGTACGGGATCGGCGTCACGATTCTCTCGTTCTCGTTCGTCGTCGGCTTCGGCTTCTCGATCGCCGCGGGAACGCTCGTCGGCCAGCACCTCGGCGCTTGCGATCCGGAGGGTGCGACGCGAAGCGGCTGGCGCGCGCTGCGCCTCTCCGTCGCCGCGATGGTCGTGCTCGGCACACTCATCATCGTCTACTCGAGAACGATCGCCGAGTTCATGATCGACGACCCCGAGGTGGTCGAGCTCACCGTCTTCTTCATCTACGTCCTCGGCGCGATGCAACCGCTCATGGCGATCGAGTTCGCGCTCGGTGGCGCCCTGCGTGGCGCCGGCGATACGCGCTTCCCGCTCTTCGCCGTACTCGCCGGTCTCGTCGGAGTGCGACTCGTCCTCGCGGGCCTCTTCGCCTGGCTGGGGCTCCCCGTCGAGTGGGTCTTCGCAGCGCTGATCGGCGACTACGTGGTGAAGGCGAGCATGCTCACGTGGCGTTTCGCCTCGGGGCGCTGGCGGCACCTCCAGTTCATGGAACCGAGCGAGCCGAAGCCGAGGTAGGCTCGGCGCGAGGAGGACCCCCGTGCCCGACCACGCTCCCGAAGGCCGTCATCGCAAGTATGCAGACCTGATCGAGCGCTGCCGGAACCTCCCGCCGATCGCGATGGCGGTCGCGCATCCCTGCGACGAACTCTCGCTGCGCGCGTCGATCGAGGCGGCCGAGGAGGGGCTCGTCCGGCCGGTGCTCGTGGCGCCGAGGAGGCGGCTCGAGGCACTCGCGGCCGAGCACGACCTCTCGCTCGGTGACGTCGAGGTCGTCGACGCGCCCCACAGCCACGGCGCAGCGGCGCTCGCCGTCGGGCTGGTGCGAAGCGGCAAGGCCGAAGCGCTCATGAAGGGAAGCCTCCACACCGACGAACTCCTCCACGAGGTCACGCAGGCCGAACGAGGCCTTCGCACCGGCAGGCGGATCAGCCAGGTCTTCATCATGGACGTGCCGAACTACCACAAGGCTCTCTTCGTGACCGACTGCGCCGTCAACATCTTCCCGACGCTCGACGACAAGGTCGACATCTGCCAGAACGCGATCGATCTGGCTCACGATCTCGGGATCGCGCTGCCGAAGGTCGCGATCCTTTCCGCGATCGAGACGGTCACGTCCAAGATTCCCTCGACCGTCGAGGCGGCGGCGCTGTGCAAGATGGCCGAGCGTGGACAGATCCGTGGAGCGCTCCTCGACGGCCCGCTCGCCATGGACAACGCGATCGATGCCGAGGCGGCTCGTGCGAAGGGAATCGTCTCGACCGTGGCCGGGGACGCCGACATCCTGGTCGCCCCCGACCTCGAGGCCGGGAACATGGTCGCGAAGCTCCTGAGTTTTCTCGCGAACGCCGAGGCGGCAGGGATCGTGCTCGGTGCGCGCGTCCCGATCGTCCTCACGAGCCGTGCCGACAGCGTTCGGACGAGGCTCGCGAGTTGCGCCGTCGCCGTGCTGATGGTCCACGCCAGAGCGAGCCGCAAGGCGTGACCGACACGATCCTGGTCCTGAACGCGGGCTCCTCGAGCATCAAGTTCTCGGTGCACGACGGCTCGCGGCCGACGGCCACGATCCTCGACGGTCAGATCGAAGGGATCGGAGTCGCGCCGAGGCTCGTCGCGACGTCGAAAGCCCTCGAGACGTCGGCCGAGCATCGCTTCGCGTCGAGCGAGGTTCCCGACCACGATGCGGCGATCGCGAAGATCCTCGTCTGGCTCGCCGAGCACTCCGGCGGGATCCGGCCGGTCGCAGCCGGCCATCGCGTCGTGCACGGCGGCGAACGCTTCTCGGGCCCGGTCCGGATCGACGCGACCGTGCTCGCCGAGATCGAGCGGCTGGTCCCGCTCGCTCCACTCCACCAACCGCACCACGTCGCCGCGATCCGCGCGCTCGCACGGATCGCTCCGGACCTCCCGCAGATCGCCTGCTTCGACACCTCCTTCCACCGAACGCAGGACGTCCTCGCACGGTCGTTCGCCCTACCGAGGGCGCTCACGGAGCGGGGGATCCGCCGCTACGGATTCCACGGGATCTCGTACGAGTACATCGCGAGCATGCTCGACGGCCTCGCGCCGACGCTCGCCCGCGGCAGGACCGTGGTCGCCCACCTCGGAAACGGCGCGAGCCTGTGCGCGATGCGCGAAGGAACGAGCGTTGCCACGAGCATGGGGATGACGGCGCTCGATGGGCTCGTGATGGGAACCCGGCCGGGAAACCTCGACCCCGGCGTGATCCTCCACCTGATGCAGCGCGAGGGCATGGATGCGGAGCGGATCGAGCAGCTTCTCTACCACGAGTCCGGGCTTCTCGGGGTCTCCGGAGTCTCGAGCGACATGCGCCGGTTGCTCGCGAGCCATGAACCCACGGCGCGCGAGGCCATCGATCTCTTCGTCCATCGTATCGTCCGCGAAGTCGGGTCGATGGCCGCTGCGCTCGGAGGCATCGACGGGCTCGTCTTCACGGCCGGAATCGGTGAGAACGCCCCCGCAATCCGCGCGGGCGTTCTCGGCGGCTGCCGCTGGCTCGGCTTCGAGATCGACGAGGCCGCGAACCTTCGTGGCGGCCCCGAACTCACCCGCCCGGGCTCGAAGGCTCTCTCGTTCGTCGTCGCCACCGACGAGAACTCCATGATCGCGCGGCACGTCCGGGAACTCCTCCGGATCGGATCGAACTCCACGCCGGACGAGTGATGGCGCGCAGCGGGCGACGCGCACGAACGCACCGCACGCGACGTCGGAGGAGCGCCCCTTCGCGGCATGCGACGTCGGAGGAGCGCCCCTTCGCGGCATGCGACGTCGGATGAGCGCCCCGGGCGCGACGACTTTGCCTTTGGCGAC
>CAJPFO010000007.1 GCA_905339255.1 Myxococcaceae bacterium
CGTTACGAGATCATCGACCGCACCGAGCAGCGGCTCGAAGACCGCACCGCAGAAGCTCGTCGCGTGGAGAAGCAGCAGCGAAGGCGTCTCGCTGCGAGAGGATCGCCAGATCCTCGCCCGCAGGGTGAGCCTCTCGCCGGGGCTCGCCACCTCGATCGCCCGGGTTCCCGAAGGCTTCATCGTGGCGCCGAGTCTACCGCGGTATGCTGCGGCCCCCATGACCGATCCGACCGATACCGAACCGAAGACCCCGGATGGCGGGCCTGCGGCGGGTGTACGCTGGGACCTCTCGGACCTCTACGCCGGACCCGACGATCCCGCGCTGCTGGCCGACCTCGAACGCTCGCTCGCGGCAGCGAAGTCGTTCGCCGAACGCCTCCGGGGAAGACTCGCCGCGCTCGACGCCGCCTCGCTCGCTCGCGCCGTCGACGAGCTCGAAGCGCTCGACGAGCCCGCAGCACGTGCGCGCGCGTACGCAGGGCTTCTTTTCGCCGCCGACACGTCGAAGCCACGCCACGGCGCGCTCCTCCAGCACGTCCAGGAACGCTCGAGCGAGATCCGCAATACGATCCTCTTCTTCGAGCTCGAGTGGGTCGGCCTCGACGACGACGACGCGACGAAGCTCCTTGCCGATCCCGCGCTCGCACGCCGCCGACACTTCCTCTCGGCGCTCCGACGCTGGAGGCCTCACGTGCTCTCGGAGCCCGAGGAGCGCCTCCTCGAGGAGACGGCGAACACCGGAAGACGCGCCTTCTCGCGACTGTTCGACGAGGTCATGGCGTCGATGCGCTTCCGCGTCGAGCTCGACGGGCTCAGCGAGGATCTCGGCGAAGAGGAGGTGCTCGCGAAGCTCCACGAGCCGTCGCGTCCGCTGCGTCGCGCCGCGGCGGAGGCGCTCACGCGCGGCCTTCGCGAGAACTCGAGGATCCTCACCTTCCTCTTCAACACGCTCCTGCAGGACAAGGCGCAGCAGGATCGCTGGCGTCGCTTCGAATCCCCGATGTCGGAGCGTCACCTCGCGAACGAAATCGACGCCGCGAGCGTCGAGGCCCTGCTCGCGGCGTGTGAACGTCGCCAGGGTCTCGTCGCACGCTACTACCGGCTCAAGGCGACGCTCCTCGGTCTCGAGCAGCTCGAGGATTACGACCGCTATGCGCCGATCCCCGGGGAGGTCGGCGACCGGTCGTGGGACGATGCGAAGCGGATCGTGCTCGCCGCGTACGCCGATTTCTCGCCCGAGCTCGCCGAGGTCGCGTCGAGGTTCTTCGAGAAGCGCTGGATCGACGCCGAGCTCCGTCCTGGCAAGCGAGGCGGCGCGTTCAGCGCGTCGACCGTCCCCTCCGTCCATCCCTACGTGCTCACGAACTTCACGGGGAACCTGCGCGACGTCATGACCGTCGCGCACGAGCTCGGACACGGTGTCCACCAATCGCTCGCCGCCGTGCAGGGCCTCTTCGAGCAGGACACCCCGCTCACCACTGCCGAGACGGCGAGCGTCTTCGGCGAGATGCTCGTCTTCCGCAGGCTGCTTCGCGAAGAGCGGGATCCGGCCGTGCGGCTCGCGCTCCTCTGCGGGAAGCTCGAGGACGCGTTCGCGACCGTCTTCCGACAGGTCGCGATGACGCGCTTCGAGCAGGCGGCGCACGCCGCGCGGCGAAGCGAAGGCGAGCTCGACGTCGAGCGCGTGAACGCCCTCTGGCTCGACGCCAACCGGCCGATGTTCGGCGACTCGATCCACCTGCGCGAAGACTACGGCTGGTGGTGGCTCTACATCCCGCATTTCGTGCACTCGCCCTTCTACTGTTACGCCTACGCCTTCGGCGAGCTCCTGGTGCTCGCGCTGCTCCGTCGCCACGACGAGGAGGGCCCGAGCTTCGTGCCCCGTTACCTCGAGCTGCTCCGCGCCGGCGGCTCGGATTCGCCCCCGGCGCTGCTGCGCCGCGTGGGGCTCGAGATCGCGGATCCCGGCTTCTGGGACGGAGGGCTCGCGCTCCTCGAAGCGATGGTGGCGGAGGCCGAGACGCTCGCCGCCGATCGCCTCGACCGGCTGGCGCGAGCCCCGGCAGGGGCTTAGGGTTCCCGAACCGCGCCCAGCCAGCCCGAGGAGGCCCCCATGACCCGTTCGGCCCCGGCCGCCATCCCCCGCACCGACGTCTCGACGATCCCCGACCAGGTGAAGCGACTGCGAACGGCCTTCGACTCGGGCCGGACGCGGCCCGAGGCCTGGCGACGCGAGCAGCTCCAGCAACTGAAGCGGCTCCTCACGACGCACGGACAGGAGCTCGTCGACGCGATCCACGCGGACCTCGGCCGCCCCGAGATCGAGGGCTGGATCACCGACGTGACCGTGACCGTGGCCGAGGTCGACCTCGCCGCGAAGAAGCTCTCGCGCTGGATGAAGCCCGAGCGCGTCTCGACGCCTCTCAACCAGCAGCCCGCGACGGCGCGGATCGTCCGCGAACCGCTCGGCGTCGTGCTGATCATCGCGCCCTGGAACTATCCGGTCCAACTCATGCTCTCGCCGCTCGTCGGCGCGATCGCCGCAGGCAACTGCGCGGTGCTCAAGCCCTCCGAGGTGAGCGCGCACACTTCGGCGGCGCTCGGCAGGCTCCTCCCCCGCTATCTCGACCCCGAGTGCTTCGCGGTGATCGAGGGCGGCGTCGACGAGACGACCGCGCTGCTTCGCGAGCGCTTCGACCACATCCTCTACACCGGAAACGGTCATGTGGCGAAGGTCGTGATGGAGGCCGCTGCGAAGCATCTGACGCCGGTCACCCTCGAGCTCGGCGGCAAGAGCCCCTGCATCGTCGACTCCGAGGTCGACCTGGCCGTCGCCGCCCGCCGCATCGTCTGGGGCAAGTTCCTGAATGCCGGACAGACCTGCATCGCACCCGACTACGTGCTGGTCCACGAGTCCCGCGAGAAGGACCTGCTCGACGCGATGAAGGCGACGCTTCGCGAGTTCTACGGCGAGGACCCGCAGCGGACTCCCGATTTCGGGCGCGTCATCAACGAGCGGCATCTCGAGCGCCTCGCCGGCCTCCTCGGGAGCGGCGAAGTCGTGGTCGGTGGGCAGGTCGACGAAGTCGATTGCTACCTCGCACCGACGATCCTGCGAAGCGTTTCGCCGGATTCGCCGGTGATGCGGGACGAGATCTTCGGCCCGATCCTCCCCGTGCTCACGGTTCCGGACATCGACTCGGCGATCTCGTTCGTGAACGCGCGACCGAAGCCCCTCGCGCTCTACGTCTTCACGAAGCGCCGGGAGACCGAAGAGGCGGTGATCTCGAGGACCACGTCGGGGGGAGCCTGCGTGAACGCCACGATCTGGCACATCGCCAATCCGGGGCTTCCCTTCGGAGGCGTCGGCCCCTCCGGAATGGGCGCCTACCACGGCCGCGACAGCTTCGAGTGCTTCAGCCATCGCAGGGCGGTGGTCTCGAAATCGACCGCGATCGATCCCAAGATCGCCTACCCGCCCTACACGAAGTGGAAGACGACGCTGATCCGAAAGCTCCTCTAGGAGACCGACCCGACCCGTCTCGGGTCGACCTCCGGGCGGGCGCCTGCGTCCTTCACCCCTTCGATCAGCGCGCGAGCGACGCGACGACTTCTCCCGCCGCTCGAAGCCCGCTCGTGAGCGCGCACTCGGTGTAGGGGCCGACCAAGTAGTCGCCCGCGAAGGCGAGACGCGGCGAACGCTCGCGACGCGCGAGGAAGGCTGCGAGCCGCGGGAGGTATCCGGCGCGGAACTGCGGAAGCATCGGATCCCAGCGGTGCACCGCCGTCCCGTGCGGCTCGAGACGACCGACGGGGGTGCGGGCGAGTTCGTCGAGGACGTGCCCTGCGATCGCGTCGTCGCTCGAATCCCAGAGCCGCGCCGCCGCACGCGCCGTGAGCGCCGCGTTCAAGAGGCCCGCGCCCGGCGGACAGACGCCAGGCTTGTGGTGATCGACCGCGAGGCCGTAGAGGTCGATTCCTTCGGGTCGCGGGAACGCGACGCCGTAGTACGGGAGCGTCTGCGGTGCGCGATCGAGAAGCAAGAAGACCACGATGCCCCGCACGTAATGGACGGCCTCGAGAAATTCTCGCTCGGCGTCCGTGAGGCGCGGACAGATCGCCGGCGCGAGCGGCCCCGGGACGGCGACGATCGCGGCATCTGCGACCGCCTCGCGATCGCCCCCCCCTTCGCGATGACGAACGCGTGCGCCCCACGCTCCGGTCTCGACCGAAACCACGTCGCACGAGGTCCGGACGTCGAGTCGCGAAGCGAGCGTCTCGCCGAGCCGGCCGATCCCTCCCTCGAAGCACTCGAGCCCGAAGCCCCCCATCACGAAGCGGAGCGCGAGCAGCAGGAACGCGGCCGAGAGGTCTTCGGGATCGCTGTCGAAGGTCGAGGAAAGGGCCGGCCCGAGCAGGTACTCGAGATTCTCGTCGCCCGCGAGACGACGGACGAAGGACGGCACGTCCTCGCGGTCGATCACCGCTGCGCGTTCCGGGTGGAGCGGATCGAGGATCGCGCGATGCCGGAGGAGTTCGAGCAGGATCCGAGGCAGCCTGAGTTTCGCGCGCGTCGAGAGCAGGCGCGAGCGCAAGAAGGCGAGCGGCGAGTCGTAGTTGCCCGCTTCGAGCCGACCGGAACGGAGCATCGCGTTGTGCGTCCGTGCGAGCGGACGGATCGCCGGACCGAGCCCGACCTCGCCCGCCACGCGACGCAGGTTGCGGTAACCACTCGCGATGAACTGCGCGCCGCGATCGACGATGAACTCGCCGATCCGCTCGCTCCGCATCCGCCCCCCCGCGACGGGCTCGCGCTCGAGCACGGTCGCCCGATGTCCGAGCTGCTGCAGGCGATGCGCCGCCGCGAGCCCCGCGATGCCGCCTCCGACCACGAGGATCGACGCCATCAGCGCGATCCCCCGGCCGAAGCGTCCCCGGAAACGGCGCGAGAGAGTGCCTCGGCAGCGAAGGGCTTCTGCAGGAACGCGACGCGACGGCGGCGCAACAGGGCACAGACCTCGGGATCGGGCGGAAGCCCGCTCGTCACCACGAGGCGACCGTCGGGCCGGAGCTCGAGCACGCGCTTCACGTGCTCGAGGGCTCCGTAGGGGGGCATCCCGAGGTCGAGAACGACGACCCCGATCCCGGCGCGATCGAGGCGCAGCGCCCCGAGCGTTTGCTCGCCGTCGGCAGCCTCATGGACCCGATGGCCCTCGGCCTCGAGAACCCGACGCATGAAGCGCCGCAGCAGGGCGGCATCGTCGGCGATCAGGATCGCGGCGGCGGCGGTCGTTCGCACGGGCGGAACGTACACGCAGAGCGGCTGGCCGGGATGCGAAAAA
>CAJPFO010000008.1 GCA_905339255.1 Myxococcaceae bacterium
TCGGCAACAAGGCGCGGGCGCTTGACCTGGTGGCCCACACCATGGGCGGCGGGGCCGGCACCGCCAACGAAATCGACAAGCTCAGGCAGACCTGGGCCGACATGGCGAACGGCGCACTCGGACAGGCGGGCAGCGCCGAGCGCATCGACCACCGCAGCCTAGAGGCCCAAGGCATCGACCGGCCACCGACCCGGCACATGGGGCCAGCCGTGGCCGGGATGGCGCGGCGGGGGGCATCCAGCAACGTTGCCGAGCGCATGGCCGAGGAAGCCGAGGCCCGCCAGTCCGCGGCCCGCGAAACGAGCCGGATCGAGCACGAGCTTGCCGAGGCCGACCGCGCCATCCTCGACCTAACCGGCGACCTGGCCGGCGCGATCCACGCACGGGAGGAACGCCAGCGCGAGGCCGAGCGGCCCCCGAAGGGTTCGACGGAGCGCACCGGCCCCGCCGTCCAGTCCTCCCGGTTCAAGGCAAGGCCGACCGAGGAACGCCAAGCGGCCACCGAGGAAAGCAAGCCCCCAACGCGCCGCCAAGCCGCCGCCGAACGCAACGAACGGACAAGACAGGATCTGGATGCCATGCCCGTCGAGGAGCAGGCCAAGGCGTTTGACATCATTCAGGACGCCATGGCGCAGAAACTGAAGGCGAGGCTTGCGAAGCTTGACCGGCTAGCCCGAAAAGCCGCCGACCGGCGCGACCGGCGGGCCAAGGCGGAGCGGAAACTACGGGAAGCCGAACCCCTGCCGCCTACTGGCCTGCTGGCCAGCCTCAAGCGGAAAGGCCATGAAACCGCCTGGGGCCAATGGCGGAAAGTCCAGCGGCAGGCCGAGAGGATCAAGGAACAGGCCGAAAGGCTCAAGGATCGGCTCGGAAAGGCCCGCAGCGACCTCGCCCGACTGGCCTACGACAACGACCCGTATGCCTTGGCAAAGCGCGGGCTGGAGCGGACAAACCCTGAGTTTATGCGGCGGGTGGACGCCCACAAGGCCGCAGAACGGGAAAAAAAGAACGCGGAATTGATGAAACAGGCCGTGGAACTGGGAGAAAAGAGGCAAGAACAGGCCCGCGCCGAGCTGGCCCGCGAGTTTCGGGGGCTGGCCGCAAGACGGGCCATGAAGGCCCACGGCTTCACCGACAGCAGCAGGAAGTGGCAAGCCACGCCCGAGCGGTTGCGGGAGATCATCGACGACTACAACAGCCGACCGAAGGAACAGCAGGAACGCGCCCTGGCCGCGTGGATGCGCGACCCCGGGCAGTCCGCGGCCATCGCCGCCATGATCGAGCAGCGCCGGGAAAACAGCCGGGACCGGGGAATGAGCCGTTAAGGCACGGCCTGGCGCACCTGGTCGGCCCTTGCGGGCGCTCGGAAGGCTTGCACCCCATACCCCTTGCGCCGCATGGATTCTAAGCTTAGGATTCCAGACACGAAAAAGGGCGCT
>CAJPFO010000009.1 GCA_905339255.1 Myxococcaceae bacterium
CACCGGCGCCGACGTCGGTATCGCGGCGCTCTACCGGAGTCTGCTCAAGACGGCACGGTCGGCGGAGAAGCCGCCCGTCGCCGCGCCCGTCGACTACCTGCAACTCTCCGGCTACACGCGAACCATCACGGCGACTGAGCAATGGCGAAACAACTGACGGTCGAGCGTTCCGGCCCCCTCGAGGGTGCGGGTCTGCGCTACGCCACGCATATCGGTTTCCGGCCCGGCGGAACGGGCCTGCTCCGCGACATCGTCTCCTACGAAGATCCGGTGGAGCAGGTGAAGGCCGCCGCCGCCATGGGCTTCGCGGCGGTGCAGGACGCCTGGGCGCTGGAGCGCGACGAGCGCCAGTTGAACCGCATCGCCTCCCAGATTCAGCTCGCCGGCCTCGATGGCGGCTGCGTCGTCGCAGCGAAGCGCGAGCATCTCAGCCTGCCGATGTGGGTCAGCGCGGACAAGGACTCCCGCGAGCAGCAGCGGCTGGTCACGCTCCACGCGATCCACGTCGCCGAGCTCCTGTCGTCGGAGGTCATCGTGGTGCTTCCGAAGCGCGACCCGGCCCGCCCTCTGGCGGAGCAGATCGACACGTTCGCCGAGAATCTCCGCTGGACCGCAGAACTCGCCAGCCGGCGCGACATCCGTATCGGCCTCGAGCCGATGCGCGTCCTCCCCGACATGCTGATCGCCGACCTCGACACCGCCCGGCAGGTCGTCCGGCGCATCGACAGCGGCAAGGCGGGGATCGTCTTCGACACCTTCCACGTGCATGCCGAGAACCGCAGCGTCGGGCGCAGTTTCGTGGAGAATTTCAACGACATCGTCCTGCTCCAGATCGCCGATCATCCCGGGCGCCGCGAGGCCGGCACGGGCGAGATCGACATCCCCGGTCTAATCGCGCTGGCGCGGCGGATGGGCTTCGGCGGCCTCGTCGAACTCGAGCACGACTGGAGCACCGCCGATGCGACGGCGCAGCTCGCCGAACTGGCGCGACTGCCCGGCTACGAGGCGGCGGCGCAGCCCGCCATGGCGTTGCGCCATTGACATTTCTTCTTCCATGGAAGAAAACTGAATACGGGAGGAAATGGGGTGGACACGCGGCTTTTCGCGTCGGTCGCGGCGCCAGGGCGAGGCTCTGGGGTGCCGGTCGACGGGTGTTCGCACCCTTTCAGCTCAAACTGGCCAACGGCTCGGGAGGATAGACGTCATGTTTAAGTTGGGAATGCTCGGCCGTCTGGCCGGGGCGGTGACGGCGCTGGCCGCAGCGGTGGTGATCGCTGTTCCGGCCGCCGCGCAATCTGTGGTGAAGTTCGGCATCGTCGGGCCTTTCAGCGGCGCCTCCGCGATGAACGGAGAGCAGTGGAAGCAGGGCATCGATGCCTGGCTGTCGCTGAACGGCGACACGGTGAACGGCCGCAAGATCGAGATCATCTACCGCGACACCGCGAGCGGCAATCCCGCGGTGGCCAAACAGCTTTCCCAGGAACTCCTGGTTCAGGAGAAGATCGACATCCCCGG
>CAJPFO010000010.1 GCA_905339255.1 Myxococcaceae bacterium
AGCGGGGCGCATGCGCTCGCGAGGTCGGTCGTGAAGCGGAGCTTGACTCGTGCGGTCTCGCTCGGATCGCTCCCGCGAAGCCCGCGAAGGCTCGCCACGCGAACGCTCGCGCGACCGATCACGGCGAGGAGCGGATGCAGCCATCCGCTTCGCGGAGCTCGCGCGGCAGCGCCTTTTCGCGAGCGACGGCGAAGCCATGCGATCGTGAGCGCGAGGTAGACGAGCGCGTTCCAGAGCAGGAGCCCCGTCACGGGGTTCGCGAGCAGGTGGATCCGGCCGCCGATCGAAAGGCCGTTGCTCACGGCGGCGAGCACGAAGGCGATCGCGAGCAGGGCGAGGACGAGATCGACCGGCGGAAGGGCGACGCTCGCGAGCGAGCGTCGCGCGGCCGGAAGCCGTTCGACGATGAAGCGCGCGCGTCTCGCAACGAAGCCCGCGAGGTCGGTGGGATCGCCGGCGGCCAGACGCGCCTGCGCCCGCAGCTCGGGCGAGAGGCTCTCGGGCGCCTCCTCCTCGAGCGCGCGGACGAGCAGAACCTCCCTGGCCTCGCCTTCGGTCACGTTCCCCCCGCCGCGGAAGGCCAAGGTAGAGGTTCCGCGCGCCCGTCACAGCGGGCGAGGCACGCCGGGACCCGACGCCACTCGAGGACCTCATGCGAGGCTGGATCGGTGGCGACCGGGGGCGGGCGGGCAGGGCCTTCCCCTCGGGGCGCCCTGGCACGCCGGCAGCCGGCGGGGTCGGCAGGGATCCGGCGACGACCGATACTCGCGCCATGACGACCGCTGGCCGCCTCGTCGCTGCGACCCTCGCCGCGTTCGCGCTCGGGATCGCATCGCCCGCCCCGGCGCGGGGGCCGGGAGCCGATGGCCGCTTCGAGCGGCGAAGCTCCGAGAACTTCATCCTGTACCAGGACGTCGACCTCGGGCATCGCACGGGTTGGCGCGGCTCGAACCAGTTCGAGCGCGAAGTGCTCGCATCGCTCGAGTCGGCGCACGATGCGCTCCGCGATCTGCTCGGAGTCGAGCCCCGCCAGCGCGTGCTCGTCACGATCTACGATCCGGCGGTCTTCGATTCGCGCTACGGGGGCCTCACGACGTTCCCCGTCGCGGGCTTCTACGCGGGAAGCATCCGCATTCGCGGAGACACGCGTCTTTCGTCCGATCTCGCGCGCGTGCTCCATCACGAGTACGTGCACGCGGCGCTCGAGTCGGCGGCGCCTTCGCTCGCGCTGCCGGCGCTCTGGAACGAAGGCCTGGCCGAGTGGTTCGCGCGTCGTGCGCTCGGAGAGCCGATCTTCGATCCCGGAGAGGGCGAGTTCCTCGCGAGCGCAGGTCGCGGCGGCGAGTGGATCCCGCTCCACGCGCTCCTCGTTCCGAGCTTCGCGGGCCTCGATCCGAGGAGCGCAGCGCTCGCATACCTCGAGTCGCGAGCGTTCGTCGCATTTCTCGCGCGAGAGCGCGGCGAGCGGACGCTTCGCGATCTATTCCGCAGCCTCGTCCGCAGCCGGAGCTTCGAGCGTGCGCTCGCGAAGAGCACGGGGGACGATCTCACCGGGCTCGAAGCGGCGCTCTTGCGGGGCCTCGGCGTCGACCGCGCCGGGTCGTGACGGCAGCGGCCCATCCCGAGAAACGGACGAGGGGCTGAGCAAGAAACGGACGAGGGGCTGACGCGGCGCGCCAACCCCTCGGAATCCGTGGTGGAGCTGGGGGGAATCGAACCCCCGACCCCAAGACTGCCAGCCTTGTGCTCTCCCAGCTGAGCTACAGCCCCACGGGTGGCCGAAGCTACCGATGGGAACCCGGGCTGTCAAAGCGGCAACGCAAGGGCATGAACCGGGGGGGACACCACGGGCCACGCTCGCGTGTTAGATTTCGCCGCTCGAGCCGGAGTGGCGAAATCGGTATACGCAGGGCCCTCAAAAGGCCCCGGCCCTCGTGGTCGTGTGGGTTCGAGTCCCACCTCCGGCACCACTGGACGGCGGACCGGTTCATCGGGCCGCGGGGCGTCCTCACCGTTGAGCGCCCGGGATGGATGTGCGCTCATCATCGTAGGAGGTTCGTAGGATGTTGAAGACCACCCGAATCGCTGCGGTCGCGGTGTCCCTGCTGGTCGCGGCCTCGTGGCTCGCGCCCGGAATCGCGTCTGCTCAGCTTCGCGACTTCGAGGGAGAGGTGAGCTCGATCAACGAATCGAAGATCATCGTCGACAACAAGAAGGGCGACAAGATCACGTTCGAGAAGACGGGCGAGACCACGGTGGAGGGCAAGGTGACCGCATGGGACGCCGTGAAGAAGGGCGATTGGGTCGCCGTGGCGTCGAAGATGCTCGAAAAGCCGCGCAAGGCGTACAAGGTCGTCGTGAAGGACAAGCCGGCCGACGCCGCCGTCGACGATTGAGCCGACGGACGGAGCTCGATGCGGGCCTCCCGGCCAGGGCCGGGAGGCCCGTTTCGCTTCGGGCCTTGCCGTGGTCGGGCCCGTCGCGCCGGGATAGCCTCCAGCCATGAGCTCCGAGAGGCGCACGCTCGGCGCGGCGGAGCGCGCCCGCTACCACCGCCATCTGCTCCTGCCCGGCTTCGGCGAGGAGGGGCAGCTGCGGCTTCTCGAGGCGCGCGTCCTCGTGGTCGGCGCCGGAGGTCTCGGTTGTCCGGCGTCGCAGTACCTCGTGGCCGCGGGCGTCGGGACGCTCGGCCTCGCAGACGGCGATCGCGTCGAGCTCTCGAACCTGCAGCGGCAGATCCTCTATGGCCCCGCCGACGTGGGGCGACCCAAGGTCGAGGTCGCTTGCGAGCGCCTCCGCGCGATCAACCCCGACGTCGTGCTCGAGCCCTTCGCCGAACGCGTCACGGCGGCAAACGCGCTCGAACTCGTCTCGCGCTACGACGTCGTGGTCGACGGAAGCGACAACTTCCCGACGCGCTACCTGCTGAACGACGCCTGTGTGCTGCTCGGCAAGCCGCTCGTCTACGGAGCGATCTTCCGCTTCGACGGACAGGCGTCGGTCTTCGATTCGCGCCGCGGCCCGTGTTATCGATGTCTGCACGCGCAGCCTCCGGGGCCCGGCGAGGCGCCGAGCTGCTCCGAGGCGGGCGTTCTCGGCGTGCTCCCGGGGCTCGTCGGACTCGTCCAGGCGACGGAGGCGCTCAAGCTCGTGGCGGGGCTCGGTGAGCCACTCGTCGGTCGCCTCGTCCACTACGATGCGCTCGGCCTGCGCGTGGCCGAGTTCGTGCTACCGAAGGATCCCGATTGCCCGGCCTGCGGCGAGCGCGCGACGATCCGCGATCTCCGCGAGGCCGAGGCGCTGTGCACGGGAGAAATGGAGACGATGCTGCCCGAGACGACCGTCGAGGAGCTGGAGAAACGGCGACGAGGCGGGGAGGAGCTGCTGCTCGTCGACGTCCGGGAGCCGCAGGAGTACGCGATCGCATCGATCGAGGGCGCGCTGCTCGTCCCGCTCGGCGCGCTCGCCTCGCGACTCGACGAACTCGCGGCCTGGAAAGACCGGCCGATCGTCGTCCACTGCCACCACGGCGGGCGCAGTGCCCGTGCGGTCGAGCTTCTCGCGCAGCGTGGCTTCACCCGGGTCGAGAATCTGAAGGGCGGGATCGACGCCTGGTCGCTCGCGATCGACCCCTCCGTTCCGAGGTACTGACGATGGCAAAGGCCAAGCTCCCCGACGCGCTCGCGCGGCGGCATCTCGTCGAGAAATCGCTCGCGCCGGCGCAGGCGCTCCGTCTCGCGGAGGCCTACCTCGAGCAGGAGCGGGTCGTCGAGGCGCTCGTCTTCCTCCAGAAGGCCGGGGCCGTCGACCGCTTGCGCGCGATCGCCGAGCAGGCGAAGCTCGATGGCGACGTCTTCCTCATGCGCCAGACGGCGGCGCTGCTGGGAGAAGCGCCCTCGGCTGCGGATTGGCGCGCCGCGGCAGAGGCCGCTCGAGAGCAGGGCAAGCTCCGCTTCGCGGCCGATGCGGAGCGTCAGGCGACGCGCCAGGAGTCGTGAAACATGCCGCTCCGTTGCGTCGTGGTCCGCGGATTGGTGAAAGAGGTCGAAGAAGACCTGAACAAGTTCCTGAGCGCGAACGAGGTTCGCGTATTGCACATGAGCCAGAGCGAGACCGGGAACCACATCACGATCACGCTCATCGTCGACGACATGGACCCGCTCGGCTGATCGCCCGTCCGCGCCCACGCGCATCCGGTCGGGCATCGCCCCCGCGCGCTGCGGTGTCGGGTCTGCGGAGTCTTCGCGGGGCGAGCGCGGCGAGGGAACGTGAGGGGAGCGGAAGCGATGGATCGCCGCGAGGCTGCCGCCGCCTGGCTCGAGAAGCACTTCGATGCCTCGAGCGCGCGGGGTGTGCAGTCGATCGTCGAACTGGACCTCGCCGGAGCGGGAGGCGGACCGCTCACGCTCCACGTCGACGACGGAACGCTCGAGCTCTCGCCGGCGGCGGCTCCCAACGCGACGGCGCGCGTTCGGATCGACGCGGGCGATTTCCTCGACGTGCTTTCCGGCCGCGCCAACGGCGAACTCCTCCACATGCAGGGGCGGGTCAGGATCGAGGGCGACTCCTCGCACGTGCTGCGGCTGCAGAGCCTGTTCCGACGCCGCGCGTGACGCCCCGGCCGCCCGCCGTCGCGCCGGTGACCGAGATCCGCATCTCCGGTGCCCGCTCGCACAACCTCCGTGGCGTCGACTGCAGCGTGCCGCTTCGCGCGCTCACCGTGGTGACGGGAGTCTCGGGGTCGGGCAAGTCGACGCTCGCCTTCGACACGCTCTACGCCGAGGGGCAGCGGCGCTACGTCCAGTCGCTTTCGACGTATGCACGACAGTTCCTCGAGCGGCTCCCGAGGCCCGAAGTCGACTCGATCTCGTACCTTCCTCCGGCGATCGCGATCGAGCAGCGAAACCGCGTGACGAACGCGCGCTCGACGATCGGGACGGCGACCGAGATCCTCGATCATCTGCGTCTCCTCTACGCGGCGGTCGGCGAGACCCGCTGCCCCGACTGCGATCGGCGCGTCGAACCAGGAACGATCGACGCCGTCGCCGAACGCATCGGTTCGCGTCATGCGGGCGAACGCATCTCGATCGGCGCGCCGCTTCCGACGGCGAAACGCGAGAGGGCGACCGCGCTCCGCGAGCGGCTGCTCCGCGAGGGCTTCGGGCGTCTTCTCGATCCCGAGGGTCGGGCGATCGATCTCTCCGAGCTCGGCGTGCGGGCCTTCTCGGCGCTTCGGGCGGAATCGCTCCTGCTCGTCGATCGATTCCGTGTCGACGACACCGCGCGGGGGCGCCTCGCCGAAGCGCTCGCGACCGGATTCCTGCGCGGCGGCGGGCGCGCCGTCGTGGTGCCCGAGCACGGAGATCGCGCGATCTACCGCGAGGGCTTCGCCTGTGACGGTTGTGGCCGTGTCTTCGCGACTCCGGTCCCCGCGCTCTTTTCCTTCAACAGCCCACTCGGGGCGTGCGAGCCCTGCCAGGGTTTCGGGAGGATTCCGGGGATCGATTGGGAACGCGTGGTCCCCGATCCCTCGAGGACGATCGCGCAGGCTCCGATCGTCGTCTTCAACTCCCCGTCGGGAAAGTCCTGTCAGCGCGACCTCGTGCGCGCGTGCCGCCGGCTCGGAGTCCCGACGGACCGACCTTTCTCCGCGCTCTCGAGCGAGCACCGCGAGCTCGTCCTCGAGGGCGATGGCGGGGATTGGTACGGCGTACGCGGCTTCTTCGAGTACCTCGAAGAGCGCCGCTACAAGGTGCAGAACCGCGTGCTCCTCGCGCGCTACCGCCGCTACGACCCGTGCGGTGCTTGCGGCGGGATGCGGCTTCGGGCCGAGGCGCGAGCCGTCCACGTCGCCGGCCGCCATCTCGGCGAGGTGTCGCGGCTCGGAATCGCCGAGCTCGCTCGCTGGCTCGAAGCGCTCGAACGCGATCTCGAGGCTCCCGAGCGGGCGCGGGCGGCGCGGCGGCTCGAGGCGCTCGTGGCACGCGTGGCGACGGCGCTCGACGTCGGGCTCGGCTACCTCACGCTCGATCGGCAGGTGCGGACGCTCTCGGGTGGCGAAGCGCAACGGATCCAGCTCGCGACGGCGCTCGGCGGCACCCTCACTGCCGCGCTCTACGTTCTCGACGAGCCTTCGATCGGCCTGCATGCGCGAGACGTCGCGAGACTCCTCGGCGTGCTGCGTCGAATCCGCGACGGCGGCAATACCGTCGTGGTCGTCG
>CAJPFO010000011.1 GCA_905339255.1 Myxococcaceae bacterium
GGTCGACGACGCGCCTTCGGAGACGAGCCCACCTGCTTCCGCGCAGTGCTCGAGCGCCCGCGTCATCCACGCTTCGAGCGGGTGATCGGCCGACTCGAAGCCGAGGACGAGGAACACCTCGCCCGACGACGACGCGCCGGATTGCTCCGCCTCGGCCGGATCGAGGAGCCTGCAGTTCGAAGGTGCGAGCCCCGATTGCACGACCCTCCGGACCGCTTCCGCACCGCGGGAGAACGCGTCGTCCCCCCCGAATCGTACGGAAGTCTGCGCGCGGAAGACGGGACGATCGACGAGTCGCATCCACGCCTCGGTCACGACACCGAGGATTCCTTCGGATCCGATGAAAAGACGCTCGGGGCTCGGCCCGGCTCCCGACCCCGGAAGCCTCCTCGTCTCGATCGCGCCGCTCGGTGTGATCACGCGAAGCGATTCGACGAACTCGTCGATGTGCGTGTAGAGGGTCGCGTAGTGCCCCCCCGAACGCGTCGCGATCCAGCCGCCGAGCGACGAGAACTCGAACGACTGGGGGAAGTGTCGGAGCGTGAGACCGTGCGGCCGAAGCGCTGCTTCGAGGGCCGGGCCGAAGATCCCCGCCTGGATCCTCGCAGCGCGCGAGTGACGGTCGACCTCGAGGACGCGATCGAGGCGAGCGAGGTCGAGCGAGACGACGCCGCGGTAGCCCTCGCCGACGGCGCATTCGACGCCTCCCACGACGCTCGATCCGCCACCGTAGGGGACGACGGCGACGGAGGCCTCGCTACACCAGTCGAGCATGCGCGCGGCGTCACTTTCGTCGCGCGGCCTCGCGACGAAGTCGGGAGGCTCCGGAAACTCGCGCGCGACCGCGCGGACGATGTCGCGGTACGACTTGCCATAGGTGTGCGAGGCGCGGTCGAGCGGCGTCTGCGAGCAGAGCGGTGCGAGCGCCGGAGGCGGCCGGATGCGCGGCGCTCGAAGCCGAACGTCCTCGATTCGCGGCGGATCGATCGCTTCGAGCGGCTGGCCGAAGCGTGCCGAGAGGAGCGCCCCGATCCCCCGCACCTGCTCGGCCGTCGGTCCCTCGCCCTCGACGCCCCAACCCCAGAACTTCCGCGTGCGCGCGTTCACGCCCTCCGGCCCGGAGCGAGCGCCTCGAGCGCCTCCAGGTCGGGTCCCGGCTTCCCGTCGGGCCGGAGCGGTTGGATGCAGACGTGGTTCGCGCCGGCATCGAGATGTGCCTTCACGCGTGCCTCGATCACGGCGTCGCTTCCCCAGGCGACGATCGCGTCGACCAGCCGGTCGCTTCCGCCTCCTTCGAAGTCCTCGTCGCCGTAGCCGAGCCAGCGCAGGTTGTTCTGGTAGTTCGGAAGTCCGGCGTAGATCCGCATGGTCGCGCGTGCGACGGCTCGCGCCTTCGACGGATCGGTCTCGCGCAGGACCATCTGCTCGGGAGCGAGCCACGCCGAGGCGCCGAGAACCTCGCGCGCCTTTGCCGTGTGCTCGGGGGGAACGAAGTAGGGATGCGCGCCCGCGGCCCGCTCCTTCGCGAGCCCGAGCATCTTCGGTCGAAGTGCGGCCAGCACGATCGGCGGCTCGCTCGTCGGCTTCGGCGCCATGTAGAGACCCTTCGACATCGCCTCGAGGTAGGTGCGCATCGTCGAGACCGGCTTCCCGTACTCGTGTCCTCGGACTCCCGTCACGAGGTGCGCGTGGGAGACTCCGATTCCGAGAACGAACCTTCCCCCCGTGAGGTCGCCGAGGGTGAGACGCAACGTGTTCATCGTCATCGCATCGCGCGCATAGAGGTTCGCGATCCCGGTTGCGAAGACGAGCTGCTTCGTCTGTGGAGCGAGGAAGGAGATCAGGCTGAAGGGGTCGCGCCCGACGGCCTCGGGGATCCAGAGCATCGAGTAGCCGAGCGCCTCGATCCGCTGCGCCACCGCAGCAGCCTCCGTTCCCGAAAGCGTGTCGAGCCAGGTCCAGACCCCGAGCTTTCCGATGCGTGAGAGTTCCATGCGCGCCTCCTGCCTCGATTTGGGGCCGAGTCTAGACGTCCGACCCGGAACCCGCACCGACGCCGCGGGCGTCGCGCCGCTGCCTTCTCTTGCATCGACGGCCACGGCGGGACGAGTCTCCTCGGTCGCGTGCGCAGCGCAGCGCTCGCGGTAGAGCATGCTTTCTGGTACCTGACGGGGGAACCCTCTCGCGCCGGTGCGGTCTCGTCCGCCATGCGCACGCCTTCATTGCGAGTTCTCGGAGGGAGGAGGACGATGTTCCGGAGTTCGCTCGCCGTGCTCATGCTCGCCGCGTCGACCGCAGCGGCCTATCCGGGCGGGACGCCCGACTACCAGACGGACGTGGCACCGTTTTGCGCCTCGTGTCATGCCTCGGTCGACGTCTCGAGCCTGGCCGGTGCGCCTCCCGATCGTGCGACGCGCGAGCTCGCGGCGAACAAGCATCTGGCGCCGCTGCGCTCGGGCGCGCCGAACACGCCCTACGCGACGATGGCGGAGACCGATCGGAGCCTTCTCGCCGATCTCGTCGAGAAGCTCGATCGCGAATCGACCGTCGAGATCGCGGCGCCCGCCAAAGTGGCGCCGGGGCAGGAGTTCGACGTGACGGTGACGGTGAAGGGCGGCGGTGGGCCCGTTGCCGGCGTCGGGCTCGTCGACGCCGACCAGCGCTGGTATGCGCGCTCGGCGCCATCGGCGGGCTGGCGCGTCGTGGCGGCACCGGTGATCCGCGGACCCGGCGCAAAGCTGCAGACGAAGTGGCTCGAGAAGCGCCCCGAGGCGCTCGGCCGCAACCTCTCGTACGTGAACATCGAGGGGATCTCCTCGGATCCAGCGAACGACTCGTATCCGAGCGCCGAAGTCGTCTTCCGGCTCGAGGCGCCTGCGGTGGGTGGCAAGTACCCGATCGCGGCGGTCTTCTACTACGGCACCGAACTCGCCTCCCCGCTCGGAACGAAGGTCGATCCGAAGGACCCCCAGCAGCGCAAGTCGCCGGTCGGAGGCTTCGGTGGGGCTTCGGGACGAGTCCGCTTCACGCCCGTCGAGTCGATCGAGGTCGGGCTCTGAGCCGATCGGCCGTCGCGCTCGTCCGGGGTCTTGGGGTGCTCCGGGCGCTGTCCGCGCTCGTGCTCGCGCTCGATGCAGCGCCGGCGCGTGCGGATCTGGCGCCGCTCGGAGACCACGCCGCGCGAACGGTCGTCGTGCTGGTCTTCGAGGGCCTGCCTTCTGCGCTGCTCGAAGAGGTCGACGCTCCTGCGTTCGAGCGGATGCGACGTGAAGGTGTGTCGACGCATTCGCTCGATCCGGTCTTTCCGACGTTGCCGGTCGTCGGCGGTTTCTCGCTTTCCACCGGATGCCGGCCGGAGCGACACGGGATCGTGTCGGATCGGTTCCGCGATCCGCAGCGCGGGCGCTTCGACCACTCGCGGGACGCCGACTGGCAGATCGGTTGCGAGGGGATGCACGAGGCGGCCGAGCGGCAGGGCGTGCGGACGGCCGCCCTCGGTTGGTACGGCGGGGTTTCGAAGAGCCGCGGAGCGCTCGCGACGTACGTCTCCGACGAGAAGAGCGCGCCCGGGATCCCGCTCGACCTCGAACGTGCGCAAGAGGTCGTCCGCCTCCTCGCGCTCGCCGAGCGCGAGCGACCGCGGCTCATCCTCGCGTCGTTCCGAGGCCCCGACGAAGCCGTGCGTGCTCGCGGCCTCGACTCCGAAGCCGCGCGAGCGGCGGCGCGTGCGGCCGACGAGGCACTCGGGAGCGTGCTCGCGGCGATCGACTCGCTCCCCGATCGTGACCGCTTCGTGCTCTTCGCCGTGAGCGCCGAGGGCGCGCGCCCGGCGACGACGATGCTCAATCTCGACCGCGTCCTCGCCCGGCGCTCGATCGCGGCAAAGGCCGAGACGAGCGGCGGCGTCGCGCTCCTCTACCTCGACGATCCGGCCGCGGTAGAGGGCGCCGAACGGAGTCTTCGCGAGCATCCGCAGCTCGAGGTCTTCCGCCCCGCATCGCCGCCGGCGTGGGCGAAGCTCGGCAGCGGGCCTCGCGCCGGCGACCTGGTCCTCGCCGCAAGGCCCTCCATCTTCATCGAGGACGGCGCGATCTTGCCTGCCTGGGCCCGGCACTTCGCACGGTTCGCTCCCGAGAGTTTCTGGGGGGGCTTCTTGCGGGGCGCCTCGAACGGCTACCCGCCCGGCACGCCGGGTGTCGCGGGGCTGCTCTATGCGCGCGGTTCCGGGATCGCGCGCGGTCGCCGCCTCGATTCGGCGCGCGTGGTCGACCTGCATCCGACCGTTCTCGATCTCCTGCTCCTCGATCCCGGAGATCCGGTCGACGGCCGAGTGCTCTCCGCGATCCGGGAGTGATCGGGTCGCTCGCGGGCCGCCGCGGCTACCCTGCCCGCGGCTCGCATGCAGGAGGCATCCATGACCGAGTTCTGTCGGGTCGAGCGCGAGGGGCGTCTGCTCGTCGTCACCCTCAATCGGCCTGAACGCGCAAACGCCCTGCATCCGCCCGCCAACGTCGAGCTCGGTCGGGTCT
Organism: Myxococcaceae bacterium; assembly: GCA_905339255.1. GTDB lineage: Bacteria > Myxococcota_A > UBA9160 > UBA9160 > UBA9160 > MYXO. Next base: position 4,530 of record CAJPFO010000011.1, read on the forward strand.
TCGACGAGTTCGAGGCGGATCCCGATCTCTGGGTCGCGATCGTGACGGGTGCCGGCGACGAAGCGTTCTGCGCCGGAAACGATCTCAAGTACGTCGCGGCCGGCGGTGCGCTCGAACCCTTCCCGAAGGGCTTCGGCGGGCTCACCTCTCGCTGGGATTGCGTGAAGCCCCTGATCGCGGCCGTGAACGGCGTGGCCCTCGGCGGAGGTTTCGAGATCGCGCTCGCCTGCGATCTCGTGATCGCCTCCGAGCGGGCGAGCTTCGCGTTGCCCGAGCCGCGGGTCGGCATCGCGGCCTTGATGGGCGGGGTTCATCGGCTGCCCCGGCAGATCGGTCTCAAGCGGGCGATGGGGCTCATGCTCACCGGACGGCGCGTCGACGCCCGCGAGGGCGAACGGCTCGGCTTCGTGAACGAAGTCGTCGACCACGAGCAGTGCCTCGATGCGGCCCGCCGCTGGGCGCAGACGATCCTCGACTGTGCGCCGCTCTCCGTGCGAGCGACGAAGCAGGCCGCGATGCAGGGACTCGAGGAGCCGGGGCTTCGCCGGGCCGTCGAGCGACACTACGAGGAGGTCGGCCGCATGTTCCGGAGTGCCGACCTCCTGGAGGGCGCAAGGGCCTTCGCCGAGCGCCGGAAGCCCGCCTGGAAGGGTTGCTGATCCGAGGGGTTGCGAGGCCGAGCTGCGAGCCGTGCGCGTGACTTCGCGGGCCATGTCGGGTATCCTCGGACCATGGGCAAGAAGGGCACGTCGGTCCTCAAACGACAGCGAGAGCTCAAGAAGGCCGAGAAGGCCGCGATCAAGCGCGACCGTCGCGCCGAAGAGCCGCGCTCGGACGGCCAGAGGGTCGCGTCCTTCGATGACCTGCGCGGCTATGGCCTCGTCGAGGACGAAGAGCCCACCCCCCGCGAGCGTCATTAGGCTCGGGCAGTGCCCGGCAGAGCCCGCTCCGGCACGGCCGGCAGGACCCTCTCGGAGCACGCCTCCAAGGAGCTCGTCGCCGGTTACGGGATCCCGGTCGCAAGAGAAGCGCTCGCCGCCGACGTCGACGCTGCCGTTCGCGAGGCCGTGCGGATCGGATTTCCCGTCGTCCTCAAGCTTTGCGGTGACTCGATCGCGCACAAGACCGAGCGTGATCTCGTCCGGCTCGGGCTGACCGACGCGGACTCCGTGCGTGCGGCTGCCGAGGATCTCCTCGCCCGCCGCCGTCCCGAGGATGGCGCGGTCTCGCTGCTCGTCGCCGAGTTCGTCCGGGGACGACGCGAGCAGATCGCGGGCCTCGTCCAGGATCCGCAGTTCGGGCCATGTGTCGTGCTCGGACTCGGCGGCATCCTCGCCGAGG
>CAJPFO010000012.1 GCA_905339255.1 Myxococcaceae bacterium
TGCGCGGGCGATCTCGATCTCCTTCACGATCCGAGGACGGTCCTCGAACTTGAGGCGCCGGAGCTCTTCTTCGAGCTTGGCGTAGCCGGCCGGGCTCATCGGGATGCGATCGCTCATCGGTGCTCGCGGCTCTCCGCCCGGTCGCCGTCTCGGCGCGGGGTCCGGCCTGCCCCCGGGGAGGACAGGAACCCGGGCGAGGCTACCCAGCGGCGGGGCCGGATGTCAACGACGCGACGGAGGCAAGGCTTTGGAACCCATCGGACCTGAAGCGATTTCCTCGACGCCCCCGGCCCGGTTCCCGGTCCGGACGGCGCTCGGCTTCTACGCGCTGCTGGGGCTTTCGGCGTGGCTCGTGCGAAGCCTCGGACAGGGGGAGAGTCTGTTCTTCGCGAATCCCGAGGCGGCCCGCGAGGGCATCCGACTCACGGCGGACGTTTCGCTCGGACTCGCCACGGGAGCACTCGCGATCGCGGCTTCGCACGCGCTCACGCGCTTCACCCGTGCGGGCGAGCGGCTCTCTCGCGCCCTCGGCGCCCTGCTCGGCCCCCTCGAGCTCCGCCACTGCGTGGCGCTCGCGGTGGCGAGCGGAGTGGGGGAGGAGGCCTTCTTCCGCGGCCTGCTGCAGCCGAACTTCGGTCTCATCGTCGCGAGCACCGCGTTCGGGCTCGTTCACTTCGTGCCGCGACGCGAGCTCTGGCCGTGGACGCTCTTCGCGCTCGCGGGGGGCTTTGCGCTCGGCGGACTCTTCGAAGCGAGCGGCAACCTCGTGGCTCCGATCGTCGCACATGCGACGCTGAACGCCGTGAACCTGCGAATGCTCGCGCGCGAGTTCGACGCGTCGCGCGCTTGAGTCTGCGCCGGCCTCAGTCGAGCGCGGCGATCACGTCGATCTCGACGAGCAGGCCGCGAGGGAGCGCGCCCGCCTGGATCGTGCTCCGTGCCGGGGGAGGCTTGCCGTCGAAACGACGCTCGTACACGGCGTTCATGCGCGCGAAATGCGAGAGGTCGGCCAAGTAGACGGTCGTCCGCAGTACGTTTCGGAGCGACGATCCCGCGGCCTCGAGGACGGCGGCGAGGTTCTCGATCACGCGCTCGGTCTGCGCCTCGATCTCCCCCGCCACGGGCTCGCCCGACGGTGCGAGAGGAATCTGTCCGGAGCAGAAGACCAGGCCGCCGTGGACGATTGCCTGCGAGTAGGGGCCGACGGGCTTCGGCGCCGCGTCGGTTCGGATCTCGCGCATCAGTGGTCGCCCGGCTCTCCGTCGGGGAGCAAGCGCTCCTCGAGAACGCGCAGGATGTAACCGAGCAGGAGCAGGTTGGGCAAGCGCTTTCGAGTCGGGTCGTCGATCCCCTCCGAAGCGCCGAAGTCCTCGCCGTACTCGTTGAAGAACTCGAGTGTTTCGTAGGGGACGTTCTTTGCCAGCACTTCGTTGATCTGATCGACCTTCAGGTCCGTGAAGAGGTCGGCCAGTTCCCAGGCCAGCTCCGCGCGAGTCATGGGGGATCTCCGGAGGTTCGAACCGTCCGCCGATCGGCCGGGCCTGCTCCGTGCGGGCTCGCGAGTGGACCGAGAAGCGCGAACGCGAACGATCGTGCACTCCGGCGGAGGCCGTGTCAACGACGGCCATCGAGAAATCCACCGATGCGCGCAGCCGTAGCCGACCGGCAATCGAGCAACATCGAAGGAATCGATGGTGGAATCGAAGCCATGGCCGAAGAGATGCCGTCACCCGCGAGTGTCGTTCACGCGGCGGAGCACCGGCAGCTCGTGCGCGGGAGAATCCGCTCGACGAACGCTGCGTCGGCGCAGGGCAGCTTTCGGAGCGCGGCTCGCCGCGGACGCCACCGCAACGCGATGCCAGGAAGGCTTCAGATGGTCGGGGCGACTGGATTCGAACCAGCGACCTCTTCGTCCCGAACGAAGCGCGCTACCAGACTGCGCCACGCCCCGACCGTGGGCGGGAGTATGCCGGGGTCGGCCCCGCGACTCAAGCGCCCGACGGGGGCGTCTTTTCGTCCCACCGATCCGGCGGCCGGTTAGGATGCGGGGCCGCGCGGGTGCGCGCGCGAGCCGGAGGCCTCCTGGACGCCTCGATCCCCACGCTGCCGGTCCTGCCCTTCACGGTCGGCGCTGCGCTGTGCCTCGGAGCCGGCTTCGCCGTCGCGGCACTGCGCCCCGGCTCCGTGGTGCGGCACCCCGGGATCGTCCTCGCCCTCGTCGCGTGCGTGAGTCTCGCCGCGGTGGCGGCGTTGGTGCGCCTCGATCCTCCGGGGCTCCGCATCACGATCGATCCCTCCACCGAGCCGATGCTCCCGACCGGGGATCCGGCCGAGCAGGTCTACCGCGAGGCCGTCCGGGACTTCGGCGACGACGAGATCTACGTGATTGCGATGCACTCGGAGGACGTCTTCACGCCCGAGAACCTGCGCCGCATCCGGCGCGTCTCGGAACGGATCGAGAGGCTCGACGGGGTGCGCGCCGTCGAGAGCCTCGCGAGCGTCACCTCGATGCGCTGGAGTCCCGAGTTCGAGTGGATCGAGGTGAAGCCCTTTCTCGACGAGGTTCCGGACGATCCGGCGGCGCTCGCCGAGCTTCGAAGCCGCGCCGTGGCCGACCCCCTCTATCGCAAGAGCGTCGTCTCCTCCGATGGGGCGACGGCGGCGCTCAACGTCGCCTTCCGCAAGATGAGCGACGGCGAGCTCATCGCATCGGATCTCGACTCGCGGATCGCCGCGATCCTCGACGAGGAATCCGCTCCGGGAGTGGCGTTCCACGTGGCGGGCCGGCCGCACCTGAAGCATCACGTCTACCACACGATGGCTCGTGACCTCCGCGTCTTGATCCCGCTCGCGATCCTCCTCATGGCCGGGCTGCTCGGGTTCTCCACGGGATCGGTCCGGGGTGTCGTCCTTCCGCTCGGAAGCGTGCTGGTCGCCGTGCTCTGGACGTTCGCGGCACTCTCCCTGCTCGGACGTCCGCTCACGATCCTGACGACGCTCCTCGGACCGAACCTGATCGTGGTCGGATCGGTCTACGGCGTCCACGTGCTCGCGCGCCACGAGGAGGAGGTCGAGACGATCCGAGATTGCAGGAGCGCTGCGCGGACGACGCTCGAGCACGTGCTGCTCCCGGTGACGGTATCGGGCGTGACGACGATCATCGGGTACGGCTCGCTCCTGCTGACCGACGTTCCCTCGGTCTTCGATTACGGGGCGTTCTCGGTGCTCGGCGTGGCGATCGTGACGCTCCTCTCGCTCACCCTCGTACCCGCCGCGCTCGCCTGCCTGCCACTCCCCCGGCGAACCGCTGCGCGTCGAGGCGAGCGCCCGAGGCCGCGGATCACGCGTGGGATCGAGGCGTCGGTCGATCGCATCCTCGAGGCGACGTCGCGGCTCTCACGCCATCGGTCGACTGCGGTGATTGCGATCTCCTGCGTCTTCGGGCTCGTCGCGGTGTTGCTGCTGCCGCGTGTCGTGGTGGACACCGACACGCTTTCGTACTTCGACGAGAGCGCCCCGGTCCGGGTCGATTTCGCCGCCGTGAACCGTCTGCTCGCGGGCGCCGTCCCGCTCTTTCTCGTCGTCGACGGACCCGGACCCGGAGCCTTCCGCGATCCGGTTGCGCTGAGGACGCTCGAGGCGGTCGAGGCGAGGCTCCGCGCGTTGCCCGGAGTCACCCATACGAGCTCGCTCGTCGGGCCGCTGCGCGCGATGAACCGCGTCCTCGAGGAGGACGATCCCGCCGCCGAGCGCGTTCCCGAGAGCCGGCAGGCGGTTGCCGAACTCCTCCACCTGCTTCCGAAGGCCGACCTCGGACGCCTCGCCACGCCCGACCAGGCGAAGACGAACCTCGTCGTCCGCACCGGAGAGGTCGGATCGGCGGCCATCCTGCGGCTCGCTTCGGAGATCGAGAGCACTGCCTCCGCGGAGCGCTTCGCTCCCGGAACCCGGATCGCGGTCACGGGCAACGCGATCCTGCTCGGCCGGAGCGCCGACTCGATCGCACGGGGGCAGGCGGGCTCGGTCGGCCTCGCAGCGCTCACGATCCTCGTCCTGCTCACGGCGCTGCTCGGTTCCGGCAAGCTCGGCCTCGTCGCGATGGCGCCGAATGCGCTTCCGGTTCTCCTGTTCTTCGGTCTGCTCGGAGCGGGAGTCGCCCCGCTCTCGCTTCCGACGAGCTTGATCGCGAGCGTGGCGCTCGGAATCGCGATCGACGACACCGTCCACTATCTGGTTCGCTACCGGGACGAGCGTGCGGCCGGGCGGACTCCCGACGAGGCCGTCGCGATTACGAGCCGCCGGGTCGGCCGGCCGATGCTCGTGGCCGCGCTCATGCTGATTCTCGGCTTTCTCGGGGTCGCGCTCTCCGGGTTCGCCACGCTTCGCGAGTTCGGTCTGCTCTCGGCGGCAACGATGGCGATCTGCCTGGCGACCGATCTCGTGTTGCTGCCCGCGCTCCTGGTTCGAAGCCGCGCTTGAGCTCCGGCACGAGACTCAGTGCCCTTCGAGCTTGCGGGGATCGAAGGTGGTTCGCGCAAGCTCGGGATTGGGAACCACGCGATCGACGGTTGCGACGGTGTAGGTCTCCTGCACGAGGTTCCGCATCGTCGCCTGCATCGGCAAAAAGACCCCTTCGAACTCGCGGATCGAATCGACCGGCGAGACGAGCTCCTTCACCTCGACTCCCGAGGTGCTCCAGTAACGGATGCGGATCGGAACCGAGCGTGCCTTCTCGACGGAGAGAACGAGCTTCGAGTACTCGGAGTTCTGATCGGGCTTGGGTGTCGCTTCGACGACGAAGCAACGGAGCGCTTCGCAGGCCTCGTCCGGAAGCCTCCGGTAGGTGGCGCTCTCGAACTCTCGCGGAATCACGTCCTCGAAGCTGAAATCGGTTCCGAAGACGGTCTCGTTCCGGAGGTTCACGCGGCGGATCTTCCGCCGGCTCGGCAGGTATACGAACTGATCGTTCGGCGGCACCTCCTTCTGCAAGACGAGGTAGGCGGTGTAGCGGACGTCGAAGGGGTCGGTGTAGACGATCCGGGTCTTCGAGTAGTAGCCGTCGACGGCGCGGCCCTCGTCGTCGCGGACGTCCTGCCAGGTGAGCTCGAGCACGGTGGTCTGCTCGTTTCGTCCCCGGTCGCCCGAGGTGAGCGTGAGCTCCTGCATGAGCGAACGAAAGCGGTTGTCGACGACGCGTCGGTAGATGTCGGCGCCCGTGAGGTGCGAATCGGCGGCCGCCGAATCCTCCTTCGCCTGTGCCTGCGCGGGGCGATCCGGTACGCCGAGCGCGAATGCCGAGACGAGAAGACTCGCGGCGAAGCGTCTCGCGCGGCTCAACCGGTCGACCGCGTTCGTCCGTGGGGTTCGTGTCGGGCGCGCTCGGCCGTCTCGCGGAGCTCGTGGATCGCCACCGCGTAGTCCCGCGCACCGAAGACCGCGGTTCCCGCGACGAACGTGTCGGCGCCCGCCGCGCTCGCGCGCCCGATCGTGGCGGACGAGACACCGCCGTCGACCTCGAGCCGGACGGCGAGCCCCCGTTCGTCGATCCAGCGGCGGAGCAGCGCGATCTTGCGCAGCATGCTCTCGATGAAGTGCTGGCCGCCGAAGCCCGGATTGACGGTCATCACGAGCACTTGATCGAGATCCGCGAGCACCCACTCGAGCGCTTCGGGAGGCGTCGACGGGTTCAGCACCGCCGACGCACGGGCGCCGGCTTCTTTGATCGCTGCGACCGTCCGATGCAGATGGACGCACGCCTCGACCTGCACTCCGATCGTCGCCGCTCCGGCACGGATGAAATCGAGGACGTATTTCTCGGGCTCGACGATCATCAGATGGACGTCGAGCGCGAGGGTGGTCGATCGGCGTACCGCTTCGACGATGACGGGGCCGAGCGTCAGGTTCGGAACGAAGCGCCCGTCCATCACGTCGACGTGGATCCAGTCGGCGCCGGCGCGCTCGACGGCCCGCACCTCGTCTCCGAGGCGGGAGAAATCGGCCGAGAGGATCGAAGGCGCGATGACCGGTGCCTGCGACGTCACGGAAGCCTTTCGAGGCGCGCTGCGAAGAAGCCATCGCTGTCGTGCCGGTGCGGGAGGCAGTGGAGCGTGCCGCGTTCGCTCGCGAGCGGGCGGACCGTCGCCGGGAGCTCGGCGCGCGGAACGAGCCGGAAGTCCGGGCGCTCGCGCAAGAAGCCCTCCACGACGGCCTCGTTCTCGTCGACGAGCAGCGTGCAGGTACTGTAGACGAGCGTTCCTCCGGGCCTCGAGCACGCGGCCGCACGACGCAGGATCGCCGCTTGGAGCTCGGCGAGACGTCCGACGTCCTCGGGTTGCACCCGCCAGCGTGCGTCCGGATTGCGCCGGAGCGCTCCGAGGCCCGAGCAGGGTGCATCGACGAGCACACGGTCGAAGCCGGGCTTCGAGAGCCGCTCGGGGAGTGGCTGCGAGGCATCGCGGGTCTCCGCCGAGACGTTCGAGAGGCCGAGCCGCCGCACGTCGCGAAGCAGGAGACCGAGGCGGCGCTCGTGGCGGTCGAGCGCGTGGATGATGCCGGTCGCACCGACGCGCTCGGCGATCGCGGTGCTCTTGGCCCCGGGAGCCGCACAGGCGTCGAGCACGCGCTCGGCGGGCTGCGGGTCGAGGAGTTCGATCACGAGCTGCGAGGCCTCGTCCTGGACGGTCATCCGGCCGTCCCGGAAGGCGGGATCGAGCCCCGGATCGCCGCGGCGTCCGAGCACGATCCCGTCGGGCGCGAAGCGGCACGCGGCGGCTTCGGGATGCCGCTCGCGGAGCTCTCGAACGAGCGCGTCTCGCGACGTGCGCAGCCGGTTCGCACGGACGGTCCGCGGCGGGACGCGGTTCAGCCCCTCTGCGAGCGCGGCCGCCTCGGTCGCACCGAAACGCTCGATCCAACGCTCCGCGATCCAGCGAGGCAGCGAGAGCACGTGGACGAGATGGCCGATCGGGTCGGCGCCGAGGGCGGGAAGCGCCACCTCGACGTGCTCGGCTGCGAGACGTCGCAGCACGGCGTTCACGAATCCGCTCGCGCGGTCGGCCCCGGCTGCCTGCACGCATCGAACGCTCTCGTCGACTGCGGCAGAGGCGGGGATCCGGTCCGAGAAGACGAGCTGGTAGGCGCCGACGCGAAGGGTCGAGAGCACCAGCGGATCGAGTTCGTCGAGCGTCCGATCCGAGACCTGCGAGAGCAGGAAATCGAGCCGTCCGCGCCAGCGCAGCGTGCCGTAGACGAGCTCGGTCGCGAGCGCGCGATCGGCCGCAGCGAGCTGGCTGCGAGCGAGCGCCGCATGCAGCGAGAGGTCCGCGAAGGCTCGAACCTGCTCGACGCGCGAGAGCACGCGGAGCGCGAGCATGCGGGCCTGCGTCGGACGCTCTCGTCGGCGGGGGCCCCGGCCGAGCCGCGCGTCGGGCCGGCCGCGTCCTCGACGTCCGCGACCGGGAGGAGACGGAATCACTTCGCGAATCTAGCGCGCTCTCAGCCAGGAAGTAGGGCTCCGTCGTCGATTCGGGCGCCGCGCACGAACTCGGCGACCG
>CAJPFO010000013.1 GCA_905339255.1 Myxococcaceae bacterium
GAGCGTGCCGCCGATTGGAAGGCGCTGTTCCTCTCGAGCCTTCGCCGCATCCAGGGGCTCGGGCCGGGCCCGCGCTAGGAGACCGAGCCGTCTCGGGTCGGTCTCCCGGGGTGGGCGGCCCGAGCGCGGCGCGCGCTGCCCCGCGCGTTGCGGCGTCACATCGGGCTATCGTCGGGGCCCATCGAGGGAGGTCGGCATGGCGACGTTCGGAATCGTGGTCGGGGGCGGGCCGGCTCCCGGGATCAACGGCGTGATCGGGGCCGCGGCAGCGCTCGCCGCGCGCCGTGGTCACCGCGTGATCGGCCTCATGGATGGCTTCTCGCACCTGATCGAACGCCGCACCGATCGGATCGTCGAGCTCCGCCCCGCCGACGTCGCGACCATCCATCTGCGGGGCGGCTCCATCCTCCACACCTCGCGGGCGAACCCGACCAAGAAGGCCGAGCACCTCGACGCCGTCGTCGAGTCGCTCGGTGCCCTCGGGATCGATCATCTCGTGACGATCGGCGGCGACGACACGGCCTTCTCGGCGCGGCGAGTGGCCGAGACGGCAGCCGGTCGGATTCGCGTCGCCCACGTGCCGAAGACGATCGACAACGACCTCCCGCTTCCCGACGGCATCCCGACCTTCGGCTTCGAAACCGCTCGCGAGCATGCGACGCACGTGGTCGAGGCGATGCTCGAGGACGCCCGCACGGCAGGACGCTGGTACTTCCTCGTGCTGATGGGACGCAAGGCGGGCTTCCTCGCGCTCGGCGCGGGAAAGTCCGCGGGGGCCACCGTGACGCTCATCCCCGAGGAGTTCCCGGCCGGTCCGATCCGGCTCGAGGACGTCGTCCGCATCCTCGAAGGGGCGATCGTGCGGCGGCGCGCCGAGGGCCGCGCCGATGGGGTCGCCGTGCTCGCCGAAGGCATCGCCGAGCGCTTCGATCCGGCCGAGCTCGATTTCATGAAGGACGTCGAGCGCGACGAGCATGGCCACGTCCGCCTCGCCGAGGTTCCGCTCGGGAAGGTGCTTCGCACCGAGGTCACGAGGCGGCTCGCCGAGCGTGGCGTCAAGGTCACGATCGGCGACAAGGACGTGGGCTACGAGCTCCGCTGCGTGGCTCCCTCCGCGTTCGATCGCGACTACACGCGGGACCTCGGAGTCGGCGCCATCGAAACGCTGCTTTCGGGCAAGTCGAGCGTGCTGATCACACGCCAGGCGGGTCGCATCGTCCCGATTCCGTTCGCCGAGATCATGGATGCGAAGACGGGGAAGACCCGGGTCCGCGACGTCGACGTGGCGAGCGATTCGTTCCGTTCTGCGCGCAAGCTCGAAGGCCGGATCGAACGCGACGACCTCGACGATCCGAAGCGACTCGAGGTGATCGCAGCCGCCGCGAAGCTCTCCCCGGACGAGGCGCGCCGGCGCTACGCCCCGTTGGCGTAGCGCCGCGATGGGGATCGAGCCCACCGGGACCGAAGCGTCCACCCGCACAAGGAATCCCTGGTGGATCCCCCCCTTTCTCGGGCGCGTTCCCGACGTGCCTGCCGGGCAGATCCGTCTGCTCGGCCTCGTCTCGCTCGCGCTCTTCTTCGAGAGCTACGACCTCTCGATGCTCACCTCGGCGCTCAAACACATCGCCGCGGGCCTCGCGATCGACGAGAAGGAGATGGGGGCCTACCTCGGGATGATTCGAATGGGAGCGCTTCCAGCGTTCCTGTTGCTTCCGATCGCCGATCGTTTCGGGCGCCGCAGGCTCTTTCTCGCGTCGATCCTCGGGATCAGCGTCTTCACCTTCCTCACGGCGTTCAGCCAGACCGCCTGGCAGTTCGTGGCGGTGCAGATGGTGGTGCGTGTCTTCATGGTGACGGCCATGGCGTGCGCCGTCACGATCGTGACCGAGGAGTTTCCTGCCGAACACCGCGGTTGGGGAATCGGAATGATGGGAGCGCTCGCGGCATGTGGCGTCGGTTTCGGCGCGCTGCTCTTCGCTCTGGTCGACCTGCTTCCGTTCGGCTGGCGCGCTCTCTATGCGGTGGGCATCGTTCCCGTCCTGCTCCTGCCGAGATTCCGGCGTGGCGTCGTCGAGACGCAACGCTTCTCGCTTCATCGCGAGCAGGAGGCCAGCGTTCGGCACTCCCATCCGATCCGGGCCTGGCTCGCGCCGATCGAGGGGTTGGTCCGGCAGTTTCCGGGCCGTGCCTTCGGCATCGCGGCGATGTCGCTGCTCCAGGCGATGGGGGCGGCGCCCGTATTCCAGTTCACGGGCTGGTTCACGCAGACGGTGCACGGTTGGGCGCCGTGGCAATATTCGACGATGGTGATCCTCGGCGGGGCGATCGGGATCGTCGGCAACGTCGTCGCGGGCCGGCTCGGAGATCGCTTCGGGCGCCGCCGCGTGGGCTTCACGGTGATGGGGCTCTTTCCGATCTTCGTCGTCGCCTTCTACCAGGGACCGGCGTGGATCCTTCCCGTGTCGTGGATCCTGTTCGTCTTCGCGTCGACGGCGCAGCAGACGATTGCGCGCGCCGTTTCGACGGAGCTCTTCCCGACCGCCTATCGAGGGACGGCCTCGGGATGGAACGCCATGGTCGAGACGCTCGGCGCCGCGCTCGGCCTCGCGCTGATCGGTGTCGGCGTCTCGGGCGACGGGACGATCGCGTTCATGGTCTCGTCGATGGCGTTCGCATTGGTGGCCGCCGGGCTCGTCCTGTTGCTGCTCCCCGAGACGGGGGGGCGCGAGCTCGAAGCGATCAGCGGGGAGGGAGCTGCATGAACGGATCGGAGTCGAAGGCCTCGGGGCGTGAGCGACGCGCCTTCGAATGGATCTCCATGCTGGCGCGGCTTCCCGAGCGCGCAGCAGGAACGGCCTCGGAGCGCGAGGCGGCCGAGCAAGTCGGGCGCTGGATGGGCGAGATCGGGATTTCCGACGTCTCGGTCGAGGACGTCGCGGCGAAGCCGAGGGCCGGGCTCGTGCTGGCGTTGCACGCGGCCGTGGGCGCCCTCGGGGTCGCTCTCGGTGGAGTCGTGGGGGCGCTGCTCGCCGCACTCGCTGCGTTCTCGTATCGCGCGGAGCTTCGGCGCGGACGCCGCGTACTCGCGAAGCTCCTTCCGCAGACGCGTTCTGTGAACGTGGTCGGCCGCGTTCGCGCGCATAGCCCGCGCCTGCGGATCGTTCTCTCGGCGCATCTCGATGCGGCACAGGCGGGCTGGCTCTTCTCGCGCTCGCTCGCCGACCTTTTTGCAAGGCGTGCGCAAGCCGCTCGTCGTGCGGGCGAGCCGCCGGCCGGACCGAACGCGCTTCCCGAGGGGCTACTTCTCACCGCTGCGCTCGTCGCAGCCGCGCACGCGCTCGGCGCCGCGGGGCCTCTCGTCGATCTCGTTCGCCTCGCTGCGGCGGCCGGTCTCTTCGTCGCCGCGCTGCTCGGCTGCCAAT
>CAJPFO010000014.1 GCA_905339255.1 Myxococcaceae bacterium
CTGCGCTCTCGGCGCTCACAGCTTCCCGGGAACGATCCACCAGCGGCCGTTCGCCTGCTGCCAGACGTCCTCGCGCTCGATCGACGTGCTCCAGAAGCGGAGCGGGCGGGCGTTCTTGCCTTCGAGCCGGTACTTGACGCGCGCGCGGCCCGGCGCCTCGAGCGCGAACTCGTGCACCTCGGCAACGAGCGGCCGGTTCTTCTCGAAATGCGCCTTCTCGAGGTCCTGGGCCAGCCGCGCGTAGTAGTCGGCGTAGCCCTCCGGCGTCTCGAAGAAGGCGCGAAGCGTCGGGTCGTTGTAGGTGGCGAGCGTGTTGAAGCGACGCTGCGTGAGGCGGCCGTAGAAAGTCTCCGCGCGCTCTTGGAAGCCCAGGATCGCGGCGTCACCCGTTTCGCTGATCGGAGCGTTCGGCGGCGTGAGCGGGGTCGAGACCGGCGGGGGCGGCACCCTCGGCGTCGCCACCGCGGGCGCTGCATCCGGTGCGGCGGCGCTCTCGCCGCCGAAGGGCCACAGCCACCCCGGCGGGCGCATCGAGCTGCAGCCGAGCATGAGCGAAACCCCGAGCGCGACGGCCAGCCGACCTGCCCTCACGACCGCTTCCTCCTTCCGGCCGTCGACTTCGCCTCGACCGCCGCCTGCGCGGCGGCGAGCCGCGCGACGGGCACGCGGTACGGGGAACACGATACGTAATCGAGGCCGATCCGGGCACAGAACTTCACGCTCTTCGGATCCCCACCGTGCTCGCCGCAGATCCCGCACTTGAGATCCGCTCTCGTGCTCCGCCCCTTCTCGACTCCGATCCCGATCAGCGCGCCGATCCCTTCCTCGTCGATCGACACGAAGGGGTCGGTCTCGAGGATCCCCGTCTCCATGTAACGGTCGAGGAAGCGTCCGGCGTCGTCGCGGGAGAGGCCGTAGGTCATCTGCGTCAGATCGTTGGTGCCGAAGGAGAAGAAGTCCGCGTACCGAGCGATCGCGTCCGCGACCAGCGCGGCGCGCGGAAGCTCGATCATGGTGCCGATCGTGATCTTCATCCGGCCGCCGCGATAGCCCGCGAGGACCGAAGCGATCTCCTCTTCCGCAGCGGCACGCAGGCGCTTCAGCTCCTCGACGTGCGCCACGAGCGGGATCATGACCTCGGGCTGCACCTTCACTCCCGACTCGGCGACCTGCCGCGCGGCCTCGGCGATCGCACGCACCTGCATCCGGTAGATCTCGGGGAAGGTGATTCCGAGGCGGCAGCCCCGATGCCCGAGCATCGGATTGAACTCGCGAAGCGACTCGATCCGTGCGCGCACCCTCGCGACGTCGCTTCCGAGCACGGAGGCCACCTCGCGGATTCCTTCGTCCTCGTGCGGCAGGAACTCGTGGAGCGGAGGGTCGAGGAGCCGGATCGTGACCGGCAGACCCTCCATCGCCTGGAAGATCCCGACGAAATCGCCCCGCTGCATCGGAAGCAGCTTCTCGAGCGCGCGTCGGCGCTGCGAATCGTCGGAAGCGAGGATCATCTCTCGAACCGCGAGGATGCGGTTCGGCTCGAAGAACATGTGCTCCGTTCGGCAAAGCCCGATCCCCTCGGCGCCGAACTGCCTGGCGATCTTGGCGTCGTGCGGCGTATCGGCGTTCGTACGGACGCGAAGCCGCCGCATCGAATCGGCCCACTTCATGAGCTCGGCGAACTCGCCGCCGAGTTCGGGGGTGACGGTCGGAACCACGCCGCGGATCACCTCGCCGGTCGAGCCGTCGATCGAGATCGGTTCGCCCACGCGGAGCGTCTGCCCTTCGAACTGGATCTCGCCCCGCGCGGCGTCGATCCGCAGCGCACCGCAACCGGCAACGCAGCACTTGCCCATCCCGCGCGCGACCACGGCCGCATGCGAGGTGAGCCCGCCGCGGCCGGTCAGGATCCCCGCCGCCGCGTGCATGCCGTGGATGTCCTCGGGCGACGTCTCGGCGCGGACGAGGATCACCTTCTCTCCCGCCTTGGCGCGCGCCTCGGCCTCGTCGGCCGTCAGCACGACGTTGCCGGTCGCCGCTCCGGGAGAGGCGGGTAGGCCGCGGGCCAGGACGTCGCGCTTCGCATTCGGATCGAAGGTCGGGTGCAGGAGCTGGTCGAGCGCGCGCGGGTCGATCCGCGTGATCGCTTCCTCGCGCGAAATGAGCCGCTCGCGAACCATGTCGACGGCGATCTTCACGGCCGCTTGCACGGTGCGCTTGCCGACGCGGCACTGCAGCATCCAGAGCCGGCCGTGCTCGATCGTGAACTCGATGTCCTGCATGTCGCGGTAGTGGTGCTCGAGCTTCTTGTAGATCCGCACCAGATCCCGGTATGCCGCCGGCATCTCGTCCTCGAGCGTAGGGAGTACCTTCTCCCCCGCTCGCCGGTTGGCGCGGTTGATCGGCTGCGGAGTGCGGAT
>CAJPFO010000015.1 GCA_905339255.1 Myxococcaceae bacterium
CGACCTCACTCTCGACGGCCTGCGCGTGGTGCTCGACTGCGCCAACGGAGCCGCCTACCAGGTCGGGCCGACGGTGCTGGAGGAGCTCGGTGCCGAGGTCTTCCGCCTCGGTGTGGAGCCGAACGGGCGCAACATCAACGACGCCTGCGGCTCCCTCCACCCCGATCGGACGGCGGCGAAGGTGCGCGAGGTGCGCGCCGACGTCGGCATCGCGCTCGATGGCGACGCAGACCGCTGCGTCCTCGTCGACGACCGCGGAAACGTCGCCGACGGCGATGCCGTTCTTTCGCTCTGCGCGTCGGATCTCGTCGCGAACGGTCGCCTTCGCGGCGGTGCCGTCGTCGCGACCGTGATGAGCAACCTCGGCCTCGAGAAGCACGTCGAGGCGCTCGGCTTGCGGCTGGTCCGCACGTCGGTGGGCGACCGTTACGTCGTCGAGGCGATGCGAAGCGGCGGGTTCAATCTCGGCGGCGAACAGTCGGGCCACGTGATCTTCCTCGACCACAACACGACGGGCGACGGCCTCATCACGGCGCTCCAGGTCCTTGCGATCTTGAAGCGGACCGGGCGGAGGCTTTCCGAGCGGCTCGCCGACTTCGTGCGCTTTCCGCAGGTGCTCGTGAACGTGCGCGTGGCCGAGCGGCGTCCGCTCGAGAGCCTTCCCGAGATGATCGACCTCGTCCGCAAGATCGAGAGCGAACTCGGGGACGAGGGCCGCGTCCTGATCCGGTACAGCGGAACCGAGCCCAAGGCTCGCATCATGGTCGAGGGACCGGACGAAGACCGCGTGAGCGAGATGGCGCGGGAGCTGGCCGACCGGCTGCGCCGCTCGCTCGGGGGCACCGACTGATCGTCGGCATCGGCATCTCCTGGGTCGATGTCCCCCGCTTCGAGGCTGCGGAGCGGCGGCACGGAGAGCGTCTGCATCGGCGGCTGTTCACGGAACGGGAGCTCCTTTACGCGGCGGCCCGGCGCCGTGGCGTCGAGAGCCTCGCGGTCCGCTTCGCAGCGAAGCTCGCCGCGCGTCGCGCGCTCGGGCTCGTTCGGGCACACTGGCTCGAGATCGAGGTGGTTCGCCGCCGCGGTGACGCGCCGGGGCTTCGCTTCCATGGCGGGGCGGCACGAGAGGCCGAGCGGCGGGGGGTCACGCGTGCCGGGCTCACGCTCACGCACGATCCCACCTGCTGCGTCGGGCAGGTCGTTCTCGAGTCGGAGGGGCGATGAGATCGAGCTGGCCGCTGGTCGACGCAGAAGGCATGCGACGGCGAGATCGCCATACGATCGAGACGCTCGGCGTTCCCGGCGAGCTCTTGATGGAGGTCGCCGGCCGTGCGGTCGCGAGCGAGGCGCTCGCGCTCGGCGCGGCGCGCCGGGGGGCGCTGGTCGTCTGTGGACCCGGCAACAATGGCGGCGATGGCCTGGTCGCGGCGCGCCACCTGCACCTGCTCGGGGTCCGCTCGAGGGTCGTCCTTCTCGCGGACGAGGCGGCGCTCACGGGCGACGCCGCGGCGAACGCCGTGCGCGCGCGCCGGGCCCGTGTTTCGTTCGTGTCTCCGGAGGTGCTCGAGGCGCCTCGCGCGGGAGAACTCTGGATCGACGCGATCTTCGGAACGGGCCTCGGTCGCGCGCCACGCGGCCTCTTGGCCGCCGCGATCGAAGCCGCCTCTCGGGCCCGCCGCGAGCGGGGCTGCCCGCTCCTCGCGGTCGACCTCCCTTCGGGCCTTTGCGCCGATACGGGGCAGGCGCTCGGCGCGTGCGTCGAGGCGGATCGCACCGTGACCTTGGGATTGCCGAAGCTCGGGCTTCTGCTCGAACCGGGAAGGAGCCTTGCCGGGGTCGTCCGGGTGGCCCGCATCGGGATCGCGGACACGGTGCCAGGGGATCCCGAGCCCGCCGCGTGCTGGACGTGGAGCGGTGCCGCGCAAGCGCTTCCGGCGCGTCCGGCGGCGGGGCACAAGGGAAGCTTCGGCCACGTTCTCGTCGTCGCCGGCTCGCAAGGGAAGAGCGGGGCGGCTGCGCTCGCTGCGCTCGGGGCGGAGCGGGTGGGCGCCGGGCTCGTCACGATTGCCTGCGCGGGCGGCCTCCACGACATCCTCGAGGTGAAGTGCACCGAGGCCATGACCGTCCCGGTCTCGGATGCGAACTGCCGCAGCCTGTCGCCGGAGGCCGAGAAGCAGATCCTCGAGCTCGCGCTCGCTCGCGACGTGGTCGCGCTCGGTCCCGGCCTCGGAACGGATCCGGGAACGGTCGCACTGGTGCGGTCGCTCGCCGTGGGGCTCGCCCGGCCGCTCGTTCTCGATGCCGACGCGCTCAACGCCCTCGCCGACGATCCGGCTCGCTTGAAGCGCAGGACGCTCGCGACTATCGTCACGCCGCATCCGGGCGAGGCGTCCCGTCTGCTCGGCTGCGAATCTCGGGAGATCAACGCCGATCGCATCGGCAGGGCGCGTGCCCTGGCCGACCGGACCGGGGCGGTGGTGGTGCTCAAGGGCGCCCCGACCGTGACGGCGGCGCCCGACGGGCGGGTTCTCGTGAACACGACCGGAGGGCCGCTGCTCGGGACCGGCGGCACGGGAGACGTGTTGACCGGCACGATCGCGGGGCTCTTGGCGCAGGGCAAGCCGGCCTTCGAGGCGGCCGCCCTCGGAGCCCACCTCCACGGACTCGCGGCCGACCTGCTCGCAGCGCGGACCGGACCGGCCGGAAGCCTGGCGAGCGAGGTGGCGGGGACGATTCCGGAGGCGATGCAGCATCTGCGGCAGCGAGCCGCGGCGGATCGAGAAGGCGAGCAAGCAGGTGGCGGCGAGCGAGAAGACGGCCTTTCGCTTTCTTTCCCGGGGCCCTGAGGCGACCCATGCGGTCGCTCGTGCGCTCTCGTCCGTTCTCGACTGCGGCGGAGTGGTGATTGCGCTGCGGGGCCCGCTCGGGGCGGGCAAGACGGCCTTCGTGAAGGGACTCGCCGAGGGGCTCGGTCTCGATCCGGGGATCGTCTCGAGTCCGACCTTCGTCGTCTCGCAAGAGTATCCGTGCCTGGCGCGCGGCGTTCGGCTCGTGCACCTCGATCTCTATCGACTCGAGCGCACGGCGGAACTCGAGGCGACGGGCTTTCTCGATGTCCTCGACGGGGAGAGCATCGTCGCGATCGAATGGGCGGATCGGCTTCCGGATGCGCTTCCTTCGGATCGGCTCGAGATCGATCTCGCAGCCTCCGTCGAGCTCGGAGAGAAGGTTCGCGAGATCTCGGTCGTGGCGACCGGCCTCGTGGCGGAGTCCGTGATGCGTCGCTGGGGCTTGTGCCTCGGTGTGGCCGGAACGGTGGAGCTGGAGAACGTCGCATGTCCCTGATCGTCCAGAAGTACGGCGGCACGAGCGTGAAGGACGTCGAGCGCATCCGGAACGTGGCGCGACGGGTCGTCGCGACCCGCGAGGCCGGCCATCGGGTGGCGGTCGTCGTGTCCGCGATGGCGGGTGAGACCGACGCGCTGGTGCGGCTCGCGCAGGAGGCCGGCGGGCCGGACCCCGATCCCCGCGAGTACGATGTGCTCGTCTCGACGGGCGAGCAGAAGACGATCGCGCTGCTCGCGATGGCGATCCAACGGCTCGGCCATGCGGCGCGCTCGTTCACGGGGGCGCAGATCGGAATGCGCACCGACACGTCGCACACGCGGGCGCGGATCCAGAGCATCGATGCGAGACACATCCTCGACACGCTCGACGAGGGCACGGTGGCGGTGATCGCCGGCTTCCAGGGCGTCGACGACGACGGGAACGTGACGACCCTCGGACGCGGCGGCTCGGACACGTCCGCGGTGGCCGTCGCCGCCGCGGTTCACGCCGACGTCTGCGAGATCTATACCGACGTCGACGGCGTCTACACGACCGATCCCAACCTCGTCCCGGCGGCGCGCAAGCTCTCGAAGATCTCCTTCGACGAGATGCTCGAGATGGCGAGCCTCGGCGCCAAGGTGCTCCAGATCCGCTCGGTCAAGTTCGCCATGCAGTACGGTGTGCCGATCCACGTGCGCTCGTCCTTCTCGGACGTCGAAGGCACCTGGGTGGTTCGCGAGGAGGATGCGATGGAAGGGCTGGTGGTTTCCGGCGTCACCTACAACCGCAACGAGGCGAAGATCCGGCTGCGCGGAGTGAAGGACCAGCCGGGAGTGGCGGCGAGGCTCTTCGGCCCCCTCGGCGAGGCCGGAATCGTCGTCGACATGATCGTGCAGAACGTCGGACAGGACGGCTCGACCGACATCACCTTCACGGTGCCGCGGACGGACTACCGCAAGGCGCTCGAGATCGCCGAGCGCGCAGGAGTCGAGATCGGCGCGGCAGCGGTCGCGGGCGACGAGGGGATCGCGAAGGTCTCGGTGGTCGGTCTCGGGATGAAGGACCATGCCGGGGTCGCCTCGCGCATGTTCCGCGTGCTCGCCGACGAAGGCATCAACATCCAGTTGATCTCGACGAGCGAGATCAAGATCTCCGTGCTGATCGAGGCCAAGTACACCGAGCTCGCAGTCCGGGCGCTCCACGCGGCCTTCGTCGAGGCCGGTGCCGCGGAGCCTCGCGCCGAGAGCTGATCGATCGCGCCCGAGCGGATCGTCTGGTTCCGTTCGACTCACCCGAGAGGTCCCGGGGGAGGAAGGCGATGGACGGCGAGGCGAGACGGCTTCGGGCCGCGCTCTGGCTCGTCACGTGGTTCGTGTGGCGCGTCTGGGTTCCCGGCGGAGTCGACGCCGCGGCATGCGCCGAACCGGTGAGCGAATCGCTCGTCGAGGGGCGGACCACGGCCGTGCGCTGCGACGGGCGCGGAGCGCCGCTTCGCGGTGCGGCGAAGCTCCTTTACGGGGGCCGGCTCGATCCGAACCACGACGACGCGGCAAGTCTCGCGGTGCTTCCGGGTCTCGGGCCCGCCCGGGCCGCAGCCGTGGTCGAAGCGCGGCGCGCGGGGCGCTACGAGCGCGTCGAGGATCTCGGTCGCGTGCGCGGGATCGGCGAGACGACGATCGAGCGGCTTCGCCCCTGGCTCGTCTTCGGAGATCCGGGGCCGGTTGCCTCCCCGGATGGCGGGAAGTAGCGTCGATCCACGTCCGCGACGCAGCATGCGCATCTACCTCGACCACAACGCGACGACCCCGCTCCGTGCGGAGGTGCTGGCGGCGATGCAGGAAGTCCTGCGCGACGTCCACGGCAACCCCTCGAGCACGCACGCCGAGGGTGCGCGCGCGCGCGCCCTCGTCGAGGCGGCGCGCGCCCGCGTGGCGTCCGCGGTGGGCGCCGAAGCCTCGGGGATCGTCTTCACGAGCGGCGCGACGGAGGCGAACCACGCCGCGATCCGCTCGGCCTTCGTGCGGGGGGCGCGAGCCGGGCGCTCGAGGATCGTGACCTCGACGATCGAGCATCCTTCGGTGGTCGAGGCCATCCGCGCGCTCGAGGTCGAGGGCGCGCGGCCGGAGTGGATCGGCGTCGATTCCGAGGGCCGCATCGACCTCGACGCGCTCGCGAAGTCGGTCGACGAATCCACTGCGCTCGTGTCGCTCATCTGGGCGAACAACGAGACGGGCGTCGTCCAACCGGTCGAGGAGATCGTGGCACTCGCTCGCGCGCACGGCGCTGCGGTCCACCTCGACGCGACGCAATGCCCGGGAAAGCTCGCGATCGATCTCGGATCGCTCGGGGCCGAGAGCCTTTCGGCTTCGGCGCACAAGTTGAACGGCCCGAAGGGGGTCGGCTTCGTCGCGCTCGCGCCCGGGCTCGAAATCGAGCCCTGGCTTCGCGGCGGCGGGCAGGAGCGAGGGCGCCGGGGCGGGACGGAGAACGTCGCCGGGATCGCGGGCCTCGGCGTCGCGTGCGAGCTCGCGGCTCGCGAGCTTCCCGAGCGCGTCGCGCGTTTCGCCGCACTCCGCGATCGCCTGTTCCGGGGGATCGTCGAGCGGATCCCGGGCGCTGCCCGCAACGGCAGCGCCGTGCACGTGCTCGCGAACACCCTCTCGGTCCGTTTTCCGGGAGTGGCCGGCGACGTGCTCGTCGAGGCACTCGACCTCGAAGGCATCGCCGCGTCGTCGGGGGCCGCGTGTCATTCCGGGTCGGTCGAGCCGTCACGGGTGCTCCTCGCCATGGGGCTCGGCCCTGAACTCGCTCGCGCGTCGCTTCGTTTGAGCATCGGCCACGGGGTCGACGAGGCCGCGATCGATCGCGTGCTCGAAGTCCTTCCCGACCTCGTGAAGCGCGTCCGGTCGAGCGCTTCGTGAGGCAGCGAGTCGTCGTTGCGATGTCGGGCGGAGTCGATTCCTCGGTGGCGGCGGCGCTCCTCGTCGAGGCGGGCTTCGAGGTGATCGGGATCACGATGCACCTGGCAGGGGACGCCTCGCGATGCTGTTCGCTCGACGACGCCGAAGACGCGCGGCGCGTCGCCGAGAAGCTCGGCATCCGCTTCTACGTCGCGAACTACACCGAACGGTTCCGGTCGGAGGTGATCGAGCCCTTTGCCGACGCCTACCTCGAAGGCCGGACACCGATCCCGTGCGTCGTCTGCAATCGACGCTTCAAGTTCCACCACCTGATGGAGCGCGCCCGGGGACTCGGTGCGCGATGCGTCGCGACGGGGCATTACGCTCGCGTCGAGGACGACGAGGCCACGGGGCTTCGCGTGCTGCGGGCCGCACGCGATCGCGCGAAGGACCAGAGCTATTTCCTCTTCGATCTCGATCAGGAGCGCCTCGCA
>CAJPFO010000016.1 GCA_905339255.1 Myxococcaceae bacterium
AGCCGACCTCGGTGAACTTGCTGGCCTCGACCTTGAGGAAGGGCGCGTTGGCGAGCTTCGCCAGCCTTCTTGCGATCTCGGTTTTCCCCACGCCGGTCGGGCCGATCATGATGATGTTCTTCGGCGCGATCTCGTCGCGAAGCTCCTCGGGGACCCGCGAGCGCCGCCAGCGGTTGCGAAGCGCGATCGCGACGGCGCGCTTCGCCTCGCGCTGGCCGACCACGTAGCGATCGAGCTCGGAGACGATCTCGCGCGGCGTGAACGAGCGAATCTCCGTCACGGGAGCGTCACCCGCGTGATCTCGTCATTGGTGTAGATGCAGATCTCGCCCGCCACACGCAGTGCCTCGGTGGCGATCTCGAGCGCGGAGAGCTTCGTGTGGCGAAGCAAGGCTCGAGCGGCCGCGAGCGCGTACGCGCCTCCCGACCCGATCGCGGCGACCCCGTCGTCGGGTTCGACCACGTCGCCCGTCCCCGAGACCACCAGCACCCCGGCGGGATCGCCGACGATCATCATCGCCTCGAGTCGGCGGAGCATCCGATCGCTCCGCCACTCCCGCGCGAGCTCGACGGCTGCCCGCCGGACGTTTCCGGGGTAGGCGTCGAGCTTCGCCTCGAGCCGTTCGGTGAGCGCGAGCCCGTCTGCGGCGCTGCCGGCGAAGCCGACCAGTGCCTGGCCGTTCTGGCTTCGGCGCACCTTCTGCGCACCCTTCTTCATGACGACGTTGCCGAGGGTCACCTGGCCGTCCGAAGCCATCGCGAGCGATCCGTCGCGGAGCACGGCCACCACGGTGGTCGAACGGAGCTGCGGGCCCGATTTCATCGAGACGGCCTCCTCGTCGCGCCGTGCCGGGCGCGCGGATGCGAGGCGTCGTAGACGCGCTGCAGGTGCTCGGTCGAGACGGCCGTGTACTTCTGCGTCGTCGAGAGGCTCGCGTGTCCGAGGAGCTCCTGGATCGATCTCAAATCGGCTCCCATGTCGAGCAGGTGCGTGGCATAGCTGTGGCGGAGCCGATGCGGGTGCACGGGGTCGGTGACTCCGGCGCGGCGCGCCCGCGCCGCGAGGACCCTTCTCACGTCTCGCACCCCGAGCCTGCGCGGGATCGCCGCCCCCCCGAGCGTCTTCTCGCTCGCCGGATCTCTTCCGCGAAGCGCCGTGAACAGCGGTTCGCCGAGCAGGCCCGGCCTTCGGCGACCATCGAGATAGCGAACCAGCGCCTCGCGCGCCGCCGAAGGCAGCGGGACGATCCGCTCGCGCCCGCCCTTGCCGAGCACACGGACTTCCCGGCCGCGCAGGTCCACGTCGCGAACGTCGAGCGTCGCCACCTCGCCGACCCGGAGGCCGGCGCCGTAGAGAAGCTCGACGAGCGCACGGTCACGGAGCGCGCGTTCTCGCGCACGGGCCGTCTCGGGCTCGCGAGCGGGCGAGACCTCGACGAGCGCCTCGCAATCGTCGACCGCGAGCGGCTTCGGCAGGCGCCTCACGGTCTTCGGTGCCGTGAGTCTTGCGGTCGGGTCGACCCGGCACGCACCCTCGGCGAGCAGGAACGCATAGAACGCCCGCAACGCCGAGAGCTTTCGCGAAAGCGTCGATGCATCGCAGCGGCGATGCAGGTTCGCGAGGAAGGCGCGCACGCGTGCCGCCGTCACCTGCTCGGGTGAGACTCCTTCACCAGCGAACTCGGCGAGCTGGCGAACGTCCGAAACGTAGGCGCGTCGCGTCTCGACGGAGCGGTTGTGTTCGGCGCGAAGCGCGGTGTCGAAGCGGCGGATGGCCTCGCGGAAGGTCAAGCGCACTCCCCCTCGATCGCCTTGCGGTAGCCCGCGAGATCGTCCAGCGCGCGCGCGGCGAGTCGTGCGTATTTCTCCGGCTTGCGAAGCCGCTCGGCCCCGGCGAGCGGCGGGAAGAGTCCGAAATTCACGTTCATCGGCTGGAAGCGTCCGGGCACCGCTCTCTGGAGATGGTGCAACAGGGCACCGAGCGCGGTCGTCTCGGGGGGCAGCGGCGGCGCCGCTCCGCGCGCGGCGAAGACCGAGAAGATCCCCGCGAGCAGGCCGAGCGCCGCCGACTCGACATAGCCCTCGACACCGGCGAGCTGCCCCGCGATGCGAAGCCCGGGGCGGGCGCGGACTTCGAGGTCGGCCGCGAGGCGCAGCGGAGCGTTCACGAAGGTATTGCGGTGGACGGAGCCGTAGCGTGCGAAGACCGCCTCACCGAGCCCCGGAAGGCTCCGGAACACGCGCTGCTGTTCGCGGACACGGAGCTTCGTCTGACAACCGACGAGGTTGTAGAGGACCCCGCGCTCGTCCTCCTGGCGGAGCTGGAGGACCGCGTAGGGGCGCTCGCCGGTTCGGGGGTCGACGAGGCCGACCGGCTTCATCGGCCCGTAGGCGAGCGTCTCGGGGCCACGGCGTGCCATCTCCTCGATCGGAAGGCAGCCCTCGAAGTAGAGCCCTGCCTCGAAGGGGTGGAGCGGCACCTGCTCGGCCTCGAGCAGCGCACTCGTGAAACCCTGGTACTGCTCGCGATCGAGGGGGACGTTCAGGTAGTCGCCCTCGCCGTCCTCCCATCGCGAGGCGCGGAACGCGACGTTCGAATCGATCGAATCACCGTAGACGATCGGCGAGATGGCGTCGTAGAAGTAGAGGTGCTCCTCGCCGAGCAGGCGCTGGAGGTCGCGCGCGAGCACCGCCGCCGTGAGCGGCCCCGTCGCGAGCACGACGAGCGGATCGTCGGGGATCGCGTCGACGCGACGCACCTCGACGCGGATCCGAGGATGCGACTGCACGGCATCGGTGATCCCGCGCGAGAAGGCGAGCCGATCGACCGCGAGCGCTCGGCCCGCAGGGACGGCCGTCTCGTCGGCGACGCGCAGGGTGAGCGAGTCGAGCCTGCGCATCTCCTCCTTCAAGAGCCCCACGGCGTTCGCGGTGCCTGCGGCCCGAAGCGAGTTGCTGCAAACGAGCTCGGCGAAGTCGCCGATCGTGTGAGCAGGCGAGCGCTCGACGGGCTTCATCTCGACGAGGACGACGTCGAGTCCGGCCTCCGCCGCCTGCCACGCCGCCTCGCATCCCGCGAGACCGGCGCCGACGACGAGCAGGGGCGGCTTCGAATGCGGCGACTGTTCCGGGGCGCGCATCGCGACGGCCTCGAACCTCGGGGGTGGAAGACTTCAGCATAGCGAAGCGGGGTCGGCGACGAGGTGGAGCCGGCCGTCGCGATCCTCGATCAGCGAACCGGACATCTCGAGCTCGAGGATTTCGAGAGCGAGCGCCTCGGGCGGCTCGCCGAGTCGCCTCGAGAGTTCGTCGCGACTCGCCGGCGCTCGCGCGAGCTCCCGTGCGACACGTCCGCACGCGGCCTCGGAGGTGGCCCTTCGCACGCGTCCCGATCCGGGGCGGAACCCGATCCGCGCCAGCACGTCGTCCGCGTCGAGCAATACCTGCGCTCCGTCGCGAATCAATCGGTTGGTCCCCGTCGAGGTCGCGACGCCGAGCGGTCCGGGCACGGCGAAGACCTCGCGCTGCTGGCCGATCGCATGCAGGGCGGTCGAAAGCGAGCCACTCCGAGCGCGGGCCTCGACGACGACCGTCGCCCTCGCGAGGCCGCTCACGACGCGGTTGCGGAGCGGGAAGTGCGCGCCGCGTGGCGGGGCACCGGGCGGAAACTCGCTCACGACCGCCCCGTTTGCCGCGATGCGATCGGCGAGCGAGCGATGCGCGGCCGGGTAGACGCGATCGGGGCCGCAGCCCTGGACCGCGACGGTCTTGCCACCGGCCTCGAGAGCGCCCGCATGCGCAGCGGCGTCGATGCCGCGCGCGAGGCCCGAGACCACGACGAGCCCGGCTCGAGCGAAGGAGATGGCGAGCGCCCGTGCGAGGCCGAGGCCGTAGGCCGAAGCGGCGCGCGCGCCGACGATCGCCACGGCGGGCGCATGGAGCGCTTCGACCTCGCCTTTCACGTGAAGGAGAGAAGGGCCGTCTTCGAGGAGCGCGAGTGCTGCGGGGTAGGCAGGAGACCCGACCGCAATCGATCGGATCCCGGCACGCGCGAGAACGAGGCGCGCGCCGGATCGCTTCCCTCCTCCCTCGCGAACGAGACCGAGCCCGAAGAGCGCGGCCGCGGGCGAGCCGAAGCGGCGAAGCGCTTCGAGCCCCTCCCGGGGACGAAGACAGTACGCCTCCTGGAAGGAGAGCCAATCGTCGAGCGCCGCGTCGGCGTCGCGAGGATCGAGGATCCCCTGCACGAGGGAGCTCCGGCGGGACCGGGGCCCCCACGTTCTACCGCGCTCGGAGTGCTAGCGCACCTCGGCGCCGCGCCAGCGGTCGCCCCGCTGGAGATCCGTCGTCGAATGCAGCACGTAGGCGGCCGCGCTCTCGGGGGTGGTCGTGAGCACGATCATGTGCCCTACGATCGTATCGGGCACGCGCACGCGCATCCCCTTCTGCGGATCGAAGACCATCCCTCCCTCGTGGACGACCTCGAGCGCGCTTCCCGGAACGAGCCCGGCCGTGCTCCCCTCGTCGAGATAGACGACGTCCATTCCGCCCCCGAGCACGCGCTCGCCCACCATGTGGACGATCTCGCCGCGAAGCTCCGGGGAGGTCGAGGTGGGGCGGAGCGAGAGGTCGTCGCCCGCCTCGGCCTTGAGCAGCTTGTCTCCGATCATCACCTCGGAGACGGTGCCCTCGAGAACGGCCGCGGCGGCGTTCTCCTCGAGCTGTGTCACCTCCGCGAAGCCGAGCGGCTCGACGAACATGCCGATCAGCCTTCCGGTATCGGGGTCCGGGATGAAGCGCGTCGCGCGCACGACACGAAGCCGTTCGCCGATCTCGACGTCACCGGCGCCGAGATCGAGGTAGACCACATCTCCGCTTCCGAGCGCGGCGCGCTCGGTCGGGTTGCCGATGATGTTTCCGACCAGGCCGGGCCTTTGCGTGGCGATGAAACCGCGGGCGTTGAAGGCCACCCAGCGGTCGATGGCGTTTGCGCCGACGCCGCGATCGGCGTCGTAGCTGTCGCCGAGCGCAGCCGGAGCGCTCTCGGCGGCCGCCGGACGAAGCGCGGCCGCCTCGGCCGGCGAAAGCGGACGGATCTCGGTGCTCGAGACGAAGAGCACGTCGCCGGGCGAGAGGCTCGCGCCCGCGCCGCTGCCCTCGCCCTTCCAGAGCGAAGGCCATACCCAGGGCGTGCCGAGATACGCCTCCGAGACGTCCCAGAGCGTCTCGCCGGGGGCCACCGTATGGAGGTGCCCGGCTTCGCCGGTCGCACTCGTGACCGCCGGGCCGCGAACCACGGCGACGCCACTCGGCCCCTCCGGGCGCCCGGCCTCGTTCGGGGTATCCGCCGCCGAGGCGGTCAAAGGCAACGCGAGCGCGCAGGCGCACATCCAGTGCGAGAGCTTCATGGGATCCTCCGCCCGAGGCGGCGCAGCGGCGACCGGCCCCGGCCCTCCCGGATCATCGGACGGCCGCCGGGAACGCTTGAATCTCCGCCTGGCTCGCCGCGCGTCTGCTGCGCCCTCGCGCGGCCGATGCCGGTCGCGCTCGCGAGCCCACTGCGACCTACCCCTGCGCCGGCGCCCCGGAGCGAAGCCTCTCGAGCATCGCCCGCACCTCGGCCGCCCAGGAAGGATCGCCCGGTGTGGCCCCGCGCTCGGCCGCCTGCTTCTTGAGCTTCTCGAGATCGGCGAGCGCGCGCTCGAGCACCTCCTTCGCACGCTCGGGCTCGTTGTTCGCTTCGTAGGCCTGCGCAAGATGATGTCGGATCACTCCCAGATTGGGCTCGCCGGGCGGCATGCCGGATTCGGCGTCCTTCAGGTATCCGATCGCCGCCCCCGGAACGCCCTTTCGGAACAGCACCCAGCCGAGCGTGTCGGCTGCGTTCGGACTCTCGGGAAGGGCGGCCTTCGCCTCCTGCGCCAGGTCGAGGGCGCGGTCGAGATCGCGCCCCTGCTCGGCCAGCAGATACGCCAGGTTGTTCTTTGCTGCGGCGAGGTTCGGATCGATCCGGACGGCGCGCTCGTAGTACTCGATCGCCTTCTCCTGGTTGCCCTGCGACTCGTAGAGCGAGCCGAGCGTGAGGACGATCGGCGCGGAGTCGGGCTTCGATTCGAGCGCCTTCTCGTAGGTTTCGATCGTCTCGCCGACACGTCCGGTCGCGGTCAAGAAGGAGGCGAGCGTCTGGTACGAGGTGAGATCGGCCGGATCGAGTTCGAGCGCGCGGCGGAAGCTCGCCTCGGCCTCGCCGGTGCGACCCGACATGGCGAATACGATCCCCTGCAGGCGGACGAGCGGGGCGTTCTTCGGCTCGGCGACGACCGCCTTCCCGATGCGCTCCTCGGACTGGGCGAGGCGACCCTCGGCGCGATCGAGCCCGAGCAGCGTCTGGAGCACCTCGGGATGGTTCGGGCGCATCGAATCGGCCTTCTCGAGCGCCTGACGGGCCTTCTCGGGCTGGCCGAGCAGGAGGTTCACGCGACCGACGGCGTACCAGACCTCGGCATTGCGATCGGCCTCGGCGATCTTGTCGAGCTCGGCCCTCGCGTCGGCGCCCTTTCCCTGGCGGACCAGCGCCTGCGCGAGCTGGAGCCGCGCCTCCGCATCGCCGGGCCGGGCCTCGAGGTACTTGCGGCCCTCCTCGGCCGCGAGATCGAACGAGCCGAGCGATGCCTGGATGCGCGCCAGGAGCTTGCGGCCCTCGGCCAGGTCGGGCTCGATCTCGACGGCGCGCGCCACCTCGGTGCGGGCGCCGTTCGCGTCGCCCTTCAAGAAGAGCGCCGAGCCGAGCAGGAAGTGGGCCTGCGCCCAATCGGGCTTCGCTTCCATCGCCCGGCGCAGCGCGGTCACCGCGTCGTCGATGCGCCCCTCGGCCATGTCGATCTTCGACTTCACGAAGAGCGCGTCGGGGTTGGCAGGCTCCTTGGCGAGCACGGCGTCGGTGATGCTCCGCCCCGCGGCGATCTTCTCCTTCGAGCCCTCGCGGTAACCCATGTCGAGCAGCAGTTCGGCCTTGCGGAGCTTCGCGGTGCGGCTCTCCGGGCTCTTCTCGAGCGCGCTCTCGGTCGCCGCGAGCGCACCGGCGAGATCTCCTTTGCGGCTGCGATGCGCCGAGAGCACGAGCCAGGTCTTCTCGTCGTCGGGCTTGGCGCGCGTGGCCTGCTCGACCATCTCGTCGGCTTTGTTCCCCTCTCCGCGCGCTTCGTAGAAGCGGGCGAGCGCATAGATGGTCTCGAGATCGTCGGGGGTCTTGTCGATCGCTTCCTTCAAAACGAGTTCGGAATCACCGAAGCGATCGCGACCGTAGTAGAAACTCGCGAGCGTCCGGTACGCGGTCGAAAGCTGCTCCGGCTTCGCCTTGGCGATCGCTTCGCGGAAGACGGCCTCGGTTTCGGCATCTCGCGACTTGTCCCTCGAAAGAAAGCCCCCGAGCGCGGCGTAGCTCGGGAACTCGGGCTTCATCTCGACGAGCTTGCGGAACAGCGGCTCGGCCTCGCTCGCGCGGTTCGAACGAACCAGGAAGTCCGCGTAGAGAAAGATCGGCGCCGTATCCTCGGGCTCGAGCTCGACCGCCTTGCCGTACTCTTGTGCGGCCTCGTCGGGCCGCTTCAAGCGCTCGAGCACCTGCGCCCGCAGCACGCGCGCCGCCGCGTCGTCGGGCTTCGCCGCGATCACGTCGTCCGCCTGCTGGAGGGCCTCATCGAGCTCTCCCGCGAGTCTTGCGAGCTGGCCGTACTGGAGCTTCGCCTCGAGGTTGGTCGGATCGAGCCGCGCCGTCTCGCGGAGTTCCCAGAACCCCTTTGCGAGCTCGTTCTGGGCGAGGTAGGCCTTCGCGAGCCCGTAGTGCGCACCGGGGTGATTCGGATCGACCTGGAGGACGTTCTTGAACTCGATCACCGCCTCGGGATACTTCTTCTCCTCGAGGTAGGTCTCGCCCTGCTTCTCGTGCGTCGCAATCCGCGCCTCGTCGCTCTGGCAGCCGGCGAGGAGCGCGCCGGCGAGGGTGATGGCGACGAAAAGGGACGAGAGCGGAAGGCGCGACGAAGGCGTCATGGCGGGGACCCCCGGGTGTAGCCGGCCTTGGATATCGGACCTCGCGGACCACTTCAAGCGACGCTCGGGGGCGCGGGGTCCGAGCCCCGGTTGCGGCGCCAGCTCGGATGCGTGATGGCGAGCTTCTGGATCATGTAATTGAGCTTGCGGCGGCTCACGCCGAGAAGGCGTGCGGCCTCCTTCTGGACGTGACCGGTTCTTCGCAGCGCCTCCATGACGAGCGCACGTTCCGTCTCCTCGAGGTCGAGCGAGGCGCCCGGAGCCACACCCCCCGGACGCGCCGACGCGTCCGGGATCCCGAAATGCCGGGCGTCGACCCGGTCGCCGTCCGCGAGCAGGAGCGCACGTTCGACGGCGTTGCGAAGCTCGCGAACGTTTCCAGGCCACGCATGCGAGAGGATCCGCTCGCGTGCGGCCGTCGTGAAGCCGACCCCGCTGCGCCCGAGCTCGCGGCACGACCGCGCGAGGAAATGCTCGGCGAGCGCGAGCAGGTCCTCGACGCGCTCGCGGAGCGGTGGGAGATGGATGCGGATCACGTGCAGGCGGAAGTAGAGATCCTCGCGGAAGCGTCCGGCCGCCACGTCGCGCTCGAGTTCGCGGTGGGTGGCCGCGAGGATCCGGACGTCGGTCCGGATCGGCTCGCGGCCGCCGAGGCGATGGAATTCCTGCTCCTGCAGCACGCGGAGGAGCCGCACCTGCGTCGCCGGCGAGAGATCCCCCACCTCGTCGAGGAGCAAGGTGCCGCCGTTCGCCTGCTCGAACCGGCCGATCCGCAGCCGGTCTGCACCGGTGAAGGCCCCGCGCTCGTGCCCGAAGAGCTCCGATTCGAGGAGCGTCTCGGGAAGCGCCGCGCAGTTGACCTTGACGAAGGGACGCTTCGCGCGCGGAGAAGCCTGGTGGACGAGGCCCGCGACGAGTTCCTTTCCCGTCCCGGTCTCCCCCGTCACGAGCACCGTCGAGCGGACCGGCGCCGCGCGGCGTGCGAGGTCGAGCGCCCGCGTGAGCGCGAGACTCGAACCGATGATCCGATCGGCCCCGACGCCGCTCGCGCGCTCGGCGCGAAGCTCGCTCACCTCGCGACGCAGCCGGCCGTGTTCGATCGCTCGTGCGATGCGGGCTTCGAGCTGCTCGAGATCGAAGGGCTTCTGGAGGAAATCGAAGGCTCCGCGCCGCATCGCCTCGACCGCGGTCTCGACGCTCCCGTGCGCCGTCATGACGAGCACGGCGGTGTCGGCGTCGCGCTCGCGCGCGGCGCGCAGCAACGCGATGCCGTCGGCCCCGGGAAGACGCAGATCGGTGACGACGACGTCGAAGACCGCCTCGTCCGGCGCTCGAAGTCGAGCGAGCGCACGGGCACCGTCCGATTCCTCGACCACCTCGAGCGAACGCTCGCGAAGCGCCGTCACGATCCCGCGGCGAAGCCCGGCTCCGTCTTCGACGACCAGCACGCGCACCGCAGTCTCGGCACCGCTCACGGCACCGCCTCGATCGGCAGGCGCACCCGGAACACGGCACCGCGGCCCGGCTCGCCGTCGATCTCGATCCCGCCGCCATGCCCCGCCACGACCTTCTGCGCGTGCGCGAGGCCCACCCCCGAACCACGCTCCTTGGTCGTGAAGAAGGGGTGGAAGATGCGCTCTCGGAGTTCCGGCGACACGCCGCCGCCGCTATCCGCGACCGTGGTCTCGAGTTCGGCCAGGAGCGAAGCGTCGAAGCGGCGCGGCGCCCGGCGCACCCGCAGCCCGAGCACGAGGCGATGCCCCTCGGGACGCGAGACGCCCACCATCGCTTCGAGCGCGTTCACGATCAGGTTGGTGTAGACGGTGCGGAGCTGCTCCGCGTCGGCTTCGAGCTGCGGAAGCTCCTCGTCGTATTCGCGCTCGATCTCGCCGCTGAAGGGGACGCGCGAGCGTGCGAGCGCGAGCGATTCCTCGAGAAGCTCGACGGGATCGACGGGCTTGCGCTCGAGGGGAACGGGCCGCACGAACTCGAGACTCTCCGTCACCGTCCGCGCGAGCGTGCGGAGCTCGCGAACCAGCTCTCCCACCAGCACGAGTTCCTCGGGCTGCGAGGCGAGCCGACGCTTCAAGAGGCCCGCCAGGACCTCCATCCCGGCGAGCGGATTGCGGAGCTCGTGCGCGAGGCCGGCGGCCATCTGCCCGAGCGCCGCGAGCCGGTCACGGAGCCTTTCTTGCTCGTCGCGGCGCTCGATCGGAGAGAGGTCGCGGAACACGAAGACGACGCCGCGGATCTCTCCCGCGGCGTCTCGGATCGCGTCGAGCGTGAAGCCGATCGTGAGCGCGGGCCGTGCGCCGACGGCCTCGAGGACGAGTTCCGAGCGGCTCGGGCGCTCGCGACCGTCGAGCGCCGATTCGAGCAGGCGCAGGAGCTCGGGCCGCTCGCGGAGCGCGTCGCGTGCGGGAGCGCCAACGCACGCCTCGGAAAGCCCGAGGAGCTGCTGCGCCCCGGGATTGAGCGTCGCGAGCCTTCCCTCGCGGTCGATCGCCACGAGCCCCGAGCGCATCGAATCGACGAGCCAGCCGAGGAAGCGCGGGTCGGCATCCAGCACGGCCTGCGTATCGGCTCGCCACGGGCCGCGGTTGATCGTTGCGTGCCCGCTTGCAGCCCCCCCCGCAAAGGCGTCTCAGGCGGCGGGAATCAGGTAACGCTTGCCGTCCTGCTGCAGCCAACCTTCCTGCTTCAGATCCTTCACCACCCGCGTCACGGTCTCACGCGAGGTGCCGATCATGTCGGCGATCTGCTGGTGGGTCAGCGGCGGCGTCACGCGATGGCTCTCGCTCGGCGCCGGGTCGTGCGCGAGCCGGACGAAGACCCCCTTCGCGCGCTCCTTCACCCGCTGGAACGAGAGCGAGCTCGCCTGCTCGTCCATTTCGCGGAGCCGGCGCGTGAGCTCCTGGATCACGGCGAGCGCGAGATCCGGACTCTTTCGCAGCAGCGAGAGGAAGTCCGCACGGGAGAGCGCCAGCAGGCGGACGGGCTTGAGCGTCTTGACCGACGCCACCCGCGGTCCCCGATCGAGGAGCGCCATTTCACCGAAGAAGCCGCCTTCGTCGATGAAGCCGAGGATCTTCTCGCGGCCTTCGTCGGCGAGCTTCGTCACCTTCACGCGGCCTTCGCGGAGCACGTACATGTAGTCGCCCGGGAGCCCCTCCTCGACGACCGTCGAGTTCCGGGGAAAGCGTCGCTCGATCAGGTAGCCACCCAGGAGCTCGAGGTCCGCGTCGGTCGCCTGCGAGAAAAGGGGGATCGATCGGAGTGATTCGAGCGCCTCGCGGCCCCGCCCGGATGCCGCCATGGTTCGCCTCCCGCCTTCGGGCCCTGCCGACTCCTGCCGCCGGCTAGAGCAGCTCGCGGTGACCTCGCAGCGCGAGGGCCGCCACGACGCTGCGAAGATCCGCGCTCCGGGCGAGTTGCGCCACCAGGACCGCGTCGCCCGCGTCGACCACCGCGAGCCCCTCGACGCCGAAGAGCACGAGGGGGCGGCCCGCTCCCCAGACCAGGTTGCCCGAGCTCTGCTCGAGGATCGCCTCGCCCGCCACGACGGCATTGTGCCGCGCATCGACCCCGAGCTCCTCGGCGAGCGACGCCCAGGTGCCGACGTCGCTCCAACGGAACGAGACCGGGAGCGTCCAGACTTTCCGGCTCCGTTCGAGGACCGCCACGTCGATCGGCAGCGAGGGTGCAGCGGCGTAGGCCGCGCGCAGCGCCGCGGCCGAGAAGGCCCGCGCTCCGCGCGGGCGAAGCCGGGCGAGCGCCGCATCGAGCTCGGGAGCGAGACCTGCGATTTCCTCGAGCAGCGTCTTCGCTTTCGACGCGAAAATGCCGGCGTTCCAGAGGAATCCTCCCTGCTTCAGGAAGCGTCGTGCGGTCCTCGCCTCGGGCTTTTCGACGAAACGGCCGACGCGATGAAGCCCGGGGAAGGCCGGGCCCGCCGCGGGGCCGACCCGGATGTAGCCGTAGCCCGTCTCCGGGCGCGTCGGGCGGATGCCGAGGGTCACGAGCACGCCGGCTCGGTCGGCGGCGCGGGCTGCGCGAAGGCAGGCCTTCGCGAAGGCGCTCGCGCTCGGCACGCGATGGTCGGCGGCGAGCGTGACGAGGACGGCCTCCGGATCGACGCTCGCGATCCGGGCGGCGGCGAGGCCGGTCGCCATCGCCGTGTTGCGCCGGCGCGGTTCGACGAGAAGGCGCGACGCCGGGAGCCCGGTGTGCCGGCGAAGCGCGCCCGCATGCTCGGCTCCGCATACGATCCAGATCCGCGACGCGTCGGTGAGCGCGCGGGCGCGCACGAGGGTCGCTTCGAGCAGGGTCTTGCCGTCGACGACCTCCAGGAAGGGCTTCGGCCTCGCACGGCGCGAACGCGGCCAGAAGCGCTCGCCAGCACCGCCCGCGAGCACGACGACGTGGAGCCTTTCCCGCAGCCGCCGCCC
Organism: Myxococcaceae bacterium; assembly: GCA_905339255.1. Taxonomy (GTDB): domain Bacteria; phylum Myxococcota_A; class UBA9160; order UBA9160; family UBA9160; genus MYXO. Next base: position 12,500 of record CAJPFO010000016.1, read on the forward strand.
GCGCGCCGCCGGCCCGGCGCGCCCCGCCATCTAGCGCCCCACGCAGCTGTAGGTGAAGCCGGCTTCGCGCATCGCCACGGGCTCGTAGACGTTGCGGAGGTCGACCACCACCGGGCTGCGCAGGCCCGCTTTCACGCGTTCGAGATCGAGCATCCGGAACTGGTTCCACTCCGTCATGATCACGAGGGCGTCGGCCCCCTCGCAGGCCTCGTACTCGTTCGCCACGAGCCGCACCTGCGGGAGGATCTTCTCGAACTCGGCCATGGCGGCAGGATCGTAGGCCTGGACTTTCGCCCCCCGATCGAGGAGCGCGCGCAGGATGTCGACGGACGGGGCATCGCGCAGGTCATCGGTCTCCGGCTTGAAAGAGAGCCCGAGCACTCCGATCGACTTGCCTGCGACCCTCCCGCCGAGCGTCTCGCTGATCTTCTCGACCATCCGCGCCCGCTGGCGATCGTTCACGCGGATCACGGCCTCGATGATCTCGAGCGGGCTTCCGAGCTCGCGTGCGAAATGCGCCGCCGAGCTCGTGTCCTTCGGAAAGCACGACCCACCGTAACCCGGTCCGGGATGGAGGAACTTCTGGCCGATCCGGCCGTCGAGCCCGATGCCGCGCGCGAGGTCGTGGACGTCGGCGTCGATCCGCTCGCAGAGGTTCGCGATCTCGTTGATGAACGAGATCTTCGTCGCGAGAAAGGCGTTGGCGGCGTACTTGGTGAGCTCCGCGGTCGGGATGTTCGTCACGACGAAGGGAGCCGAGATCAGGTAGAGGGGGCGGTAGAGATCCTTCAGGATCGCGAGCGCCTCCTCGTCCTCGGCACCGATCACGACGCGGTCGGGTCGCATGAAATCCTGGATCGCGGCGCCCTCGCGGAGGAACTCGGGATTCGATGCGACCGAGAATCGCGCGCGCTTGCCGGCCCTCGAAAGCTCGTCCTCGATCCAGCCCTTGACCTTCGCCGAAGTTCCGACCGGCACCGTGCTCTTGGTGACGACGACCTTGTAGCCGTCCATCGCGCGGCCGATCTCGCGCGCCACCGCCTCGACGTAGGAGAGGTCGGTGCTGCCGTCCTCGCGAGGAGGGGTTCCGACCGCGATGAAGACCACGAGGGCATCACGGATCGCCTGCCCCGTATCGGTCGTGAACGAAAGCCGGCCCGCGCTCTCGTTGCGGGCGACGAGCTGGTCGAGCCCCGGTTCGTAGATCGGGATCTCGCCTCGCTCGAGCGCCGCGATCTTCTGCTCGTTGTTGTCGGCGCAGACGACCTTCACGCCGAACTCGGCGAAACAGGCCCCCGTGACGAGGCCGACATAGCCGGTTCCGACGACGCAGACGTTCATCGCTTCTCGCTCCGCATGGCCTCGACGGTCCGCTCGATCCCCTCGCGAAGCGGCACCTGCGGCACGTAGCCGAGGAGCTTTTCCGCCCGTTCGAGCGAAGCCAGGCTGTCGCGCACGTCGCCCGCACGCGCGGGCTCATGGACCGCCTCGACCTTCGAGCCCGTGATCTCACGGATCGTGCCGAGAAGGGTGTTCAGGCTGGTTCGAGAACCACCTCCGATGTTCATCACCTGCCCCGACGCCGCCTCCGCGTCGGCGGCGAGGAGGTTCGCACGGACCGCATCGCCGACGAAGGTGAAATCCCGCGTCTGCTCGCCGTCGCCGTAGATGTGCGGCCGCTCGCCGCGCAGGCATGCGACGATGAAACGCGGAATCACCGCGGCGTACTCGCTCTTCGGGTTCTGGCGGGGGCCGTAGATGTTGAAGTAGCGGAGCGAAACCGTCTCGAGGCCGTAGAGATCCGTGAAGAGCTGACAGTAGACCTCTCCTGCGTACTTCTGCAGCGCGTAGGGGGACATCGGCGTCGCCGGCATCGCCTCGACCTTCGGAAGCGTCGGGGTATCGCCATAGGCCGACGAGGACGCGGCGAAGACCACGCGTCGCACCCCGGCGCTTCGAGCCTCGTCGAGGAGTCGAAGCGTCCCGCCCAGGTTCACGTCGTTCGTCCGGAACGGCTCGGCGACACTCCGCGGGACCGAGGGGACCGCGGCCTCGTGGAAGACGACCTCGACCCCCCGGAGCGCGCGCCCGAGCAGGTCGGCGTCGCGGATGTCGCCCTCGAGCACCTCCGCATCGCGCTCGAG
>CAJPFO010000017.1 GCA_905339255.1 Myxococcaceae bacterium
GGAGCTTCCCGACAGCGGGCGTCGCGACGAGATCGCCCTCCTCGCGCAGAGCTTCAACGAGATGATCCGCCGCGTCGAACGGAGCCAGGCGGACCTCGAAGCGGCGAACCATCGCCTCCGTTCGAGAAACGAGCGCCTCGAAGCGAGCAACGAGGTCCTCGAGCAGCTCGCCATCACCGACGGTCTCACGAAGCTCCACAACCATCGATTCTTCCAGGACCACCTCGGACGCGAGATCAAGCGCACGCGGCGTACCGGCGAACCGCTCTCCTTGATCCTCGTCGATCTCGACGACTTCAAGCGGTTGAACGACCGCCTCGGTCACGCCGCCGGAGACTCGTTGCTCCGGCAAGTTGCGCGTGTTCTCTCGGAAACCGTCCGGGACTCCGACCTCGTCGCACGCTACGGAGGAGAGGAGTTCGCGATCGTCGCGTCCGGAACCGATCGGCAGGGCGCGGTCGTGCTCGCCGAAAAGGTGCGCCGCGCGATCGAGACGACGCCCTTTGCCGTCGACGAGTCGCCGCGCCCCCTTCCCATGACGGCGTCGGCCGGCGTCGCCGAGTACAAGGGCGATCGCAAAGCCCTCTTCGACGCCGCCGATCGCGCCCTCTACCGAGCCAAGGACGAGGGCAAGAATCGGGTCGCCGTGGCCGAGGATGCTCCGCACCCTTGAGGGCGGGACACCGGCCGTGCCATCCTGCCGGGATGACGCGGGTGGTGGGGCTCACGGGAGGAATCGGCTCGGGAAAGAGCACCGTCGCCGCGCTCCTGCGTTCGCTCGGCGCAGAGGTGATCGACGCCGATGCGATCGTCCGCGAGCTCCAGGCGCCCGGAAGTCCGCTCCTCGCCGAGATCGTCGCCGAGTTCAAGAGCTCGATCCTCGATGCCTCGGGAGGCCTCGACCGCGAGGCGCTCGGCCGCCTGGTCTTCGCCGACGCCGCGAAGCGGGCGCGTCTCGATGCGATCGTGCATCCGAAGGTGGGAGCCGAGATGGCACGCCGCCTCGACGAGGCTCGAAGGCGCGGTGTCCCGCTCGTGGTGCTCGACGTCCCCTTGCTGCTCGAGGGGAGACGAACCGGCCGAGGCAGCGCTGCGCAATTCCCTTTCGATGCCATCGTCGTCGTCCACGTCCCGGAATCCGTCCAGCTCGAGCGCCAGATGCGCCGCGACGGCCGTGACCGCGAAGAGGCCCTCCGCAGGATCCGTTCGCAAATGCCGCTCGACGAGAAGCGTGCGCTCGCGGACCACGTGATCGACAATTCCGGAAGCCTCGAGAAGACCGAGCACGAAGTGCGCGCGCTCTACGAGCTTCTGACCCGTCCCGCACGATCGGCCTGAGCTGCGTCCCAGAATCCTTCTTCATCGAAAGGTCTCCATGCTCACCCATCTCGACGAATACCCGATCCACCAGACGCCCGAGCCCATCGCGCATCCGTCGACCGGCGACCGGAACTTCTACGACCGCTATTTCTTCAACGGCTACGACGCGGACGGCGAAATCTTCTTCGCGGTCGCCCTCGGGCTCTACCCGAATCGCCGCGTGATGGATGCTTCGCTCAGCGTGATCCGCGATGGCGTCCAACGCTCGATCCATGCGTCGAGACTCGCACCGGCGGAGCGCTCCGAAACACGGGTCGGCCCGATCTCGGTCGAGGTCGTCGAGCCGATGCGGACGCTCCGCGTCCGCATCGCGGACAACGACGGAGGACTCACTGGAGATCTGGTCTTCCGCGCGCGCGCCGGGGCGATCGAGGAGCCGCGCTTCCGGCGCGTCGCCCACGGCCGCGTGGTGATGGATTCGACCCGCTTCACGCAGTTCGGTCGTTTCGAGGGCTCGCTCGGCATCGATGGCGTGCGGATCGCCCTCGACCCTCGCCGGCACCTGGGCTGCCGCGATCGCTCGTGGGGAATCCGCCCCGTGGGCGAGCGCGATGCGGGGGCCCCGGGCCCGTCCCCCCAGTTCTTCTGGCTCTGGGCGCCGCTGCATTTCGATGATCTCTGCACGCACTTCGACGTGAACGAAGACGAAGCCGGATCGCGCTGGCACGCCTTCGGCGCCGTGCTGCCGGCGCTCGCGGCGGATGCCCCGGCAGACGCCGCGCTCCCGGAGTTGCCTCGGCCGAGCGAGCGGGTCGCACATCGGATCGATTGGGCGCCGGGGACGCGCCGTGCGAGGAGCGCCCGGATCGTTCTCTCTCCGGTCGCCGGTCCCGACGACGAGATCGAGCTCGAGCCGATCCTCACCTTCCAGATGCTCGGTCTCGGATACCTGCATCCCACCTGGGGCCACGGCATGTGGAAGGGCGAACGGGCTTTCGAAGCGGAGCAGTGGAAGCTCTCCGAATGCGCGCCGCTCGACCCACGCTACCTCCACGTCCAGCAGCTTTGTCGAGCGCGGCTCGGTTCGCGACGCGGGGTCGGCGTGCTCGAGCAGCTCGTGATCGGACCGCACGCGCCGTCCGGGCTTCAGGGGCTATTCGACGGCGCAGCCTGACCGGCGTCGAGCCTCGAGAGGTGTCGGGCGAAGCCGCGCATGACGGCGAGGTGGGCCTGCGCCTGCGTCGCGTTGTAGAGCCACCACGGAAGCCGCGGCCGGTAGTCGTGGATCGCTGCGAGAACGGCCGAGCCGTCGAGCACCTCGCGGAACTCGAGCCTCGCATGGCTCTCGTTCGACGCCGCGACGAGCGCTCCCCCCTCGATCCGAAAGAGCTCGCGATCGGGACCACTCCGCTCCGAGACCCTCCGCAACGAGAGGAGATCGACCCCGAGAGGACGAACCCCGAGACGAACGCCCCCTTTCCCGTCGTCGTCGACCGCGAGCAGCGGCCCGACGAAGCGCGGAAGCCAGGCAACGTATTCGCGAGCGACGAACGACGCGTCCCGCCCCGCTGGGAGCGGCAGGCGCTGCACCGAGCGCACCGTCGATGCAGCTCGCAGCCGACTCCGCTCGCCGCGGAGCGCCGCTCGCGGAGCATCCACGCTGCCGGGTGGGCTCGTAGCCTCCGCCACGATGGCTCGGCGCATGGCCTCGTCGAACGAGAGTCCGGCGATCCCCGCGCGCTCCTGCAGCCTCCGCTCGCTCGCCACCATCGGATGCTCGAGACTCTCGATCAGCGGTGTGACGAGTGCCCTTGGAGTCCCCGTGAAGGCGCTCACCCAGAGACGCGAAAGACGCGTGCTCAGGAGGGGAACGGGAAACGTGCGGCGTCGGAGTCCGAGACCCTGCGCCGTTCGCACGATCATGTCCCGATAGCTCATCACGTCGGGACCCCCGATCTCGTAGGTCTTTCCGAGACTCTCGGGATCCCCGAGCACGTAGAGGAGAAGGCTTACTGCATCCTCGAGCGCGATCGGCTGGGTGCGGTTCTGCGTCCAGCGCGGACACACCATGAACGGAAGCCTGCGCACCAGACGAAGCAGCATCTGGAACGACGAGCCTTCTGCTCCCATCACGAGACCCGCACGGAGCGCCGTGAGCGGCACCCCTCGAGAGGCGAGCGCCCGCTCGACCTCCCGCCGGCTCTCGAGATGGCGTGATGCGCCACGTCCCTCCGGGACGATGCCTCCGAGATAGACGATCTGCCGCACGCCGGCTGCCGCCGCCGCACGCACGAAGTTGTCCGCGAGAAGAAGATCGAGGTCGGCGAAGCTCGCTTGCGTGAGACGGGCCGACGGCATCATCGAGTGGACGAGATAGAAAGCGAACTCGACACCCTCGAGCGCCGCTTCGGTCTCGCGGATCGAAAAGAGATCGCAGCGCATCCAGCGAATCGCCCCGGACGATCCGGCGGGAGGCACCCGGGTGAGCGCGACCACCTCGCCACGTTCGGCGAGCCGCGGGAGGAGGGCGCGTCCGACGAAGCCGCTCGCCCCGGCTACGGCGACCCGCGGCCGCGGCGAAGGGCTCGATTCCGCGTTCGGGGGCGAGGCGTCGTCGTCACGCATGCCCGCGATCGTGACACGCGGCTCGAGCGCTTCAACCCCGCCGCAACACTCCCTTGAGATCCGACACGAATTGCGCGGCGACGTCGACCTTCTCGCTCCGATCCTCGACGCGTTCCATGCGGTCGATGATCGCGCTCGCGACGACGATTCCGTCTGCGTAGCTCGCGATCTCGCGCGCCTGCTCGGGCGTCGAGACGCCGAAGCCGACGCAGACCGGAACGTCGGAAACCGAGCGCACGCGAGCCACACCTTCGCGCAGATCACTCGAGATGGCGCTTCGTGCCCCCGTCACTCCGGTGAGCGCCACGTAATAGAGGAATCCCCGCGTGCGTTTCGCGAGCATCTCGAGCCTCTCCGCGCTCGTCGTCGGCGCCGCGAGCAGGATCGGATCGACGCCACGCGACTCGAGCGCCGCGTAGAAGACCTCGCCCTCCTCGGGCGGGAGGTCGGGGCAGATCACACCATCGACCCCCACCTCTGCGGCGATCGCAGCGAAGCGCTCCTCCCCCATGGCGAAGAAGGGGTTCGCGTAGCCCATCAGCACGAGCGGAAGATCGACCTTCGGTCGCACGCGGGCGACGAGCTCGACGATCCGGCGCAGCGAGGTCTTGGCCGCGAGCGCGCGCTGGCTCGAGCGCTGGATCGTCGGACCGTCGGCAATCGGATCCGAGAACGGGACGCCGATCTCGATCGCGTCGGCGCCCGCCTCGGCGAAAGAGAGGACGAGGGCCTCGGTCAGCTCGAGGTCGGGATCGCCCGCCGTCACGAAGGGCAAGAGCCCGCGTTCGCCCTTCGACCGGAGCGCCCGGAAGCACTCGGAGAGGCGTCCCATCCTAGTGCTTCTCCCGACGCCCGGCGGCGAGGAGCTCGCGCACCTGGATCACGTCCTTGTCGCCGCGTCCCGAGAGGTTCACCAGCACGATCGCGTCCCGGGCGAGCGTCGGAGCGAGCTTGCGAACGTGTGCGATCGCGTGCGCCGTCTCGAGCGCCGGGATGATCCCCTCGAGCCTCGAGAGATACCCGAGCGCATCGAGCGCCTCCGAATCGGTCACGGCCACGTAGCGCGCGCGTCCGCTATCCCGGTAGTACGCGTGCTCGGGACCCACACCCGGATAATCGAGTCCGGCCGAGATCGAATGCGCCGGGAAGATCTGACCGTCGTCGTCGGAAAGGACGAGGGTTCGCTGACCGTGGAAGATCCCCGGCACACCGGCGGTCATCGTCGCCCCGTGGCGACCGCTTTCGACCCCCTCGCCTCCTGCCTCGCAGCCGACGAACCTCACCGAGCGATCGTCGACGAAGGGATGGAAGAGCCCCATCGCATTCGACCCGCCTCCCACGCAGGCGACGAGCACGTCGGGCAAGCGCCCTTCGGCCTCGAGGATCTGCCGCCGCGCCTCGTCGCCGATCACTCGTTGGAAGTCCCGGACCAGGGTCGGGTACGGATGCGGCCCCATCGTCGATCCGATGCAGTAGTAGGTGTCGCGAACGTTCGTCACCCAATCCCGCATCGCTTCATTGATCGCATCCTTGAGCGTTCGCGACCCCGAATCGACGGGGCGGACGCGCGCTCCGAGCAGCTCCATGCGAAAGACGTTGAGCGCCTGCCGCTCGACGTCTTCGGCTCCCTGGTACACCTCGCATTCGAGACCGAGGAGCGCGCAGGCCGTGGCGGTCGCGACGCCGTGTTGTCCGGCGCCCGTCTCGGCGATCACGCGACGCTTGCCCATCGCTCGCGCGAGGAGCGCCTGCCCGAGCACGTTGTTGATCTTGTGGGCGCCGGTGTGCGCCAGGTCCTCGCGCTTCAAGTAGATCTTTGCGCCTCCCAAATCCGCCGTGATGCGCTCGGCGAAGCTGAGCGGTGTCGGCCTTCCGGCGTAGCTGCGAAGCAGATGCTGGAGCTCGCGCTCGAAGGCTTCCGACGGGACGATCCGGAGCCGGGCTTGCTCGAGCTCGTCGAGCGCGCTCACGAGCGTCTCGGGGACGTAGCGCCCGCCGTACGCACCGAAGCGGCCGGGACGCGACGAAGCCTCCATCTACGCTCCCTCGCCGCGACGGACGGCCTCGACGAAGGCCTCGAGCTTCGCCGGATCCTTGCGAAATCCCTCGGCGTCGACGCCCGTGGCCACATCGACGCCCCAGGGCAGGAGATCGCCGAGGGCCTCGAGCGCGCCACCGACGTTCGTCGGATCGAGCCCTCCGGCGAGGATCACGTCGATTCCGTCTTCGATCAGCGCCGCTGCGTCGGACCAGTTCCAGGTGCGGCCGCGCCCTCCCCCCTCGGTCGGGTGATCGAGCAGGAGCAGCGTCCCGGGGTAGCGCTCGGCCTGCTCGGGGTCGGCGCCGCGGATCGCCTTGATCACCGGCAGATCGACCTGCTCGACTTCCTCGGGCGCCTCGTCGCCGTGGAGCTGGACCCGTTCGACTTCGACCCGGCGGATCACGCGCTCGATCTCGGACCACCCCGCATCGCGGAACACCGCGACGAGCTCGACCTGGCCGCTCACCCGCTCGGCGATCGCCGCCGCCTTGCGCACATCGAGCGCACGAGGCGAGCCGGGAACGAAGTTGAGCCCGAGCAGATCGGCGCCCGCGTCGACCGCCGCCTGGGCGTCGTCGGGATGGATCACCCCGCACACCTTGATCCGAACGGTCCCGCTCACGATGCCTCCCGCAGGTTGCGTAGCGCGAGCCCGGGATCGGACTCCCGCATCAGGGATTCTCCAACGAGGAATGCACGCGCTCCCGCCGCTTCCAGGCGGCGGATCTGCGCCCCCTCGAAGATGCCGCTCTCCGCGACGAGGAGCACGTCGGCCGGGACCCTCCGCGCGAGCCGCTCCGTCACCGAGAGGTCGACCGAGAAGCTCCGCAGGTCACGGTTGTTCACGCCGATCAGCCGGGCCCCCGCCTCGAGTGCCCGATCGAGTTCGGACTCGTCGTGGACTTCGACGAGCGCATCGAGACCGAGCTCGGCCGCCCTTCGTCCGAGGCCGCGAAGGGTCGCGTCGTCGAGCGCCGCGACGATGAGCAGAACGGCGTCCGCCCCGGCGACCCTCGCCTCGTCGACCTGGTAGGGGTCCACGACGAAATCCTTGCGGAGGATCGGCAGGGGCGCCGCCGCGCGCGCGACGCCGAGATACTCGAGGCTGCCACCGAAATAGTGCTCGTCCGTGAGCACCGAGAGGGCGGCCGCTCCCCCCTCGAAGTAGGCGCGAGCGCACGCCGCCACATCGAAGGGGCTCCGGATCTCGCCCCGGCTCGGCGACCGACGCTTGATCTCGGCGATGATTCGAGGCGCCGCCCCCTCCGCGAGCGAACGTCGGAAACCACGCGGCGAAGCCGCATGCGAGTTCGCACGACGGGCGAGCTCGGCCGCAGCGAGACGACTCTTGGCGAGTTCGACTTCCGTACGCTTGCGCGCGAGGATCTCGTCGAGGATCGTCATCCCACGACCGCCCGTTCCGTGGCCGCAACGAGCGCTTCGAGCTTCGCACGCGCCGCTCCCGAGTCGAGACTCTCACGCGCCCGATCCACTCCCTCCGCGAGGGTCTCCGCCGCATCGGCGATCCAGAGCGCGGCGGCTGCGTTGAGCAGCACGACGTCACGTCGCGGTCCGCGCTCGCCCTCGAGGACGGCACGCAGGATCGCCGCATTCTCGGCGACCTCACCGCCTCGGAGCGCCTCGGCCGGCGCGAGCTCGAAGCCGAGCTCGCGTGGGTCGATCTCGAGGGCCTGGCCGCGCCCGAATCTCCCACCCGCACGAACCGCGCGGGTCGGGCCGGTGATGGTGATCTCGTCGAGCCCATCGCAGCCGTGCACCACGAGCGCAGCGTCGGCGCCGAGCGAAACGAGTGCTCGAGCGAGCAGCGTGCAGAGCGAGGGCTCGTAGACTCCGACGAGCTGTCGACGCGCTCCAACCGGGGAGAGCAAGGGGCCCATGCAGTTCATCACGGTCCGGACCCCGAGTTCGCGGCGGACGGATGCCACGTGCGCCATCGCCGGATGCGCGATGCGAGCGAAGAACGGCGCGATCCCGATCTCCTCGAGCAGCCTCGCCGCCGCCTCGACCGGGATCTCGATCCGCACACCGAGCGCCTCGAGGACGTCGAAGCTCCCTGCGCGGCTCGACGCAGCGCGGTTGCCATGCTTCGCCACCGGAACTCCGGCCCCGGCCACGACGAACGCCGCGGTGGTCGAGATGTTGAACGTCCCGGCGCGATCGCCTCCGGTTCCACAGGTATCGACGGTTCGCGGGTCCGGCGCGCGCGCCGTCTTCGCGCGCGCGCGGAGCGCCCGTGCGATGGCGACGATCTCACCGTCGGTCTCGCCCTTGGTCCGAAGCGCCACGAGGAGCGCCGCAATCGCCACGGGCGACGCCTTCCCGTCGGCGATCTCGCCGAACGCAGCCTCGAGGAGACCCTCCCCGACTTCGTCACCCCGAATCGCCGTCTCGATCGCCTCGCGAAGGCTCATGCGGCGCGCTCGCCGCGACAGCGCTCGACGAAGTTCGCGAGCAACCGCTTGCCCTCGGCCGTCAGCACCGATTCGGGGTGGAACTGGACCCCCTCGACGGGAAGCGCGCGATGTCGCACTCCCATGATCTCCCCGTCCGCGGTCCGAGCCGTCACCTCGAGTACGCTCGGGCAGCTCTCGGCCTCGATCACGAGCGAGTGGTAGCGGGTCGCTTCGAATCCCTGCGGCAACCCGGCGAAGACGCCGCGGCCATCGTGTTCGATCGGTGACGTCTTGCCGTGCATGAGCGTCCGTGCGCGGACGACTCGCGCACCGTACGCGACGCCGATCCCCTGGTGACCGAGACAGACGCCGAGCACCGGGATGCCGGCGCGCGCGAAAGCGTCGACCGCAGCGACCGTCACGCCGGCCGCGGCCGGCTCGCCCGGACCCGGCGAGATCACGAGTCCGTCGGGGCGGCGGGAGAGCAGCGCGTCGATGGTCTCGACGTCGTTTCGCACGACCTCGACGTCCGCGCCGATTTCTCCCAGATACTGGACGAGGTTGTACGTGAACGAGTCGTAGTTGTCGATCACGAGAACTCTCGGCCGCACCACGCGCCTAGTCCTCGCCTTCGCGCGCCAGGTCGATCGCCTGAACCAGCGCCCGCGCCTTGTTCATGCATTCCTGGTGCTCGAGCTCGGGGTCCGAGTCCGCGACGACCCCGGCACCCGCCTGCAGATGCAGCGAGCCGTCCTTCGCGAGGAGCGTCCGGATCGTGATCGCCATGTCCATGTTGCCGGAATAGTCGACGTAACCGACGCAGCCGCCGAAGAAGCTCCGGCGAACGGTCTCGAGTTCGTCGATGATTTCCATGGCACGGACCTTCGGTGCTCCCGAGAGCGTCCCGCACGGGAAGGTGGCGCGTAGAAGATCGAGCCAATCGAGCTCTTGACGGAGCCGCGCGGTCACGTGGGAGACGATGTGCATCACGTGCGAGTAGCGTTCGATCACGGCGTAGTCGCGAACCTGGACCGATCCGATCTCGGCGACGCGACCGACGTCGTTCCGACCGAGGTCGACGAGCATGAGATGCTCGGCACGCTCCTTCGGGTCGGCGAGGAGCTCGGCCTCGAGCGCGCGATCCTCTTCCGGGTTCCGTCCGCGACGGCGGGTCCCCGCGATCGGACGCACGTCGATCTGTCCGTGGTCGAGCCGCGCGAGGATCTCGGGCGAGCTCCCGAGCAAGACCGCCTCTCCCATGCGGAGGAAGAAGAGATACGGGCTCGGATTGATCGCACGCAGATGTCGGTAGATGAGAAAGGGATCGGCCTGGATCGGCATCGTGAGCCGCTGCGAGAGGACGACCTGGAAGATGTCCCCGGCCTCGATGTACTCCTTCGCGCGCTTGACGACCTCGTGGAACTTCTCGCGGGGGATGCTCGAGCGGATCTCCATCGGTGCGCGTGACGCCCCGCGCGGCGAATCAATCGCGAGCGGCGCCCGGAGCCGCCGGACGACCTCGTCGATCGCCGCCACGGCCTCGCGGTAGCTCGCTCTCGGATCCCCTCCCGGGGAGACGGCGGCGTGGCGGACGATCAGGGCGGTGTGTCGGATGTTGTCGTAGACGACGACCGTCTCGGGCAGTACGAAGTGGAGATCGGGAAGCTCGATCTCGTCGGGGTTGTGGTCCGGTACGCGTTCGATGAAGCGCACCCAGTCGTAGCCGATCATCCCGACCGCGCCGCCGACGAAACGCGGCAGCTCGACCCCGTCGAGTGCCACGGGCCGGTAGCGCGCGAGGTGCTCGCGAAGCTCGACGAGCGGATCGCCCGCTGCTTCGAAATGTCGGACGGCCCCTCGCTCCTCCCACTCGACGCTGCGGCCGCGCGCTCGGAACGTCGCGCGCGCACCGGTCCCGATGAAGCTCCAGCGAGCCCATTTCTCGCCACCCTGGACGGATTCGAAGAGAAAGCTCGTCCGGCCGTCGTCGAGGCGGCGGAAGATCGACAGCGGCGTATCGAGGTCGGCGAGGATCTCGCGCACCACCGGGATCAGGTTTCCTCGGGTCGCGAGCCTCTCGAACTCGTCCTCGGCGGGGCGGAGCACGCCTTCCTCGTACACGGGCGGAATCCGTGCGCAGTCGAACCGCGAAACCCGTGGGTATCAGAGCCCCCCGAGGGCGTCAAGCGATCCGGCTCGAGCGTCGTCGGAGCGCCCCTCTAGAACGGGCTTCCGGATCCTCCGGTCGACGTCGGCAGCAGACCCCCGCTGTAGCCCGCGAAGGGCCGGACCGTATCGTCGCCGAGGCCGACCAGGCGGTAGCGGACATTGAAGCGCACGCCGCTCACGGGATCCTCGTCGGCTTCGAGCCGTAGCGCCCAGCAGCGGCATTGCGAGAGGTACTCGATGCCTCCCTGGTTGCCGAGAAATACCGACTGGTCCGCACTGTACGTGCCGTTGTACGTGATCGCCCAGCTCCGGGTGATTGCCCAGCGCGCGTAGACGCTCACCTGGTTCACCTGACTGAACGTGCCGGTGAAGGTGTCGTAGCGCTCGTTGATGCTGTCGAACGACTCGAAGAAGAGGGGAATCGAGTCGAGGAAGCGGTACGAGATGCTGAGGTCGTTTCCGGCCGGCGACGCCCACGACGCCTGGACGAAGGCCTCCTGGAAGCGTTGCTCGTCCAGCTGGTAGCCCATGATGAACCGCGTGTAGATGTTGCCGCCCGGGTAGGCCGTGCCGTCCACGACGAGCTCTCCGGCGCGGTCGCTCGCAAAGTCGTACTGACTGAGGACGGTCAGATCCCCGAGCAGCCGCGGGGCTGCGTCGTCGATTCCTCGTCCGTAGAAGCGGTTGTTGAACCCGCCGGCGAGGATGTTCCGCTTCGCGAGGTTGTCGGCCGGGTCGAGCGTCACGTTGTCGAGGTCGAGCTCGCGGAGTCGCTCCTGGTCGAACGTCGATTCAGGGACGAAGACCGGCGTGTCGGCCACCACGGTCTTTGCAACGAGCGCGTAGCCCACCCGCGGCTCGAGCAGATGCGTCGCCTCGCCGATCCCGAACGGCAGATCGAGGACGCGCCGGAATCTCGTGCGGAGGTCGACGCGGCCGGTCGCATACCCCCGATTCGTCGTCCCGAGCGCGCTCGTCTGGTAGATCGTCTCGCGGTAACCGGCTTCGGGGAGCACTTCGAGGAAATCGAAGAGCCGCAGCGGCACGCTCAGGCGGGGGTTCAGGAGCAATCGATGGCCGCGGTTGGCGAGGAGTTCGCCGTCCTCGAAGGCGAAGTCGCCCTCCGGCCCGAGTGGGAAATCGTCCTGGCTCGGATCGACTCCGAGGAAGGTGCCGCCCGGTCCGGGCTCGAAGCCGTTCGGGAGCCCGTCGATGCCGGTGTCGTAGAAGACGTCGTTCACGTTGCGGGCGTTGCCGAGGACTCCGGTGCCGCTGAACGCGTAGAAGTGCGTGTACTCGACACCGAGCGAGGGAGAGAGGGGGACGTCCTCGACGACGGGCCCCGGAAGCAGGTTCAGCGAAAGCGTCGGAAGCCGCTGGAGCGAGAAGTCGTCGCGGTCCGCATTGTCGGGGTTCTGGAGATCGTCGCGCAGTACGACGCCTCCGGTCAGATGCGCACGTCCGGTCTCACCGAAGGATTTCGTCACGATTCCCTGAGAGACGAGGAAACGATCGCTCCGGAACTGCGACATGTCGTCGAAGTCGAAGGCGTACGAATTGTCCGACACGAGATTCACGTCGGCTTGGAATCGCGTGCGGGCGGGGAGCCACTGGTCGTGGTACCAGCGCGCGGCCCAGCGGTTCGCGTCGAAGGGGGTGGAGGGGTCGTCCTCGACGATCTCGTTGTCGTAGATGTACGAGCCGTAGAGGTGCGTGACGTTCTCCTCGCCAAAGACCCACTCGGCGTCGACGGAAGGCTTGAAGCCGCGGAACTGGAGCCATTGCGGGGTCAGGATCACCCCGACGTCCTCGCGGGCGGCCCAGAAGAACGGCAACCCGAGCTCGAGGCCGCTCGTGCTGCTGCGGCTGAAAGTCGGAAAGAGGAAGCCCGACTCGCGATCCCGCTTGATCGGGTAGCGGAGGTAGGGGAAGTAGAAGACCGGCACTCCCAGGATGTCGAAGGTGGTGTGCTTCGCGCGGCCATAGCCCTCGTCGTCGAGCTCCGCCTCGGCGGCGCGGATCTGCCACGGGTCCGTGTCCTCCGGATCGGGGCAGCGGCAGGGTGTGAAGACGGCGTCTTCGAAGGTGTAGGTCTCCCGGCCCTTCCGCTGGATCTCGGATCCGGACATCTTGAATGGCGAGGTGCGTCCATCGATGTTCCCGCGGAAGACCACGCCGTCGAGCGTATCGATGTTGAACTCCATGAACGTTGCGCGCATCGTGTCGGGCCCATCGACGACGACGACGTCCCCGCTCGCCGCCCCGAGCCGCGTCGCATTGCTGAACGTGACCCAGTCCGCCGTGAGCGTTCGGCGCCCCTGCGAGATCCGGACATTTCCCGAGGCCGTATAGAGTTCGCGAGCGCGGTCGTAGTCGATCCGGTCCGCGACGATCTCGGCCGGCTCGCCGCCCGACGGGCGCGGCACGCCGGGAATCGCGGCCGGGTCCGCGGCGTGCGCGGCGCCGGCGGCGCCGAGCGCGAGCACGAGGCAGAGCCATCGCAACGTCGCCCGCAACTCCCCTCCTCCGTCGCCTTCGACGGAGGCACGCTATCAGACGGCTTCGAGGGGGGTCAACGACCCGCGTCGGGTGATGCAGCGCCGTGCGGGAGAATCGAGAGCGCTTCGGGGTCGGAGATCCTGAGCACGTCGTCGACGAGCCGGACCTGCTTGCGCTCGACGAGCTGCTGGAGTGCGTGATGCGCCTCGAGGAGTCCGAGTCCGGCCTCGAGAGCGAGCGATCGCAGCGTACCTTCGACGACGGCTTCTTCGGACTCGCTCCGCGAGAGCCGAACGAGCGTTCTCGCGAGCGCCCGAACCGCATCCTCCCCCTCGACCCCGGCGAGACGCTGCTCGAGACCCTGGGCGCGAGCGGCGAGCCCCCGGGCGATGCGCACGGCGAT
>CAJPFO010000018.1 GCA_905339255.1 Myxococcaceae bacterium
TGTGCGAAAGGCGCGTGGAGCAGGTCGGTCGCGGCGGCTGCGGCCGCGCCGCGGCGGCGAAGCTCCGGGCGCTCGCGAAGGCCTGGCACTGAGCGCAGTCGTCGCGGTCGTGCGCCGCTTCGGGGGCGCCAGCGTGGATCGCGGGAAGCGGGTGATCGGCATCGCAGCGGCTCGCTGCGGTGCGGCTTCTTTCGGCCGCAGCGCCGTGCGCGAGCTGGATCGCTCCGCTCGCTGCGACGAGCAGGACGAGGACGATCGCTGCGGCGCGGGCCAGGAAGGCGTGTGCTCGGGGGACTCTCGCGAGCATCGGCGCATGCTACGAGAGGATCCGGGCGCTCGCCAGCTCGCTCGCGCCGCTTCGACTACCTTCGATCGCCATGACCGAGCGGATGCTGCTCTTCGTTCGCCACGCCGAGTCGATCTGGAACGCCGAGAGACGCTGGCAAGGATGGGGCGACCCGAGGCTCTCCGAGCGCGGCCTCGAGCAGGCGGCGGCGCTCGCTGCTCGCCTCGGCGGCGACCCGGTCGAAGCGATCGTGTCGAGCGACCTCCGCCGTGCCCTCGAGACCGCGCAGATCCTGGCGGACGCACTCGGCGTCGGCGTGCGAACCGATCTGCGATTGCGCGAGCGCGACATCGGTCGCTGGAGCGGGCTGCGCGAGGCCGAGATTGCTGCGCTCGACCCGGCGGACCTCGTCCGGTTGCGATCGGGCGATCCGGGGGTCCGGCCAGGAGGCGGCGAGAGTGAGGGGGAGTTCGCAGCTCGCGTGGCTCCCGCGCTTTCCGACCTGGCCGAGGCAGCGGGGCGGTTCGTCGTTGTGACGCATCTCGGTGTCATACGCCGGATCGCTCCCTGGGTCCGTCCGGCCAACGCAGATGCGGTCGAGGTCCCGGTGTCGGCCCTGCGTGCGGCATCGTAGCCGGCGAGGCGAGGGCCGAACGCCAGCCGGAGAATCGCCGCGACCGCGGCGAGCGGGACGCGGCGCAGGTATCTTGCGGCGGCTCGTCCCGAGCCCGGAGGCCGGCCATGGATCTTTCGTACAGCCCCCGCCACGAAGCGTTCCGCGCGGAGGTGCGCGATTTCCTCGAGCGCCACCGCGCCGAAGCGCTGACCGCGCTGCTCGGAGTCGACGCCGGAACCGCTCGCGAGCGTGCGCTCGCCTGGCAGCGGCTGTTGATCGAGCACGGCTACGCGGCGCGGACGATTCCGAAAGAGTACGGGGGCCATGGGGCGGCGCCGGATCTCCTCGAGCGCGTGATCCTCGACGAGGAGTTCAATCGTGCGGGGGTCTCGCGCGGAATCGGAGGGCAGGGGCCCGACATGCTCGTTCCGACCCTGCTCGAGCACGGGAACGAAGAACAGAAGCGCAGCTACATCGCTCCGACGATCCGTGGCGAGATCATCTGGTGTCAGGGCTACTCGGAGCCCGGAGCGGGGAGCGACCTCGCGGCGGTGCAGACGCGTGCCGTCGAGGACGGCGACGACTTCGTCGTGAACGGCCAGAAGATCTGGACGACCACGGCGCATCTCGCGCACATGATGTTCGGCCTGATCCGCACCGAGCCGGAAGCGTCGAAACACGCCGGCCTCTCCTACCTGCTCATCCCGATGCAGACGCCGGGGATCGAGGTTCGCCCGCTCGGCACGATGACCGGACACTCGGAGTTCAACGAGGTGTTCTTCACCGACGTTCGCGTTCCGAAGAGGAACGTCGTCGGTCGCCGGGGCGAGGGCTGGAAGATCGCCAACACCACGCTCAAGCACGAGCGGAACCTGCTCGCCTCCTCGGCGCTCCTCGAAGGATCGCTGCTCCGTTTGATCGACCTCCTCGAGCGCACCGAGACGGAGTCGGGCCGAGCCATCGACCGGCCCGGGATCCGCGACCGCCTGCTCCGGCTCCAGGCGCGGGTCCTCGCGATGCGTTGCCATTCGCTCCGGATGTTGACGTGCGGGATCAAGGGCGAATGGCCCGGAACGGCGGGCCTCGTGACGAAGCTCGCGGGCTGCGAGATCAGTCACCAGATCGCCGGGCTCGCGATCGATGCGCTCGCCGAGACGGGAATCCTCTACGGCGAAGGCGCGAAGGCGCAGGCCGCTCGGACCTGGCAGGCGCACTACATGTTCTCGCTCGGGCTCATCATCGGCGGAGGGACCGCGCAGATCCAGAAGAACATCATCGCGGAGCGTGGCCTCGGCCTGCCCCGCGAGCCGAGGGCGTAGCGATGGATTTCGGTCTTTCAGAAGAGCAGCGTCTGCTGCACGAGAGTCTCGTCCGCTACCTCGAAGCCGAGGTCCCGGTCTCGCGAGTTCGCGAGATCGCGGCGCGCGACGACGGGCACGACCCGGCACTCTGGTCGAAGCTCGCCGAGATGGGAGTCCTCGGCGTGTTGGTTCCGGAGGCAGCGGGCGGGAGCGGGCTCGGCCTGCTCGACGCGGCGGTCGCCGCGACGGCGCTCGGCCGCTGCGTCGCACCGGCAGCGTTTCTCGGGACGGCCGTGATGGCGGTGATCGCGCTCCGCGAGGCGGGGTCGGACGCGCAGCGCAGCGAATGGATGTCCCGGATCGCGGCCGGGGAGGTCCGGATCGCGGTCGCTGCGACCGAGCTCTTCGCGAGGCGCGCCGGAACGGGATTTCACGCGGAATCCGGCAAGCTCTCGGGGCGCTCGATCCTCGTGCTCGATGCGTGCGCCGACGCGATCCTGTGTCCGACGCCCGACGGAAGGATTGCGCTCGTGGCGAGCGACGCGCCCGGGCTCGGAGTCGAGCCGGTCGAGACCATCGACCGGACGCGCCGCTTCGCCGAGATCGTCGCCGAGAACGTCGCTCCCACCGAATGGCTCGGAGGCGGCGAAGCACGGCCGGGCGCGCTGCGCCGGATGATCGACGCGGGTCGGGTGATCGTCGCCGCAGACGCGCTCGGCGCGAGCGAGCGCGCCCTCGAGAAGGCCGTCGCCTACGCACGGGAGCGGGTCCAGTTCGGGCGGCCCATCGGTTCTTTCCAGGCCGTCAAGCACCTGTGCGCCGAGATGGCCGCCGAGCTCGAGCCGGCGCGCTCGCTGGTCTGGTACGCGGCGCATGCGTTCGATGCGATTCCGGCGGAGGCTTCGCTCGTCGCGGCACACGCGAAGGCGCACCTGTGCGAGATCGGGACCTTCATCGTTCGCACGGCGACCGAGGTGCACGGCGGGATCGGCTTCACCGACGCGCACGATCTCCACCTCTGGTTCAAACGCGTCGGCGCCGACCGTCAGATGCTCGGCTCCCCGGACGCGGCGCGCGAGGACGCCGCCCGGCAGCAGGGGTGGGTCTAGGAGCGTTCCTCACGGCCTGCTGCGGCAGCGGGGCAACCCTCCGGGTCGCCTCCGCTCCCGAGGAGGGAGTCTTCGTGCGGGGGGCTGCGGCCTCCTGGCCGTACGCGTGCGCGGCGAGCCCCGCACAGATCGGGTCGCGAGGCCACGAGGACTCCACCCGAAGCGCCGGTCGGTCGCTATCCTCGGAACGGGAGGGCGCCGTGAAACGATTCGGGAGTTCGCGAACCAGAATCCTCATGGGAGTCTTCGCCGCGTTCGCCGCAGGTCTCTCGGGGGTCCCGACGGCGGCGGCGCAGGATCCGAACGCCGCGCGTCTCGAGGCGATCAACCTGGCAACACAGCAGGGCATCATCGCGGCGCAGCGAGCTGCGGCGACCGCGGGCCCGACGCCGCGGGCGAGCGACGGCCGTCCCGACCCGAGCCTTCGAGGATACGTGGGTGCCGTGCCCCCCAACTATCCGGAGGGCGTCGCCACCCCGGCACGGCCGAAGGGGCCCGGGGGACGCAGCGTCTCTTCGGGCAAGGGGCCCTGAACGCGTTGCGGCTGCGTTCGGGTGCTGGCGCCGCGGGGCGGGTGAACCGCTGCGGCGAGGAGCGCGGCGATCTCGGCAGCGAGCTTCGGTTCCGCCTCGAGGAGCGCGGTGCCGTGCCCGCCACGGGGAAGGATGCGGATCTCCTCGGGACCCTCGTGCGCGGCGCCGATCGCTCGAGTTCCGGGCGGTGACGAGTCGACCGGATCGTCCTCGGCGGCCACGGCGATGAGCGTTCCGCGGAACGAACGCGCGGCGCCGAGCACGTCGACTCCGAAGTAGTCGGCGCCCGGCGAAAGCAGCGCCACGGCGCGCACGCGCGGGTCCTTCTCGGCGGCGAGGAGCGCCACCGTGCAGCCGTACGACGAGCCGACCAGGACCACGCTCGACGTCGCGAGGCCGAGCCTCGAAAGCTCGGCGAGTGCTGCTGCGACGTCCTTCGCCCCGTCGCGAACGAGCTCCTTTGCGCGCTCTCGCGAGAGGCTCCGGATCCGGATCGTCTTCTCGCCTTGCGGCGTCCGGCGGTGCGTCGAAGCGCCTTGACCGCGCTGATCGAGCGAGAGCACCGTGAAGCCCGCCGCCGAGAGCGCTGGCTGGAGCGCTCCGAACGAATGGCGGTCCTGGTTGAGCTGGTGCAGCAGGATCGCGACGGGGGCGCCGGGATCCTTCGCTCGCCACAGCTCCGCCGTGAGCGAGAACCCGTCCTCGGTCTCGAAGCCCACCGTCTCTGCCGCCGCCGACCACGCGACGAGAAGGCCGATCGCGAGCGCGATCCCGCTTCGCACCGTGCCCCTCATGCGAGGTCGTCCGGATGGAACGACACGCTCCCGGTCCCGCGAAGCAGGTTCTTCAAGAGCTTTCCTGCCGGGTTTCGCGGAAGCGGCTTCTCGACGAACTCGACGACCTCGGGGACCTTGAATCGCGCGAGCCGCTTCGCCACGTGTTCGCGGACCTCCCGATCGTCGATCGTCGATCCCGCGACGCGCCGGACGATCGCTTTCACCCGCTCGCCGAGCTCGGCGTCGGGCAGCCCGACGATCGCGGCCTCGTCGATCTCCGGATGGTCCGCGAGACAGTTCTCGATCTCGACGCAATAGACGTTCTCACCTCCGCGGATGATCATGTCCTTGGCCCGGTCGACGACGAAGTAGAAGCCCTCCTCGTCGCGACGGCCGAGGTCTCCCGTGTGCAGCCATCCGTCGCGCACGGCTTCGGCCGTCGCCTCGGGGCGGCTCCAGTAGCCGGGGGTGATGGTCGGGCCGTAGATGCAGAGTTCGCCGAGCTCCCCCGCGCCGAGCTCGCGGCCTTGCGAATCGGCGATCTTCATCTCCACCACCGGGAGCGGCCTGCCGATCGACGTCTTGCGCCCGAGGAGATCCTTGCCGCCGTTGAGCGTCGCGACCCCATGCGTCTCGGTCAGGCCGTACGCGTTGGTGAACGACGGCTCGATCGGCAGCACCTCCCGGGCCTTCGCGATCGTCTCGGGGGGGGTCGGCGCGCCCCCGAACGAAACCGCCCGAAGGCTCGACAGGTCGTAGCGACCGATCCGATCGTGATGGACCACGCGATGGAGCATCGTCGGAATGGCTCCCCAAGCGCTCACCCGTTCGCGTTCGATCAGGCGCATCACCTGCTCCGGATCGAACTTACCCTCGGTGAAGACGAGCTTCGCTCCGGCGGTGAGCCCCGTGCACACCCCCGAATGGATACCGGCCACGTGGAAAAGAGGCGAGGTGAGCAGGCTCGCCGGGGGGGCCGTGCCCGGGCCGCCCGCGGCGAGCGGGGCAGCGCCGCCGAGAAGCGCCCCGGCGACTCCGGAGAAGACGATCCCCATCACCTGCGAGACGGTTCCCCGATGGGTCGTGATGCAGCCCTTCGGGCGCCCCGTCGTCCCCGACGTGTAGAGGATCACGAAGGGGTCGTCCTCGTCGATCGGATCGTCGGGCGCCTCGCCACGCGGCGCGAGCAGCTCCGAGATCGGCACGCACGTACGCGGCGGGTCGGTTCCGATGAAGAAGACGCGTTCGAGCGTGGGAATCGAGCCCACGAGCTTCTCGACGCGCGGCCAGAGGTGCTCGTCCGTCACCAGGAAACGGCTTCCCGAGTCGGTCAGGCCGTAGGCGATCTCGTCCGAAGTCCACCAGCCATTCAATCCCACCGCGATGGCGCCGAGCGAGGTGGCCCCGAAGAGCGCGATCAGCCAATCCGGAGAGTTCCGCGCCAGGATCGCGACCCGGTCGCCGTGCCGCAGTCCGAAGCCGTCGCGCAATGCGTGCGCGGCGCCGAAGACGAGCCTCGCGTGCTCTGCGTACGTGATGCGTCGCTCGCCCTGCACCATGCAGACCGCATCGCCACGAAGCCCCGAGTTCCGGATCTTCTCGCGGATCGAACGCTCGCGATGCTTGTAGTTCCGCATCGGGAGGCCGCGAACGGGACTGACTTCGATCTCGAAGGGTGCTCCCGGACCGGTGAGCCGGGCGACGATCTCGTCGTACGTGGGCGGCATGGCACCTCGCGACGCCCGCGCGCAGCGGGCCTCCGGGACCGTACCCGGCGCAGGCCGGCGCTCAAGCCCGTCGCGAAGCGCGCCGGCGCGTGGCCGCCATCGCGAGCGAGATCGAGACTCCGAAGCCGGCTCCCGCGCCATCGAGAACGACGTCGCGGCGCGAGCCGGTCCGATCGCTTCGAAGCGCCTGGCCGCCTTCGTCGGCGATCGCGACCGCGAGCCCGATCGCGACGGCGAAGGCGCCTGCTCGCAGCGGCGGGCGTCCGGGAGCGAGGGCACGGAAGGCGAGTACGCCGTGTACGGCGTACTCGAAGAAGTGTGCGGCCTTGCGAACGAGTCCGTGGACGAGCGCCTTCGTCGCAGCGTCGAGCCCCGGAAAGAAGAAATCGAGCAGCGGCCCGATGATTCGCGAAGTCTCGTTCGCCGAGAAGGAGTCGCCCGAGAGCGTGAGGATGAGCGCCGTCCAGACGGCGACGGCGCACCAGGCCGCGAGACTCGGACGAGGCGCCGGGGCAGGGAAGGTCGTCATGTCGCTATCCTCGCGCACGTGCTCACGATCGGCCTCGTCTACGACCTGCTCGGAACGCTCGCGTGTGCGCCCGGAGATCCCGCCGACGCCGACGCCGAGTTCGAGCCCGAAGCGACACTCGTCGCGCTCGAGGCGGCGATCGCGAGGCTCGGCCACCGCCCGGTGCGAATCGGCAACCCACACGCGCTGCTCTCGGCGGCGGGCAAGGGAGCGCTGCCCGAGCTCGACGCCGCGCTCAACATCGCCGAAGGCTTCGGCTCGAGAAACCGCGAGGCGTGGGCTCCCGTACTCCTCGAAATGGCCGCCGTGCCATGCCTCGGCTCCGATGCGCTCACGCTCTCGACCTGCCTCGACAAGGTCTGGGCCAAGGAGCGTCTCGCCGCGGCACGGATCCCGGTCGTTCCCGGCGTCTCGATCGCCTCGGTGGGTGAGCTAGAAAAGGTCGATCTTTCCTGGGGTTATCCGATGTTCGTGAAACCCCGATGGGAAGGAACGGCGAAGGGCATCGGACCGCTTTCGAAGGTTGCGGACGCGAGCGCCCTCGCCGCCGCGGTGGCGTTCGTGACGGCCTCCTACTCGCAGCCGGCGCTCGTCGAGCCCTTTCTCGAAGGCGCCGAATACACGGTGACGGTCGTCGGCCACGCACCGCCGCGAGCGCTCGCCGTCCTGCAACGCGCCCTCGAACGCGAGACGCGGATCGGGCTCCACGCCGTCGAGCGCCATCGGTCGCCGTCCGGACCATGGGCGTTCGAAGTCCCGGGGCATCTCGACGCGGAGCTCGAGAGACGTCTCGCGAGCCTCGGTCTCGCTGCGTTCGAGGCGCTCGAATGTCGGGACTTCGCACGTGCCGACTTCCGGCTCGACGCCGCTGGCGAGCCCCAGTTCCTCGAGATCAACCCGCTTCCGACCTTCGCCCCCGATGGAAGCTTCGGCATCCTCGCCGAGCTCGAGGGGCGTCCTCACGAAGCGCTCCTCGCGGACGTGCTCGGAGAAGCCCTGCGACGGCTCGAGGGGGCGCGATGAGTCCGCATCCGGCGGGAGTCTCGGACGCGCAGTGGCGCGACTGGACCTGGCAGATGCGCGAGCGGATCCGCACGGCCGAGTCGCTCTCGCGCTGGGTCTCCCCGACCGCCGACGAACGCGAGGCGATCGAGCGCCTCGGTGACCGCTTCCATTTCGTGATCACGCCGTACTACGCCGCGCTCATGGATCCGGACGATCCGCAATGCCCGATCCGCCGTCAGGTGGTGCCGCGGCTCGCCGAGCTCGACGATCCGTCCGGGGTCGCCGATCCGCTCGACGAGGTCGCGCACTCGCCGGTCAAGAACGTGATCCGGGTCTACCCCGATCGGATCGCCTTCTGCGTGAACAACGAATGCGCGCTCTACTGCCGCTTCTGTCTTCGCAAGCGGATGGTCGGCGATCTGGAATGGGTGATGAAGAAGCGTGAGCTCGAGGACGGACTCGACTGGATCCGACGCAACCCCGAGATCCGCGACGTGCTCTTGACCGGAGGCGATCCGCTCACCTTCGGCGACGAGAAGCTCGACTGGCTGCTCGGCGAGCTTCGCTCGATCGAGCACGTCGAGATCGTTCGCATCGGCTCGCGGCTTCCGGTCACGCTTCCCTTCCGCGTCACCGACTCGCTTTGCCGCGTCCTCGAGCGGCATCCCCCGATCTGGCTCCATACCCACTTCAATCACCCTCGGGAGATCACTCCCGAGGCTGCAGAGGCTTGCGATCGGTTGCTTCGCGCGGGGGTGCCGGTCGGAAACCAGAGCGTGCTGCTGCGCGGGATCAACGACGACGTCGCGACGATGAAGGCGCTCTGCGAGGGGCTCGTCCGGATCCGCGTCCGTCCGTACTACTGCTACCAGGCGCAGCTCCTCGAGGGGACCGCGCATTTCCGGGTGCCGATCGAGGATGGGATCGCGCTCTTCCGGGCGCTTCGTGGCCGGACGAGCGGCTTCGCGATCCCGCTCTACGTGCTCGACACGCCGCACGGAAAGGTTCCGCTCGTGCACCCGCACGTGATCGGGCGCGAGGGCGACTGCGTGATCGTCGAGACCTACGAGGGGCTGTGCTGGCGCGAGCGGAATCCGCGGCCGGAGGGGACGCGACGCTGACGCAGCCGCCGGCGCGGGAGGGGGGGCGCGCGCCCCGGATCGGGGCCGCCGCGTTGCTGCTCGCTTCGAGCGTGATGCTCTCGCGCGTCCTCGGCTACGTGCGCGAAATGATCCTCGCCTGGCGCTCGGGCGCGAGCGCCGAGACCGACGCCTTCTACGCCGCGTTCCAGATCCCGGACCTCCTCAACCACTTCCTCGCGGGGGGCGCTCTTTCGATCGCGTTCGTCCCGCTCTACCACCGGCTTCGCGAACGCGAAGGAGAGGCGGGCGCCGATCGCCTCGTCGAAGAGGTGCTCGGGACGCTCGGGGTCCTCGCCATCGCCGCCACCGCCGTCCTCTTCTGGCACGCCGATTCGCTCGTCTCGCTCCAGTTTCCGCGCTTCGCGAGCGAAACGCAGGCACTCACGACGCATCTGACCCGGATCGTCCTCCCGGCGCAGATCTTCTTTCTGATCGGCGGAATCGCGAATGCGGTGCTGCTCGCGCGCGAGAGCTTCTTGGCGGCCGCGGTCGCGCCGCTCGTCTACAACGCGGGAATCATCGCGGGAGGCCTCGTCCTCGCTCCTTGGATCGGGATCGAGGGATTTGCCTGGGGGGCGCTCGCGGGAAGCATCGCCGGCCCGTTCCTGGCGCCGATCCTGCTCGGTCGCGGGACGATCGCGCTGCGGCCTCGCTTTGCGCCGTTCGGTCCGCATTTCCGCTCGTACTTCGTGCTCGCGATGCCGCTCCTCCTCGGGCAGACGCTGCTCACGGTCGACGAATGGTACCTGCGCTGGTTCGGCGCATTGCTCGGGGAAGGAACCGTCGCGCGGCTCAGCTACGCGCGCCGGCTCATGCTGGTCCCGGTCGCCGTGGTGGGGCAGGCCCTCGCGGCCGCCGCGCTACCGACGCTCTCGCGGTTGTACGCCGAGGGGAGGCACGCCGAGCTCGCTCGGACACTGCTCGCGACGCTGCGGACCGGACTCGGCCTCGCGCTGCTCACGGCAGGCGCGTGCGTGGCGCTCGCCGGACCGCTCGTGACGCTCACCTTCGAGCGTGGTGCGTTCGGCCCGGCGGACAGTGCCGCGGTGGCGTTGCTGCTCGCGATCCTCTCGGCGTCGGTCCCCGCATGGGTCGTGCAGCAGATCGCCGTCCGCGACTTCTACGCGCGCCGCGATACCTGGCGGCCGATGCTGCTCGGCACGGTCGTCGCGCTCGCGGCGATCCCGCTCTACCTCGCGCTCGGGCGGTCGTGGGGCGCCTCCGGGCTCGCGTTTGCGAGTGCGTTCGCGATGACCGCCAACGCGCTCGCCACGCTCGCGCTCGCGCGCCGCCTCCACGGGGGTCCTTCGCTCCGCCTGCTCGGAGCGAGCGCTGTTCGCGGCCTCGCCCTCGCTTCGCTCGCGGCCGGAGCAGCGTTCGGAGCGCGTGCGGCGTGGGGCGTGATCGGATCGGCCGACGCAGCGGTCGATGCGTTCGCGAACCTCGCGGTCGGCTCCCTGGCGTTCGCGATCGTGACGGCGCTTGCGCTTCCCTGGCTCGGCGACGAACCGCTTCGAGCGGGGCTCGGGAGGCTCTCGGCAAGGATCCTCCGGCGGCGGGCGGCGCCGTGATAGCCTCCGCTCCATGACGAAGCCTCCGACCCCGTCGTGTTCCTTCGGTCCCGAGCGCCCCGGCGGCCAGGGACTCGACCCCGAGCAGGAGGAGTCGGGAAACCGCGCCATCCTCGCGCTGCTCACCGATCGCGAGGTCGAGGACCAGGTCGATCTGGTCTTGACCTGGCGCGGCGCGACGGACGATCCCGAAGGCGCGTACGAGGTCTGGTCCCGGCGCGGGATGGTCCGATTCCGGCGCATCCTCGACGCAGACGGAGCGGTCGGCTTCGAGGTGCTCGAGGTCGTGGGAGAGGATCCGCTCGCGAACCAGGACGTCGGCTCGCTGCGGACCGTCGCGGACGAGAAGCGCGCCGCAGCAGCGTCGGGATTCGACGCCCTCGATCCCCGCCGCCGCTTCGTCCGTGCCGAGCATCAGAGCTACCCCTTCGCCTACGAGCGGATCGCGCAGCTCTTCGACTCACCGCATGCTCCGGATCTCGCGATCTCACCGAACGATTGGACGCAGGGAATCCAGGCCGGCACGCACGGCGCCCTCCACGTACGCCAGGCGCGCGCGCCGCTCTGGCTCGCCGGACCGCGCATCCGGCCCGGACACCACGAGACGGCGGTTCGAGAGATCGACGTGCTCCCGACCGTGCTCGTCGCTTGTGGCTTCCCGGCGATCGATGGCGCCGATGCGACCGGTCGGATTTCGAGCGAGCGAGGCAAGGCCCCCGACGTCCGCCTGAAGCGCCAGGACGGGCGGGTGCTGCACGAAGTCCTCGACGAAGGCAAGCCGGCCGCCGAGCGGCTCTACATCTTCCTCCTCGATGGCCTCTCGCACACGGAACTCGAGGACCGGCTCGCGAGCGACGCCGGAGCACTCCCGAACCTGCGCAGGATCCGCGAGCGTGCGGCGCTCTTCTCGAACGGGCAGATCGTGAACTTCCCTTCGATCACCTGGCCGAGCCATACGACGCTCGCGACGGGCACCTGGTGCGGCCACCACGACGTCGTGAACCCGAGCTACTACCTGCGCGAGAAGCGCGAGCTCGTCTCGCCGCAGGGGCAGCAGGTGCGGACCGAGACCTTCACGTCGCCCGCGGTCGAGACCGTCTATGAAGCCTTCCATCGGGTTCGCGGCGAGACCGCACTGACCGCGAACGTCCACGAGCCGTGCGGGCGCGGAGCGGACCACGCCGTGCTCGAAGGGCGAAACCTCGGCGACCGCGGCCGCTTGAAGGCGCTCACGGCAGAGCTCGTCGCCGATTGCGATCCGCGATGGGAAGGGGACGGACAGACGTCGGTCGCCAAGGAGTCGATGCTCGATGCGCGAGGCGTGGCGCAGGTGATCGAGCTCTTCACGCGCCCCGATCTCGAGCCTCCCGTGTGCGTCTTCCACGAACTCGCGCTCACCGACGGAGCGGGCCACGACTACGGGCCTCACGACGAAGGTCTTCGCGCCGCGCTCGACGAGAGCGACCGGCGGATCGGCCGGGTTCTCGATCTGCTCGACGCACGCGGACTTCTCGAAGGAACCCTCTTCGTCGTGACGGCCGACCACGGCATGGCGCCGCAGGACGTCGCGCTCCGCGCGAACCCCGCGCATCACGTACGTCGGGTCGGGCTCGAGGCGACCGTCGCCGAACCGATGATCTGGCTCCACGACCTCGCCGTCACGGTCGAGTGCGCTGCGGACGGCCGCACGGCGCGCGTGATCGTGTGCGACAACGATGCGCTTGCGAGCGGCGAGCGGCCGCCGGTCGAGGAGGCACACGTGATCGTCGAGGCGCATCGAGCGGGCGAGCCGCCGCGACGGATCGCGCAAGGCAGGACGGGCCCGGGCGGGGTCTTCGGCTTCGCGACCCCGTCGGACCTCGCCCCGGAGGAGATGGCCGTTTCGGTTCGAGCCGCGGGACGCAACGTGCGGAGACTCCGACTCGACGGCCGGAGGTTCGCGATCGACCTGCGGGAGGCTCTCTACGGTCGCGGCCGCTGATCGGCTCGTCATCGAAACCCGGGGCGGCCGCGGCTTCTCGCATCCACGCGCGAAACCCTTGCGATCGACGCGAGAGGCCCGTAGGTTCGGGGATCGGTCGGGCGCGTAGCTCAATTGGCAGAGCAAGGGACTCTTAATCCCTAGGTTGTAGGTTCGATTCCTACCGCGCTCACCATCCTCCTCTCGCTTGCGTGCGTTGACGCCCCTCGGGCCGGCGCCTACGCTCGCGTCGTTCATGAGTCCCGTCGCGCGCCGGGGTGGCGGAATTGGCAGACGCGGTGGCCTTAGAAGCCACCGTCCGGAAGGACGTGCAGGTTCGAGTCCTGTCCCCGGCACGTCCTTTGGAGCGGCGCGGAGAGAAGCATGAGCACTTCGGCGCGTGAGGGAGGCGGCGCGCTCGACGTGCGCGTCAGCGAGACGGGCCCGGTCGTGAGGACGCTCGCGGTGGACGTCGGCGCAGCGCGAGTGGGGCGCGCGTTCGAGCGCGCATACCGCGATCTCGGCAGGCGCGCGCGCGTGCGAGGCTTCCGGCCCGGCAAGGTTCCGCGCTCGGTCCTCGAGAGGCTCTACGGTGCGTCCGTCCGTGAAGACGTCGAGCGCGCGCTCGTCGCCGAGACGCTCCCCGAGGCCGTCGATCGGGCGGGGCTGCGCCCGGTGGCCGAACCGGCGATCGAGGCGCGTCCGCCGAAGGATGGCGAGATCTTCCACTACGATGCCCGCATCGAGGTGAAGCCCGTCCTTTCGTTGCCGTCCGTTCGCGGGCTCCCTGCGCGCAAGCCGCCCGTCGAGGTCGGCGTTGCCGAGGTCGAGGAGCAGCTCGAGACGCTGCGGCAGAGGCAGGCGCCGCTCGTCGAGGAGCCCGAGGGAACCGCGACGGCGCGAGGTCACGTCCTCCAGATCGACTTCGAGGGGCGCATCGACGGGCAGCCCTTCGAGGGCGGAAGTGGACAAGACGTCCAGATCGAGATTGGCGGCGGCGGCACCGTCCTCGGCTTCGAGGAGCAACTCGAAGGCGCTCGGGCGGGCGACCAGCGCGAGGTCCGCGTCCGCTTCCCCGAGAACTACGGCAATCGGGATCTGGCGGGGCGGGAGGCCTCGTTCCAGGTCCGGGTGCACTCGGTGCGCCGGCGGGAGCTGGCGGAGCTCGACGACGAGTTCGCCAAGGACGTGGGAGAGTTCTCCTCGCTCGCCGAGTTGCGGGGGCGGATCCAGGAGGACCTGCGGACCCGTCGCGAGCGCGAGGCGGACGCCGTCGTTCGCCGCACGCTCCTCGACTCGCTCCTGGCCAGGACCCCCTTCGAGGTTCCCCCGGGCATGGTCGAGCGAAGGCTCCAGCGCCGACTCTCGATGGCGCATCGGCAGCTCGAGCGCAGCGTTCCCCACGACGCCCTCCACGAGCAACTCGAGCGCTGGGCCTCCGAATGGCGCCCGCTGGCGGAGCGAGAGGTTCGCGAAGCGCTGGTCCTCGAGGCCGTCGCCGCCCAGGCAGGGCTCGGCGTCGAGGATGCGGAGCTCGAGGACCGGAGCGAGGCCATGGCG
>CAJPFO010000019.1 GCA_905339255.1 Myxococcaceae bacterium
TTTCTCGAGTGGAAGTCGCGCCTCACGGAGGCGTCCCCCGACGTTTCGACACCCGGGGAGGAGGCACGCGCCGCACTCGGCGCGGAGGGCTCGGTGGCGCGGGCCGTCGAGCTCATCGTTTCCGGGGAGGTCGGTCCCTGGCCGCCGCCCGAGGAGCCGCTTCGTAGGCTCGCGGAGAAGCTGCGGGAGCTGTCCGAGGGACGCATCGTCGTCTCGGGCGCACAGCGCCGGGAGCAGGTGGATGCGGCGATCGGGGCGGCTCTAGAAGAGATCCTCGATGCCCGGGGGGCCGCCACGTGCATCGAGCGCTTCGAGGAGACGGCCTACGTGCTCTGGAAACAGGGCCGGGAGGATGATGCCCGGGCCTGCCTCGCGGCCGCGCGAAGCGTCTGCGACACTGCCCCGGCGCAGAGCGCCGCGGCCCGTGCCTTGCTCGAGGCGACCCTCGGCCCGCTGCTCGAGAGACTTCGCGAGGAGGAGGACTCCTCGCTGATCGCCAAGCCCTGAGCCCCGGCGAGGTCGGGGAACCGGTCGCGGTCGGCCTGCGGATCGCAGCCGCCGCCAAGAGGTATCGACGGAATCATGCGACGACGTTTCGGACGTAGGAGGGGCGGCAACGGGGCCGACGAGGCGCGTGGCTCGCTCGACGTCGCCCGGATCCTCGAGAAGCTCGCTGCGAGCGCGGCGCTCGGGGTGCGGGATCTCGAGGCCCTCGACGTGGAGGGCCTTCCGCCCGGCCTGGCGGTCGTCGCGAGCGCCGAAGCGGACGACGGGCGCGTGCTCGTCGTGGCTGCGCCGCGCGAAGCGGGTGACGCGCTCCTTGCGGCGCTCGCGGCGATCGGCTCCGCCGAGGAAGCCGCGGCCTACCGGGCCGGCGTCGTCGTGGTCGCGCCTTCATGGCCGCTTCCGGCCCGGCGCAGGCTCTCGCTGGTCGGAGATGTTCCCTTCGTGCTGCGTGCGATCGAACTCCCCGAGCTCGCCGGAGGGACGCTGGCGGTGGCGCCCGAGCCCCTCGACGAGTCTCCGTGGCTCGCGCGGGACCAGCTCGCTGCGCATCTCGCCGAGCCCGCCGAGCGCGAGCTCGCCGAACGCGCGCTCGAAGGGCTCGCCGGTCTCGGCGCCAAGCACGGGGGAACGACGCGAGTCCATGGCCGCTCGCTCGAACTCGTGCTCGTCGCGCGCCGGGTGGCGGCGGTCCGGATCGACGACGACGGCGTGCTGCTCGACACCATCCTCCCGCAGCGGCGCAGCGAGCGTCTTTCGGCCGAGAGTCTCGGCGATGCCTTCGATCGTCTCGAGGGAGGGCTCCGCAAACGCGTGCATGATCGCGACGTGCGGGAAGGCGAGGAAGGGCTGCGTGCGCGAGCCGTGGGCCCGCTCGGCGCGCTCCTCGGGCTGCGAAACCTGGTGCCGTGGCCTCGCGGTGGGGCGGACGTCGAGGCGGTCGATCTGCTCGGCATCGACGCCGGTGGGCATCCCGTCGTCGGGGCACTGCGAGAGCGGCTCGGCCTCGTCGGGCTCGGCGCTGCGCTCGATGCGCTCGTGGCCCTGCGCCCCGCGCTGCCCGCGCTCCTCGCCGCTGCCGCGGCACCGCTTCGTTTCGAGACCCCCCGACTCGTCCTCGCCGCCGCAGAGTTCGAGCCGATCGTCGAGCGGGTGCTTCGCTGGTTCGCGATCTCGACGACGCAGGTCGAGGTGCGTCAGGTGGCGGGACGCGATGCAGAACTCGTTCTCGGGGGGACGATCGTGAGCGCGAATCCGCTGCGCCGCACGTCGCCTCCGCCCGCAAGGCCCGAGGCCGACGACCGGAGCCGTGAGCGCAGCGACTCGAGGCGTGGTCGTGGAGGCCGAGAGCGTCCGGAGGGAGAGCGCAACGCACGAGGGCCTCGTGGCGAGTCGGGGCCGGCGCCGGATCGCACCCCCCGCGACCGCGAGGCAGCGCGTCCCGAGGCGGCGGCGTCCGGTTTCGAGGAGGTTTCGCTCTTCGATCTCGACGTCGCGGAGGAGTCGCCCACCGAGGAAGGCGCGCGCGATGAAGCCGGCCGGAGCCGGCGGGGCCGTCGACGGCGCCGCGGTCGTGGCCGCGGCCGCGTCCGATCGGAGAGCGGCGAAGCGAGCGCCGAGGACGCGCGCCCCGAGCCCGGCGATGCCGAGGAGCGCGCTCCACGCGCCGTTTCCGAGCGCAGCGAGGACGAGGCGCTCGACGACGACGATCACGACCTCGTCGACGAGATCGTGGTGCTCTCGCCCGATGCGCCGGAGTTCATCGAGGAGCCTGCGCCGGCGTACGAGGAGGACGACGAAGAGGCCGACGACGCGGATCCGGAGGCGGAGCGGATGCACCGGGAGCGTGCGCTGCGGCGCCGCGCGAGGGTCGCCAAGGCGGCGCCTCCGATCCCGGTCGAAGCGCCTGCGCCGAAGCCGCAGCGGCCGAAGCGGATCGCGATCCTGGCGCACGCCGATCGGGACTCCGTGGCGGCAGCCGTGCTCCTCGCGCGCGACGTGCGTCTGCTCGAGGGCATCTGGGTCTACCCGCAGGCCGATCTCATGACGTTTTTTCGCGGAGTGGCGACGGATCTGCGCGAGGAGACTCCGATCCACGTGATCGGCTTCGCGGCCTCCCCGGCGCGCGACGTGATCCAGGCCGCGGCTCTCTATCGCGATCGGCTCGTGTGGTACGACCATCACTCCTGGCCTCCCGAGGACATCGAGCGGCTCAAGGCGGCGATCGGCGGCGACGCGGTCTTCGTCACGCCCGGCACGCGAAGCTCGCTTCCTGCGGTGCTCGCGCAATGTGGGCGACGCAGTCGCTTCTCGGACAAGCTCGTCGACCTGGTTTGTGCGCGCTTCACCCAACACGATTTCGAGCGCTGGGGACGCGTGTGGTGGTCGAGGCTCGCGTCGGTCGCGTCGCGTCCCGGAGAGAGACGGGCAGACCTGGAGCCGCTTCTCGCGGGGCGCCCGAGCGATCTCGCCCGGGAGGCCGCGGCAGCACAGACCCCGGAGCCTCCGGCCGAGGTCTCGTACGTGGCGGAGCGCGATTTCCGCCTCGTCCATTTCGGGGGTCTCTCGCTCGTCGTGGTTCCGGTGCCTCCGGAGCTCGACGTCCACCTCGCGGCGCGCGTGGCGCGCGAGCGATACGGAGCGGCGCTCTCGCTCGCATTCCACGAAGGCGACGACCTGCTCGTGCTCTGTGCGGACGAGCAGACGGGGCGCCGTTCGCTCGACGTGCTCGCGATGTCGGAGCACCTCGCGGCGAAGCACGACTGGATCGAGGCCATGCCCGAGGCAGATCACGTGGCTCGGATCCCGGTGAGGCGGCTCGCGCTCCATCCCGAGCGACTCGACGAGGTCCTCGCCGACATCGCCACGGGCCGCTCGATCCTCGACGGTTGAGCGCGTCGGCGGATCTGGTCGAGGTCTTCTCGTCCGTGCAGGGCGAGGGGACGCACGTGGGAGAGCGCACGATCTTCGTGCGCTTCGGAGGCTGCGACCTGCGCTGCCGGTGGTGCGATTCCCCGCACACCTGGCGGCCCTCGCTGGAGTGCCGGCTCGAGACTCCCGGGGGCGGTTCGGCGTCGGTTCCGAATCCGGTCGATCTCGGGACCGTCCTTGGCGCGGTGCGTGACCTCGGTGCGTCGCAGCACCGCTTCGTGAGTCTCACGGGTGGCGAGCCATTGCTCCAGCCGGAGGCCGCTTGCGAATTCGCACGCGCCCTGCGAGCGCTCGGGCCGCGGATCCTGCTCGAGACGCACGGTGCCGCGCCCGACGCGTTTCGCGCGGTCGTCGACGCGGTCGACGTCGTCTCGATGGACTGGAAGCTCGCGAGCGAGGTGCGGCGCGCGAGCGACCCGGCGAAGGGCCCGGTGCGAGGCTTCGAGGCCGAGCATCGGCTTTTTCTCGAGATCGCGCGGACGGCGCCCGAGACGGTGCTGAAGCTCGTCGTGACGCTGGCCTCGACGGACGAGGAGATCGACGCGGCGCTCGCGGCCGTGAAGGAGATCCATCCCGCTGCGGTCGTCGTGTTCCAGCCCGTCGCTCCGGGGGGCGGCGCCGCGCGCTCCCCGACCGCACGGCGGCTGCTCGATCTCGCCTCGCGCGGCGCGTCGCTCGGGCTCGACGTTCGCGTGATCCCGCAGCTCCACAAGCTGCTCGGGGTGCGGTAACGGACCGACGGGTTCGCTCCGGACGCGGGTCGCGCCGCGCGATCAGTGCGGCCGCGCGAGGATCCGATCGGCTGCGCCCGGGAGATCTCTCGCGTACGCGAGCCGCTCGCAGACGCTCGCTCCGAAGCGCTCGTCGCCGACGAGGCGAACGGCGCCGGCGCAACCCGCTGCGAGCGCGGCGGTGGCATCGCGCGGAGCATCGCCCACCGCGAACGAGCGCGAGAGATCGATCCCGAGTTCGAGGCTCGCGCGGAAGAAGAGCCCCGGAGCCGGTTTGCGGCAGGGACAGCCCGCATCGGAGCCGTGCGGGCAGTGGAAGGTGCGTTCGATCCGGATCCCCTGCCTCGAGAGATCGGACTCGAGATGTCGCGCGAACCCGAAGTACTGCTCCTCGCTGAAGAGCCCGCGGCCGATCCCGCCCTGGTTCGTCACGATTGCGAACGCGAATCCTGCGTCGCGAAGCCGGCGGAGCGCAGCGACGACCCCGGGAAGGAGCGCGTACTCCTCGATGCGATGGACGTAGCCCGGATCCCGGACGAGGGTTCCGTCGCGGTCGAGGAGGACGAAGCGTCGCCCGCTTCTCATCGAGCTTCGAGCGCCGCAGCAGCGCTCGCGATCGCCCCGCAGACGTCGTCTCGGACGGCTTTCGCGGCGACCTTCACGGCGTTTTCGAGGGCGCGTGGGTGGGAACGTCCGTGCGCCTTGATCACGATCCGCTCGAAGCCGAGGATCGGCGCGCCGCCGTAGCTCGCGTAATCGAACGAGCGCGTGATGCGATCGATCGCGCCCTGCAGCAGCCGGGCGCCGACTCTCCAGTCGAGCCGCTTCGAGAGCGTGCGGCGAACGAAGGCCTCGAGGATCTCGCCCTGACTCTCGAGGAGCTTCAAGACGACGTTGCCGAGCAGGCCCGGACAGACCACGACGTCGACGACGCCGAGCGGGACGGCCCGGCCTTCGACGTTGCCCGCAAAGTGGATTCCAGGGGCGGTGCGTAGCAGTTCGTGCGCGCGGCGCAGGCACTCGTCGCCCTTGCCGGCCTCCTCGCCGATGTTGAGCAGACCGACGGTCGGCCTCGTCACTTTCGAGATCCGCGATGCGTACGCGGAACCCATCAGTGCGAACTGGAGCAGATCCTCGGGCGTACAGGTCAGGTTCGCGCCGACGTCGAGCAGCAGTGCGAAGGGATCTTCGTTGTGCGGGCGAGGGAGCGTCGGGTGGACCGCCGCGAGCGCCGTCCGGCGGATCCCGGGGATCCTGCGAACGGCGCGGCCGACGTGGAGGAGCGTGGCCCCGGTGTTCCCGGCCGAGACGAGCGCATCGGCTTCACCCTTTGCGAGGATGCCCACCGCGACGGCGATGCTCGAATCGGTTCGCTCGAGCGAGGCCCGGGGATCTTCGTCCATCGCGACGGCAGAGGTGGCATCGACGAGCTCGATCCGTTCCGGATCGGCTGCGGACCGGCCGAGCAGAGGCTCGATCCTCGAGCGGTCTCCGACGAGAAGGATCCGCAGGTCCGTGGTGCGCGAGAGCGACGCGGCTGCCGCAACCGGCGCTTCGGGAGCGCGGTCGCCTCCCATCGCGTCGAGGACGATGGTTCGCGAGCCGGGAGTCTTCACGTGCGCAGGCTATCACGCAGGCTGCGCAGATCCTCCGGACGCTCGGGGTTCGTGGCTCCTCCCCAACGCGACGCGAGATACGCCTCGGTGAGGCGGGCGAAGGCCTCCGCCCCGGGCCGCTCGATCCGTCGGCCTACCTCGATCGCGAAGCCGCGCGGCGTGATGGCCGGGCGGCGGACGAGACCATGGCGCGCGAGGAGGCGGAGGGCCGCCGCGTAACGCCGCGGCAGGTCCGCTCGCGTCGGAGCGCTGCGGCGGCGGAGAAGCAGGAGCAAGAGGGCGCCGGCCGCCGCAGGCACGAGCCAGACGACGGGGAGCTGCCGCAGCCGTTCGAGTGCAGCGGGGCCGCTGGTGGCGGCCTTGCCGGTCGTTTCGGCGGGCAGCCAGGTGCGGAGCTTCTTCCAGGTCCGGATCGCCGCATCGAACTGCTTCGAACGATCGAACTCGACGACGTGCTGGAACCAGAGGAGCTCGAGAGCGCTTCGCAGATCCTCGATCCGGTCGAGGAGCGTCGGCGGCGCCGAAGCGGCGAGGCGCAGATCTGGAGGCGTCGGATCGAATCGCACCCAGCCGTGTCGATCGAAGTGGATCTCGACCCAGGCGTGCGCATCGGAGCCGACGAGTTCGACGAAGTCGCCGACCGCATTCCGGCGCCCGCCCGCGAATCCGTTCGCGAGACGCGCCGGGAGGCCCTGGCTTCGAGCCATCACGACCATCGCGCTCGCGAAGTACTCGCAGTGCGCTTCGAGCTCGCCGAGCAAGAAGCGCTCGATCGGCGAGCGTGGATCGTTGCGGTCGTCGGGCGGCGGCTGATCGGTGTAGCGACCGTTCCGGCGGAGCCATCGTTCGATGGCTCGAGCCCGTTCGAGGTCGTTTCGAGCGGGAGCGACGATCCGGGCAGCGAGCGCGGTCACCTCGGCAGAGAGCGGCGGGAGCGCGAGGTAGCGGCCCTCCGACGAGGGGACTCCGGCATGATCGAGTGCGAGCGCCGCCTCGGACGCGAGCGTGTCCTGCACGGCGATCGCATAGCGGACTCGGTCGCCGGCCGTTTCCGGGGCGTAGAGCCCGCCGTTCGCGTCGCGCTCGATCCTTCCGGTCCCCCCCTCGAGCGCCACGGGATCTCCGGCCTCGAACAGGACGCCCGAGACGACGGGCTCGCGGAGGATCTCCTGGACCAGGTTGGCGGGTCTTTCCGTACGCGCGAGGCGAAGACCGCGCGACGCCTCACCATCGACGATGCGCCGGACGGGATCGGAGACCGACCAGGAGCGCCCATCGAACCGGTCGAAGGCGAGCCCGCGGTAGTAGGCCTCGGCGGGGGGCGGTGCCTCGCCCTCGATCGTTCGAACGCGAAGCATGACCGTCGTATCGCGCCGGATGCGGCCGAGGTCGCCGAGCGAGACCCGCTCCGAAAAGCCCGCGGTCGAGAGCGCCGGCATCGCCCCGCTGCGGAGCAGACCCTCGTGGAGTCTCGGGAGCACGAAGAAGAGCGCCAGCGCCACCACGAGAGAGACGAGCGAGGCGGCCACCGTGGTGCCGAGCAGTCCGGGCGTCAGGACCGCGGCTGCCGCCGCGGGATCCCCCGCTTCGAGCGCCTCGCTGCGAAGCGTGTGGACGAGAAGGGTCCAGACGCAGGTAGGCAGGAACGCGATCAAGAACGGGGCGAAGAGCAGGCTGTCGGTCAGGCTCGAAGCGAGCACTACCTGGAAGAGCGCAAGTGCGACGAGCAGGAACTCGGAGCGTCTCGGGCGTGCGTCGAGGAGTTGGAGTCCCGAGGCCAGGACCGCGAGCGCCGCGAGAGCCACCGAGGCCGGCGCGCCTCGGCTCACCTCACCGAGCGCGATCGTCGCGCACAAGACGAGGCCGAGGTTGAGGACCCCCGCGCGTCGCTGCCAATCGAAGGGCGCGCTCCGCCTCCACGCCGCGAACCCGAGCGCGAGCGCCTGCAGGCCGAGCACCGCGGGCGAGATCTCGCCGCTCGCCGCGAGGCTCCCGGTGGCGAGCGCCACCAGGACCAGCGCGGAGCGCGGCCGCGGCGCCTCGAGGCCCGTGCGGAACGCGAGGCGGCTCATCCGGCCTCCGGCGTCACGCGCGCGAGGAAGTCGAGCAACCGCAGGCGCTGCGCGGAGCCTTGCGCGGCAGCGATCCAGGTCGAATCGGTCCGCAACGAGACGCGCGCTCCCTCGGCGAGCAGGGAAACCGCCTCGCTCGCGGCCCGACGAACGTTCTGCTCGAAGCGTGGACCCTCGATCGGGCCTCGCGTCGCGAGGTAGACCGACGCTTCGGAGGCCCGCGGCTCCTCACTCTGGCGAACCACCCGCGAGCCTCGCCGAAGCGTCGCCGGCCAGTGGATGCGTCGAGGCGAATCGCCCGGTGCGTAGGCCCGGAGCCCGACCACCTCGGCACCGCTCTCGGGGCGAGCGCGTCCGACGGGCTCTCGACCTTCGATCGTTCCGGTTCGAGGATCGGCCGGCACCGGCACGAGTGTGGGGAACACGAGGACCGACGCCGGAAGGTCGAGGATCGCGGCCTTCGCGAAGAGCCCGAAGGGAAAGCGGGTCGAGACCCGGTAGCCGGCGAGTCGCGCCTCACCACGCTTCTCCGCGACGAAGCGGTAGGCGCGATGCTCGGTGCTCGCCGGCGCGACGCGCAATACGAAGCTTCGCCCGAAGGGACGGTAGCTTTCGACGTCCTCGACGGGCTGGAGCAGGTCTTCGACCACGATCGCGAAGGCAGGCACCGTCCGGCTCGCGTTGGTGATCTCGACCGCGAACGTGGCGGGGGCCCCGGCGAAGATCTCGCGCGGGATCCGCCGCCGCAGCTCGAGGTGACGAAGCGCGGACTCCGAGAGCACGCCCGAGAGGACGAGGAACGCGAGCATCAGCGAGAAGACCAGGTAGAGGAGGTTGTTCCCGCTGTTGAGGGCGCCGAAGCCCACGCCGAGCGTGAGGGCGAAGAAGACCCATCCGGCGCGCGTCGGGCGAAGCGTGCGCGGCGGCCGAAGCCAGCGCGGAAGCCGCGAGCCGACCCGCCTCGGGCGTCGCCGTCGCTCGGGACCTCGTCCTAGAGGGGGACGGGGGTCCGCTCCAGGATCTCGCGAAGGATCCATTCCGCGGGCTCCGATCCGCTCGCGCCCGCTCCGGGGGAGGCGAGACTCACGCGGTGGGCGAGGACGTCGAGCGCGAGGTCGCGAACGTCGTCCGGGATGCAGTAGTCGCGGCCTTCGACGAGCGCACGCGACTGCGCTGCCCGGCGAAGTGCCACCGCACCGCGCGGGGAGACTCCGAGCCGGAGTCCTTCGTGTTCGCGCGTCTCGGCAACGATGCGGAGCAGGTACGCGACGAGCGCATCGTCGAACTTGACCGCCGCCGCCGCCTCCCGGAGCGCGATCACGTCGCGGACGGAGAGCACCGGCGCGAGCCGGGGGAGCTCGGTCGTCGCGGGATCGTCCCGCAGCACGGCGGCCTCGTCCGCCGGCGAGGGATAGCCGATCGCGAGCCGCATCAGGAAACGATCGAGCTGCGACTCGGGAAGCGGATGCGTTCCGAACTGCTCGAGCGGGTTCTGCGTCGCGATCACGACGAAGGGCTGCGGAAGCGCATGCGAGATTCCGTCGACGCTCACCGATCCCTCGCCCATCGCCTCGAGGAGCGCGGACTGCGTCTTCGGACTCGCACGGTTCACCTCGTCGGCGAGGACGATGTTCGCGAAGAGGGGTCCGGGTTGGAACACGAAGCTCGTCGCTCCGTCGCGACCGGCAGCGGGGAGCGCGCTACCGAGGACGTCGCTCGGGAGCAGGTCGCTGGTGAACTGGATGCGCCGGAAGCTCGCATCGAGGGAGCGCGCGAGCGCGTGCGCGAGCGTCGTCTTGCCGACCCCGGGGACGTCTTCGAGGAGCAGGTGACCGCCGGCGATCACGGTCTCGACGGCGCGCCGGACGACCTCCGCCTTGCCCCGGAGCGCGCGCTCGACGTTCGCCCGCAGGCGGCCGGCCTGCTCCGCGGCGCGGGCCGGGGCGAGGCGGAGCGGCGGGGGG
>CAJPFO010000020.1 GCA_905339255.1 Myxococcaceae bacterium
GCCGCTCGCGCTCGCGCTGCGCTTCGTCCGTGGGCTCGCCTGCACGGGAGCCGGCGAAAGACCCTGCGAGGCCTGCGATGCCTGCCGGCGTTCGGGAGCCCCGAACGACGTCGCCCTCGACGGCGCCGGGAAGAAGGGCCCCCTCTTCCGGCACGTCGGCGAGCATCCCGACCTCCTCGTCGTCGCTCGCGGCGCCGACGATACACGGATCCGGATCGCGCAGATCCGCGCGCTCCAGATGCAGCTCCGCTTGCGAAGCGCGCCCGGCGCGCGGCGCGCCGCGCTCCTCGAAGGCGCGGAGTGGCTCAACGCCGAAGCGCAGAACGCGCTGCTCCGGATCCTCGAGGAGCCGCCGCCCGAGACCACCCTCGTACTCGTTGCGAACACCGCCGCGGGGCTCCTCGCGACGCTCCGTTCGCGTTGCCAGCGGGTCGTCCTGCCCGCCGAGCGCCCGCTGGACTTCCCGCCGGCCGGGGCTTCCGAGTCCGTCCGGTCGCTCGCCGACCGCTTCGAAGCGCTCCCGAGGATGGGGATCCCCGAAATCCTCGATTGGGCCGAGGCGTATCGCGGGGGTCGCTCCGAGTCGGGAGAGGCCGTTCTCGAGCTCCTCGAGACGGCGAGCGCGTGGCTCCATCACACGGTCGTCCGCCGCGCGCGCGAGGGCGATCAAGATCTCGACCGCGCGCTCGACGCCTTTCGCAGCGTCCGAGCGGCGCGCCGGGGCTTCGTGCAGCGCAACGCCAACTCGCAGATGGTCGCCGAACGGACGCTTCTCGCGCTCCGGGAGGTCGCCGCTTCGTGAGTCGCGCCTACTACGTGACGACCCCCATCTACTACGTGAACGCAGAGCCGCACATCGGCCACGCCTACACGTTCTGCGTCGCCGATTCGCTGGCACGCTTCCACCAGATGCGAGGCGCGAGTTCGTGGGTCGTCACGGGGACCGACGAGCACGGCGAGAAGATCGTCGAGGCGGCGGCCGCCGCGGGCCTCGCTCCGAGCGAGTTCTCCGATCGGGTCTCGGCGCGCTTTCGCGCCGCGTGGGACGAGGTCGGCCTCACGGCGAACCGCTTCGTCCGCACCACCGATGCGGACCATCGCCGAAACGTGCAGGCCATCCTGCAACGCGTCCACGACGAGGGCTGGGTCGAGCTCCGCGAGTACGACGGCCTCTACTGCGTCGGCTGCGAGCGCTTCCTCACCGATCGGGACCTTCTCGACGGCCGTTGCCGCGACCACGAGCGCGTTCCCGAGAAGCGGCGCGAGTCGAACTACTTCTTCTTGATGAGCCGCGCTTTCGGCTGGCTGCGCGAGCACATCGAACGCCATCCCGACTTCATCCGCCCGGCGCGCTACCGCAACGAGACGCTCGCGATGCTGCGCGACGAGAGCGGTCTCGGAGATCTCTCGATCTCGCGGCCGAAGCACCGGCTCGCCTGGGGAATCGAGCTCCCTTTCGACCCCGACCACGTCTGCTACGTCTGGTTCGACGCGCTGATCTCGTACCTGACGGGAGCCGGCTACCCCGACGATCCCGGCTTTCCGGCACGCTGGGACGCCGTCGAGCATCTGATCGCGAAGGACATCCTGAAGCCCCACGCGATCTTCTGGCCGACCATGCTGCATGCGGCCGGGATCGCGCCGCCGCGCCACGTCTCGGTCCACGGCTACTGGAACGTCGAGGGGCGCAAGATGTCGAAGAGCCTCGGGAACGTCCTCTCGCCGCACGACGTCGCGACGCGCTACGGCTTCGAGGGTTTCCGCTACGCGACGCTCCGCGAGATGAGCTTCGGCCTCGACGCCGATCTGCGCGATGCCGCGCTCATCGAACGCATCAACGCCGACCTCGCCAACAACCTCGGCAACCTGGTCTCGCGAACGCTGCGGCTGGTCGAGCGGCTTTGTGGGGGTCGGATCCCCGAACCCGCGCGAGAAGCGATCGGCTCCCCCGAGCGTGAGCTCGAGGCGCTCGCCGCCGAGGTCGTCGCGCGCGTCGACGCGCTCATGGCGGGACTCGAGATCCACCGCACCCTCGAGGAGATCTTCCGGCTCGTCGGTGCCGCGAACCGGCTTCTCGATCTGCGCGCACCGTGGAAGGCCGCGAAGGAGCCCGGCGGCGACGCGGTCGTCCGGACGACGCTGCATGCGACCTGCGAAGCGATTCGCGTGACGGCACTTCTCCTCGGCGCGTTCCTTCCCGCCGCCTG
This sequence comes from Myxococcaceae bacterium, assembly GCA_905339255.1. Taxonomy (GTDB): domain Bacteria; phylum Myxococcota_A; class UBA9160; order UBA9160; family UBA9160; genus MYXO. The sequence goes on from CAJPFO010000020.1 coordinate 2,208, forward strand.
CGGCGAGATCCTCTCCCGCGTCGGAGCCGCCGAGACGCTCGAAGCCGCACGACTCCCCGACGACGCGGCGTGGGGACGCCTCGTTCCGGGAGCTCCGACGCGAACCGGAGACGCGCTCTTCCCGAGGCTCGAGGCGCGCAAGGACTGATGTGGATCGACAGCCACGCGCACCTCTCGGCCCCGGAGTTCGACGCCGACCGCGAAGCGGTGCTCGATCGCGCCGTCGCGGCCGGCGTGTCGGCGCTCGTCGCGATCGGCGCGGGCTACGGCGTCGACGAGTGCGGGAAGGCCGTGGCCCTCGCAGAGCGAGACGAGCGGATCTTCGCGACGGTCGGCGTGCATCCGCACGACGCGTCGCTCCTCGACGATCCGGCGCGTCGGCGGCTCGAGGCACTCGCCGGCCACCCGCGCGTCGTCGCCGTCGGCGAGTGTGGCCTCGACTACCACTATCTGCGATCGCCGCGCGAGGTGCAGCGCTCGGTCTTCGCCGAACAGCTCGCGCTCGCGCGGCGCGCCGGGCTCCCGGTCTCGATCCACGTACGCGGAGACGACTCGACCGCCTACGACGACCTGCTCGAGATCTGGCGCTCCGAGGGTGCGGGCGCGCTCGAGGGGGTCCTCCACTGCTACACGGGTACGCTCGGCTTCGCTCGCCGCGCGCTCGACGAGGGATTGCTCGTTTCGTTCTCGGGAATCCTGACCTTCAAGAAGGATCGCGGGCTCCGCGAGGTCGCCGCTGCGCTTCCGCTCGAGCGCCTGCTCGTCGAGACCGATTCGCCGCTTCTCGCTCCCGAGGGCTTCCGGGGGCGAAGAAACGAGCCGGTCCACGTGACGCGGGTCGGCGAAGCACTCGCCGCCGCGCAAGGCCGCAAGCCGCAGGAAGTGGCAGAGGCGACGACGCGCAGTGCGCGGCGGCTCTTCGGGCTCGATTCGCGTCGCAATCCGGGAGGTGGCGGTGTCTAGCGTCTCGGAAACCCTCGATCTCGCCGTGCGACTCGCGCGCGCTGCGGGAGGCGTCCAGCGCGAGCGCTACGAGACGAAGCTCTCGATCGGAACCAAGAGCGCACCGGTCGATCTCGTCACCGAGGTCGATCGACGCTGCGAAGAGCTGATCGTCGAGACGCTCGCACGCGAGCGCGGCGGCGACGCGATCCTCGCCGAAGAAGGGAGCCGTCGCGAAGCGACGAGCGGGGATTGGCGCTGGGTGATCGATCCGCTCGACGGCACCGTCAACTACGCCCACGGCTATCCGCGCTTCTGCGTCTCGATCGGTGTCGAGCACCGGGGGCTTCGAAGCGTCGGGGTCGTCTACGATCCACTCCTCGACGAGCTCTACCACGCGACCGCGGGTGGCGGCGCCTTCCGCAACGGGCGGCCGATCCGGACCTCGACGGAGAGCGAGATCGGTCGTGGGCTCTTTGCGACCGGTTTCGCGTACGACGTGCATCGCTCCGAGAACGACAACCTCGACCACTTCGCACGCTTCGTGAAGACCGCGCGAGCCGTCCGCCGCGACGGAAGCGCCGCGCTCGACCTCTGCTACGTGGCGTCGGGGAGGCTCGACGGATATTGGGAACTGAAGCTCCACGCCTGGGACGTCGCGGCCGGTGCGCTGATCGTCGAGGAGGCCGGCGGCCGGACGAGCGATCTCGCCGGAGGCCCGCTCCCGGCCGACGGCGCCAGCGTGGTCGCGAGCAACGGCGCGCTCCACGACGCGATGCTGCGACTGCTCGCGAACTGCGCGCCGGATTCTCCGCCCCGCTCGCCCGGGATCGGTTAGGCTACGGAGCCGCGGCCCCCGCCGCCGAGGAGAAGCCGATGCGCCGCAAGCCCGCCGCCGCCATCCCCGTGGCGGTCCTCGCCTTCGTCGCCGCCTGCCTGTCCGGAGACGGAGCGGATGCGCAGGGCAAGCCCCAGGAACTCGTCGCACGGCTCGAGGGGCCTGCGCTCGTTGCGGCCGTGAAGCAAGGCGGAACGGTGATCCTGATGCGGCACACCGCGACCGAGCGCCGCGCCGACGAGACGATCAAGTTCCGGCTCGAGGACTGCGCGACACAGCGCAACCTCTCCGAAGAGGGCCGGCGCGAGGCCGAGGAGATCGGCCGCGCCTTCGAGCGGCTCGGGATCCGCATCTCGGAGGTCCAGACGAGCCCCTATTGCCGGACGCTCGAGACGGGTCGGCTCGCCTTCGGCAAGGCGACCCCGACCGAGGTGCTCTCGGTCGGCGACTCGCTCGCGATGGACGGAAAGCTCGAGCGCGCCGCCGAGGTGCGGAGGCTCCTCGACACGGCGCCGCCCGCGGGAACGAACGCCGTGCTGATCACGCACACGGGAAACCTGCTCTACGCCTTCGGACTCGACTCGCGTCCCGAGGGCGTCGCGCACGTCTTCCGGCCGACCGGAACGGGACGCGCGAGCTATCTCGGCCGCCTCGACCCGTCGCAGTGGCGGGCGCTCTCCGGAACCGACGTGGGTGCAGGCCCCGCGAAGTAGGTCAGGACGCGTCGGGCGTCGCAGCTTCGGGCGCGAGGGGCGCTTCGGCGTCGGCGGGGGCTGCGGCCTCGACCGGCTTTGCGACGAAGCTCGAGCGGAACGCGTCGAGGCCCGTCGGTAGCCACTCGACGACGCCCGGCGAGAGCCGGAACACCGACGCGATCGACGGCGTTCTCGCGTACGGGCCCTCTCCTGCATCGTCGCCGATCTCGACCACGCCGAGTTCGGGCGCCGCGGCTTCGCCGTCGGCGCCCCCGAGGACCCGGATTCGCAAGCGAGGCGGCGCGAGGCTTCGGCCTTCGAGGTCCGCGTCGCGCGCGTCTTCGACCACGATCGCGTCGGCTCGGAGCCTCGCGAGCTCGGACACGAGGCGAGCGACCTTCCCGGGATCGACGGGCTCGGGAGACCCCTTCCAGCCCGAATCCGAAAGCTCGAGCGTCTCTTCGAAGACGTCTCCGGCCCGCGACGTGAAGCGAAGCTCGACTCGCTTCGCGTCCGTCGCGACGAACCGCGAAAGGTCGCGGTAGCGGTAGGCGTCGACCCGGCGCGCGAAGTCGTCGACGCGCTGCGCGGGAACGTGATAGAGGCTCTTCACGGCGCCTCGGACCGGACGCTTCGTGTCGCGCTCGGCCCCGAAGCGAACGCGGATCGGCTCGGCGGGGGCTCCGTCCGCTCCCGGTCGCGGGTGCAGGACGATCTCGAGCTCGGGTGAATCGAGGCCCGTCTCGGAGTCGGGACCGGGATCATCGTCGAAGGAATCTGCGCGCAGGTAGGAGAGATTCGAGAGGAGTTGGTCGACGGTGGTGTCGTCGGCGCGGCCCTCGATCGGCTCGACGAGCTTCCAGCCCCCGTCGCTCCGCGCGAGGCGGACGCCGCCTTCGGGCCAGCGGACCTCGACCCCCTCGATCGCCGCGCGGTCGAAGCTCGTGACCCGGCGATCGCGCAGGTCGTCGACGCTCCGCTCGAGCGTCGTCACGCGGTAGGTCGGGACCGTGACGATCCGCTCCGGCGCGGCGCCCGATGCCACGTAGGTGCTCGCTCCGATCGGCGCGGCGCGTCCGATGCGGAGCTCGCGCAGGCCCCCGGCCGCCCGGAAGCGGACCGTCTTCGCTCCTTCACCGAGCCCATAGACCTCTGCGGCCTGCGGCGACTCGATCTCCTTCTCGCTCGAGAGGTCGGCGAGCCCGGCGGCGATCGCGTCGAGGTTCACGGCGTCGCCCGGAAATGCGAGCGGCTCGAGGAGTTCCCAGCGCCCGCCGCGTCGCTCGGCGACGACGCGCCGTCCGTCGGTCGCCACGAGCTCGATCCGGTCGACGTCGGTGCTCTTCGTGTCTGCGAAGAGTCGCTTCGCCGCAGTCTCCGCCTGCTCGCGCTCCTCGACCCCGCGCACCTCGCGGAAATAGACGAAGGCGCCGAGCGCCACGGCCACGAGCAGCAGGAGCCCGGTGGTTCGCGGGTTCATCGACCCGGAGCGCGCCTTCGTGACCACCAGGCGTAGACGCCGAGAAAGGCGATCGCCTCGGGCAACACGAAGAGGGCGAGCGTGCGGATCGTCGAGAGCTGCCGCGTCGAAAGCTCGACCCGCGACGGCCGCGAGGTGTTCGGACGCACCGCGATGGCCTCGACGTCGCCGAGCAGCCAGTTGACCGAGTTCACGAAGAGGTCCTTGTTGCGGTAGCCGTCGAGAAGCTGGTTCGAGGCGAAGTCCGAGTCGCCGACGACCACGAGCCGCGGCCCCTCGGTTCGCTTCTCCGGCTCGATTCCGGCATGCGGCGCCGGCTCGGCGTCCTCCTCGGCCCCGGCGACGATCGGCCGGCCGGCGACGGCGAGCGAGACGGGGCCTCGCAGATCGGTCTCGGCGAGCTCGGCCCGACCCTCGCCGAAGAAGGCTTCGAGATCGCGCTCGGCCCACGAATCCGGGCTGGTCTTCACGATCTCGGTGAAGCGGCCGCCCGCCGCTTCGGTCGGTCGCACGCTCCGCGCCACGTGGAAGAGCGTCACCTCGCGCAGGCCCCCGGTGATCGGATGCGAGGCGTACTCGCCCGCAAAGGGCGTCGCTGCGCGGCCGAACATCCCCTGGAGTCGATCGACGACGACGTCGCTTCCGATGCTCACCCCGAAGCGCTCGAGATCCGCCTCGAGATCGGCGCGCGTGCGCGGATCGAGCAGCACGAGAAGCGATCCCTTGCGCTCGAGGTAGCGCTCGAGCGCGGCGCGTTCCTCGTCGAGCAGTGGGCGCGTCGGTCCCGCCAGCACCACGACGTCGGCGTCGTCGGGAACCTCTCCCTTCTGCGCGAGGAGCAGCGCCTCGACCTGGTAGTTCTCGTTGCGGAGCGCATTGGCGGCGCGCGAGAAACCCTCCTTGCCGTCTCCCGCTTCGCCCGCAAGCGGCCGCTCGCCGTGCCCCTCGAGGAAGTAGACCTTCTTGGTCCCCTGCCGCGTGAGCTTGACGAGCGCGTTGGTGAGCTTCTCCTCGTCGAGTTCGTCGAGCTCGACCGATTCGCCTGCAATCGCCACGCGAACGACGCCGCGCCCGAGCTTTTCCGGCGAAACGCCGAGCTTCTCGACGAGATCGGGCCGGGCCGTCGGATCGGCGTATTCGACGCGGAACTTCGGACTCTCGTACGCGTAGCGGTCGAGCAGATCGCGGACCTGCCCGGCTTCTCCGGGGGTCACGAAGGCAGTCACGTCGACCTCTTGCTCGAGGCCGCCGAGGACGTTGCGGGTCTGCTCCGAGAGCGAGTGGATCCCGGCCTCGCTCCAGTCGAAGCGGATCGGGTTGCGGGCCGCGAGGAAGCCGAGCATGCCGAGGATCGCGATCCCGAGCAGGGTCGAGAAGACCGCCGCCGTTCCGTAGCGCGACGCCCGCCTCGCCTCCCCCGAGCGCAGGCGTTCGCGGAGCGAATCGAGCCCGGCCGCGAGTGCCACGGCGAGCAGCACGACGCCGACGAGGAGGTTGCCCCAGATCCACGCGAAATCGGTCGGGGCCCCGGCGAGCCACAAGAAGATCGAGAGCAGCCCGAAGACGAGCGCGACGGCTCCGAGCGGCCCGAGCAGCGAAGCCCAGTTCCTCATCGCCAGCGCACCGATTCGACCGCGAACTTCGTGAGCAGCAGCGAGGTCCCGACGAGCACGGCGAAGTAGGCGAGGTCGGCCGTATCGATCAATCCCTTCACGAAGCTCTCGAAATGCTCGGCCGTCGAGAGCCAGCGCAGGAAGTCCGAGAACCCCGTCGCGGCCCCGATCGCGCCGCCCGCGGCGCCGAGATCGGCGAGGAACGAGAGCATCCAGAGCACGAGGAGGAGCACGAACGAGAACGCGAAGGCGATGATCTGGTTTCGCGTGATCGACGACGCGAAGCCACCGATCGCGGCGTAGGCGAGGCCGACGAGCCAGAGCCCGAGGAGCCCCGCGAGGGTCTTCGCGACCTCCGGGTCGCCGTAGAGCAGGAGGATCGCCGGGTAGAGCGCGAGAAGCGCGACGAGGAGCGATACGAACGCCGCTGCCGCGAGATACTTGCCGAGGACGATGTCCCACATCGTGAGGGGGCTCGTGAGCAGCAGCTCGTCGGTGTGGTTCGTCTTCTCGGAAGCGAAGAGCCCCATCGTGATGCCGGGAACCATGAAGAGCAGCACCACGGACATGACCCCGAAGAACGGGGCGATCACGTGGTCGTTCAGGTTGAGCTCCTTCAGCTGGTCGAAGTACTGGAACTGCTGCATGCGCAGCACGTACTCCTCGAACTGGAGCAGGCTCGAGAGGAAGAAAAAGCCCGCGAGAAGCACGAAGAGGGTGAGCACGGCGTAGGCCACCGGCGAGACGAAGAGCGATCGGAGTTCGCGCGAGGCGATCGTGCCGACGTGTCTCATACCGTCGCCGCCTCCGGCTCGGACTCGTCGCGAGCGGTTTCGCGGGCGAAGACGGACTCGAGCCCGCCGCCTTCGCGAACGAGGTCGGCGATCGGGGCGTCGACCCGCTTGCGGCCGCGGTGGATCAGGATCACCCGCTGACAGATCGCCTCGACCTCGGAGAGGATGTGTGTCGAGAGGATCACGGTGTGCTGTGTGCCGCCCGCCGCCGGCCTCGCGAGGTTCGAGATGAGGGTGCGGATCTCGCGGATCTGCACCGGGTCGAGTCCGACGGTCGGCTCGTCGAGGATCAGCACCGGCGGATCGTGGACGATCGCCTGCCCGAGCCCGACGCGCTGGCGGTAGCCCTTCGAGAGCGCTCCGATCACGCGCCGACGAACGTCGACGAGCCCGCAGCGCTCGAGCGTGCGCTCGACCGCGCTCCTGCGCTCACCGCGGGGCACGCCCTTGATCGACGCGACGAAGCGGAGGTAGCCCTCGACGTCCATCTCCGGGTAGAGCGGCGGGCTCTCGGGCAGGTAACCGAGCGACCGCCGCGCGCGGAGCGGATCGGTCAGCATGTCGTGGCCGTCGATCACCGCCGTTCCGTCGGTCGGCGGCAAGAAACCCGTGAGCATCCGCATCGTCGTCGTCTTGCCGGCGCCGTTCGGCCCGAGGAAGCCGACGACCTCGCCGCGAGCGACCTCGAACGAGATCGAATCGACCGCGAGGCGATCGCCGTAGCGCTTCGACATCGCCCTCGCCTCGATCACGATGCGTCTCCTGCCGCGAGGCCATTCAAGAAGACGTCGACCACGGTGTGCGCCACACGGAGGTAGTAGCCGTCCGCTCCGCCCGCCGCCGCATCGGGGCGGGCGAGCTCGAGGACGAGGCTCGTGAGCGCGAGTTCGAGCCCTCCGAGAAAGACCGTGCACGCGATGTCGGGATCGAGATCGCGGCGCAGCTCGCCGCTCTGCTGTCCCGCTCGCAGGATCCGCGCGACGCCCTGGAACAGCGCACCGACCGCCCGGAGCTGCCCGGGTTCGGCGAAGCGCGACGAGCGCTGGATCTCGAGGACGAGCACCTTCACCCAGGCGGGCCGCAGTCGATACGCATTCAGGATCAGCGCCGCGACCGAGACGAGCTTCTCGCGCGCCGGCACGTCGCGTCGCTCGACGGCCTCGAGTGCCTCGAGAAACGTGCTCCAGCGTTCCTCGAAGATCGTCGAGAGGATCTCTTCTTTGTTCTTGAAGTAGTGGTAGACGAGGCCGTAGGCGATGCCGGCCTCGCGCGCGATGTCCGACACCCTCGCACGGTGGTAGCCGCAGCGGGCAAAGACCTCGATCGCCGCCTCGAGGATTGCCTCGCGCTTCTCGCGCCGGGCCGGCGAAGCGGGGCCCCCATCGATCGGGGAGCAGAGCGCGAGCTGCGGTCCACGGGCCATGGCTTCGCTTCGGACCCCCCTCGGCACGTTGCGCGGCGCAATATGAAACGCGCACCCGGACGCGTCAACGCCTGCGCGCCCGAGATGGACGCGGCGGCGTGCGGCGAGATTCGATGCCGGGGGTCGGGCCTTCGACGGGTGGCGCGCCGACCCCTTCGCTGTAACCTCCGAGATCATGCGCCGGAGCCTTTTCGCCGCGGCCTGCGTGCTCTTGCTCGCCGGGCCCGCGCTCGCGTCCGGCGGCATGACGCCCGAGCAGGCGGAGGCCGCGCGCGCGGGGCGGGGCCGGGCCTGCACCCCCACGGGATGCGGCCCGGCACCCGGATCGACGGCGGGCTCGGTCGCCGGCTTCGGCGTCGCGGCACTCGGCGCGGCGTGGGTGGCGAAGCGGCGTCGGCGACCGGCGCAGCGGATCTGACGCGCCGATCGCTCCGCGTCGCGCTCGTGATCGAGCGCTCGGCTCCCGGAAGCGGCGGCGTCGAGAACGTCGCGTGGCAGGTGGCCTCGAGGCTCGCTCTCGCCGGAGACCGGGTGACGGTGATCGCGCGATCGGGAGAGGCGCCTCCGGGATCGACGCTTCGTCGTGTCACTTCTCCCTCGGGCTGGGCGCCGCTTCGGGTGGTCGCCTTCTCGCGGGCCGCCGCGCGAGCCTCGAAGGGCTTCGACGTCGTCCAGACCTTCTCGAGGACACGACACCAGGACGTGTTCCGCGCCGGAGGAGGCTGCCACGGCGACTACCTCGAACGGATGCACGGCGCGAGAGCCGCCGCGCTGCGCCGCCTCTCGCCACGGCACGCGGTCCAGCTCGCGATCGAACGGGGGGTCTTCGGCGATCCGCATCAGATCGTGCTGTGCAACTCGAGCTTCGTCCGCGACGCCATCGCGGCTCGCTACGGGGTCGCGCCCGAGCGGTTCTCGGTGATCCGGAACGGCGTCGACCTCGATCGCTTCCACCCGGAGCGACGCGCCCGGGAGGGCGCGCGGTTGCGCGCCGAACTCGGCGCCGGGGGCCGGACGCTCTGGCTCTTCGCAGGCTCGGGGTTCCCGAGAAAGGGGCTCGGCACGGCGCTCGGGGCGCTCGCAGCGAGTCGGGACCGCGATGCATGGCTCGTCGTCGCCGGCCGCGACGATCCGGCCCCCTGGCAACCGATGGTTCGGCGCCTCGCCCTCGAAGAGCGGGTGCGCTTCGTGGGTCCCCGCGCCGACCCCGAGGCGCGCTACGCGGCGGCCGACGCGCTCGTGCTCCCGACTCGCTACGACGCGTTCGCGAACGTGTGCCTCGAGGCTTCGGCGGCGGGAATCCCGGTGGTGACGAGCGGGGCGAACGGCGCCGCCGAGATCGTTCGCGAGACGGGGATCGTCGTCGAAGACGCCGAAGACGTCGGCGCTTTCGCGCGAGCGCTCGAAGCGTTCGCCGATCCACGCGCGCGCCACGCCGCCGGGCTCGCCGGCCGCGCGCTCGCCGAGCGTCACGGCTGGGACTCGCACGTCGAAGCACTCCGCGCGCTCCACGCACGGATTGCCGTATGACCATCGACTGGCTCGAGGGCGATCCGGGTCTCGGGCCCGAGCTGCTGCGCTTCATCGAGCAGCCGGCTCCCGGATCGTGCTGGCGGGACGACGCGCTCCGTCGCGTGGGAAGGCTCGAAGGGAACACGGCGGTGGTCAAGCTCTTCCGGGCCGGGAGCGGCGCGAATCCGCTTCGCGAGCGGCTTCGGGCGCTCGCTCGAAGCGGACCCGCCGAGCGCGAGTGGCGAGCGCTCCGGGCGCTCCATGCGGCCGGCGCCGCGGTCCCCCGACCGATCGGCCTCGCCCGGCTCGCTCGCGGAGACCGGGCGCTCGTGGTCGCCTACGTCGAAGGCATCCCCCTCGGAGAGGCGCTCGAAGCGGCCTCTGCTCGCGCGCGGCGGGATCTCCTCGTCGAACTCGGCAGGGCGCTTCGCCAGATCCACGCGCAGGGCTTCGTCCACGGAGACCTCCACGTCGGAAACGTCGTCGTCGGCGCGCGCGGTCCCGTGATCCTCGATCTCCAGCGCGCGCGTCGGAGCACGAGCGTGCGAGCGAAGCGTCGCGATCTCGCGCGGCTCGATCACTCGCTCGCGGCGTTCGTTTCGACCGCCGGGAGGCTCCGTTTCCGCAAGGCCGCGCTCGGCATCGCGGGGCTCCCGAGCCCTGGAGCGCGTGCCCGTCTCCGGCGCGCGGGTCGAGCGGCGGACGACCGGCGCTGGGAGCACCTCCAGAGCCGGCTGCGGCGGACGCGCCGGTCGGGCCGCGCCTTCGAACGCGTCTCGCCGGCCGGAGCGTCCGGCGTCCGCTCGCGCGCGCTCGCCCCCGAGGCGCTCGAGCAGGCGCTCGCGGCGCACGACGCCGCCCGCGACGGGACTGCGACGGGGCTTCTCGACCGCGGCGAGCGCGTGAGCGTGTGCGCGATCGAGGCCGGATCACACCGTCTGGTGTCGAAGGAGGTTCGCGCGGGGGGGCTCCTGCGGGCGATCGCCGATTCGATCCGGGGCTCGCCCGGGCGCCGCGCGTTCGAGGCGGCTCACGGTCTTCGCTCGCTCGCGCTCGGCGCCCCGGCGCCTTTCGCGTACTGCGAATGGCGTCGCTTCGGTCTTCCCGTCCGCTCGCTCGTCCTGCTCGAGGATCTGCGGCCCGATGTGGGTGCCGACCGCGTGCTCGAGGGCGAGGACCCCGGCGACCGCGACGCGGCGCTCGACGCGCTTCGTCGCCTCGTCGTGAAGCTCCATCGCTCGGGGATCGATCACGGCGACCTGAAGGCGAGCCACGTGCTGCTTCGACGCGAAGGGGAGCGGCTCGTCCCCCGCCTGATCGACCTCGAGGGAGTCCGCTTCCGGCGACGACTCGGCGAGGCGGCGAGGCTCCACGCCCTCGCCCAGTTGAACGCCTCGGTCACCGACGCGGTCGCGACCGAGCTGCGCGCGCGGTGGTTTGCGCTCTACGCACGAGCGCTCCGTTTCTCGATTCCGGCTTCGCATGCGCGGGCAAAGATCGTCGCCGAGAGTCTCGCCCGCCGTCACCGCTGGTCCGGAGCCGGCTGCGAGCCCTCCCCCGGCGCGATGCGGACGCGGCGCGTGCTCGGTCGGGGACGACGCGACGCGGACGCCCCGCGTCGTCGGTAGGGGCGACCCGGTGGGTCGCCCTCCGCAACCCGAGGCATCGGGTCGGTCGGCTAGCGCGCCTCCCGCCGGATGCTGATCCACTGGAAGGTGATCGAGCTTCCCGGAACGCGGCCGCCGTTGCCGAGTTCGTAGACGACGCCTCGCGCCGTCGCGCAGCTTCCGAGGATCTCCTTGAACGCCTCGATCTTGCGGCCGGGATCCTCGGGGTTCAGACCGTGGAAGACGAGCTCGACCTGCGGGCGGGTGTCGAGGACGTTCAGGATCAACGTCGCGAGCGTGAAGAGCTTGCCGATGCCTTCGACCGCTTCGACGGAGAAGCGCGGCACCTCGCACCCCGAAAGCTCGAAGGTGTATTCGAGACGCATCGGCCCTCCCTTTGCTGGCGGAGCGCCGAGCGTGGCCCGGCGCTCCCACGGTGTCAAGCGGCCGGCGGCTCCGATCGCTCGGCGAGAAAGCAGCGGCTCTCCCCCTCGTCGACGGGAACGAGGCCCGGCGCCCCGCGCCGGCAGCGCTCGAAGACCTCGGGGCAGCGCGTATGGAAGCGGCAGCCCGCGGGCGGTCGCGCCGGCGACGCCACGTCGCCCGTGAGCCGGACGCGGGTGGCGCGGCGGAACGGATCGGCAGACGGGATCGCCGAGAGCAACGCTCGCGTGTAGGGGTGTCGGGGATCCGAGAAGACCCGTGCGGTCGGCCCGCGCTCGACGATCTGCCCGACGTACATGACGGCCACCTCGTGCGCGAGGTGTCGCACCACGCCGAGATCGTGCGTGATGAAGAGGTACGCGAGGCCGAGTTCCTGCTGGAGCTCGAGAAGCAGGTTCAGGATCTGCGCCTGGATCGAGACGTCGAGCGCCGAGACGGCCTCGTCGCAGACGAGCAGCCGGGGTTCGACGGCGAGCGCACGTGCGATACAGATGCGCTGGCGCTGTCCACCCGAGAACTCGTGCGGGTAGCGCCACATCTGGTCGGGGTCGAGCTGCACGCGGCGAAGCAGCGCCACCACGCGCTCGGTCCGCTCGGCTTCCGAGTCCCCGATCCCGAACGCCTGCATCCCCTCTGCGATCGCATCGCGAACCCGCAGCCGCGGATCGAGCGATGCGTTCGGGTCCTGGAAGACGATCTGGAGCCTGCGCCGGTAGGGGCGGAGTTCGCGCCTTCCGAGCCCGAGCAGATCGACCCCTTCATGGACGACGCTTCCCGCCTGCGGCTCGACGAGCCGCAGGCACGAGCGCCCGACGGTCGTCTTCCCGCAGCCCGATTCGCCGACGAGCGCGAGCGTTCGTCCGGCGGCGATCTCGAACGATACGTCGTCCACTGCGCGAACGTGACCGAGAACCCGCTGCAACACGCCGCCTCGGATCGGGAACCACGTGCGAAGCCCCGACACCCGGAGAAGCGGCGTCCGCGCGCTGCTCGCCGCACTCAAGGCTTCACCTCGTCGCGGGCCGCCGCGAAGCAGAAAACGCGCGCGGTCGGTCCGAAGCGCGTCTCGGGCGGATCGGCGACGCACGCCTCGAAGGCGCGATCGCAGCGGGGGCGAAAACGACAGCCACTCGGCCACGTACCGGCCGATGGCACGACCCCGGGAATCTCGCGAAGACGCTCTCCCGGGTTCGCGCGAGCCGGCATCGACCGCAGCAGCCCCTGCGTGTAGGGATGCCGCGGGCTCGAGAGCACCTCCGTGCGCGTCCCCTCCTCCGCCACCTTTCCCGCGTACATCACGACGACGCGATCGGCGAGCTCGTTCACCACGCCGAGATCGTGCGTGATCAAGAGAATCGCCGTTCCGAACCGCTCACGCAGGTCGCGCATCAGCTCGAGAATCTGTGCCTGGATCGTGACGTCGAGCGCGGTGGTCGGTTCGTCGGCGATCAGCAGACGCGGCTTCATCGAAAGCGCCATCGCGATCATCACGCGCTGCTTCATGCCACCCGAGAGCTGGTGCGGGTAGGCGTCGAACCGTGCCGACGGATCGGGGATCCCGACCTCCTCGAAGAGCGCGAGCGTGCGTCGCCGCGCCTCGGCGAAGCCGATCCGATCGTGGAGCCGGATCGCCTCGACGACCTGCGCGCCCGCCGTCATCACGGGGTTCAGGCTCGTCATCGGCTCCTGGAAGATCATTGCCGCGTGTCGGCCGCGGAGCGCGCGCATCTCGGCGACCGGGAGCCCGAGTACGTCCCGGCCCTCGAGTTCGACCCGGCCCTGCTCGATCCGTCCCGGCTTCGGAACGAGGCGCAGGATCGAGAGCGCCGTCACGGACTTGCCGCATCCCGACTCGCCGACGTGGGCCACGGCCTCGCCGGCGTCGACCCGGAGGTCGACGCCGTCGACCACGCGGACACGCCCCCGCTCGTGCGGAAACGAAACGGCGAGCCCGGTGACCGCGAGGATCCCCGTCACCGATGCTCCTTCATGGTCCGGGGGTCGAGGACGTCGCGCGCCGCGTCGCCCACGAGATTCACTGCGAGCACGAGCGAGAAGAGCGCCGACGACGCTGCTACGAGGTTCCACCACACGATCGGATCCCGGGAGAGCTCGTCGCGCGCCTGGTCGATCATCTGCCCCCAGCTCCCGTCGATTCCGATCCCGAGCCACGAGAGCGTCGCTTCGGAAAGCACGAGGCCCGAGAAGAGCAGCACGAACGTGATGATCACGAGGTGCATGAGGTTCGGAATCACGTGGCGGACGATGATCCGCGGCTCGGAGACTCCGAGCGCACGTGCCGCCTGCACGTAGTCGAGTTCGCGGATCTTGAGGCTCTCGCCGCGCGCGACGCGGGCGAATCCGACCCAGCTCGTGATTCCGAGCGCGACACAGACCTGCACGGGGCCACGCCCGAGCGCCATGATGATCGCGATCAGGAGCAGGAGGCCGGGGATCGCCATCAGCGTCGAGCTCACCAAGAAGAACGCATCATCGATGCGGCGGCCGAAGTAGCCCGCCGTGACGCCGAAGAAGAGCGCGAGCGGGATCACGATGAGGCTCGTGAGGCCTCCGACGAGCAGCGCGACCCGCGCGCCCTTGAGCGTCTGGTGGAGGACGTCGCGACCGAGGATGTCGGTGCCGAGCAGATGCGAGCGAGGATGCGCGAGCGGAGCTCCCCCGTAGAACTCGACCTCGGCGAGTGGCGCCGAGTAGCTCTTCTCCCGGAAATCGTGGGGAAACATCCGATCGACCACGCTCCGCGCCTCGAAGCGCGAGACGGTGTCTCCGGCTTCCGGGCCTTCGGGCTCGCTCCGCCAGCGGACCGATTCGAGGAGCGCGACCACGACGAAGAGGGCAACCACGGCGAGCGCGATCGGCCGCCGCCGCGCGAGCTCACGGAGCGCCTCGCTCCAGAGCCGGTTCCGGCGGATCGCGACCGCGAGCCCTGCGGCCCCAAAGACGAGCGCCGCGACGATCAGGTTCGAGACGACGTGCGCTTCCATCGCCCTCCCCTATTCGAGCCGCACTCGCGGGTCTGCGAGCGTGTAGCTCACGTCGGTCAGGATCTGTCCCAGCACGAAGAGCAGCGAGCCGATGAAGACCATGGTCCGGAGCGTCGCGAAGTCGTTGGCCTGGATCGCGTCGACGGTGATCGAGCCGAGCCCCGGGATCCCGAAGAACGACTCGAGCAGGATCGACCCGGTGAAGAGGAAGGGGATCTGCAGCACGACGTTGGTGAGGATCGGGATCAGCCCGTTGCGAAGAACGTGGCGAAGCATGATCCGTGCCTCACCGGCACCCTTCGCGCGAGCGGTCCGCACGTAGTCCTTGCTCGTCTCCTCGACGAAGACCGTCCGGTCGAAGCGGATCCCGCCGCCGAGGCCCGCGACGAGGCCGACCAGGAGTGGCAACGCGAGGAAGCGAGGCAACACTTCCGGGCTCGGATCGAAACCCGAGATCGGAAACCAGCGCAGGAGCTTCCCGAGGACGTACTGTCCGCCGATGATGTAGAGAAGCGCCGACACGCTCATGAGCAACACCGAGATCACGAGGCCCACCCGATCGATGTAGGTCTCGCGGAAGAAGGCGACGAGCAAGGCGAGCGGGATCCCGATCAGCAGCCCGAGGACGAAGAGCGGGACCGAGAGCGCGAGGCTCGGGCCGGCGCCTTCGCGAAGCCGCTTCGAGATCGGAACGTCGTCCGCATCGCTCGATCCGAAATCGAAGGTGAGCATCCTCCGGAAGTGTTCGGCGAGCATCGTGTCGGCGGGATCGTCGGGGTTCCAGAAGCGGGGCTTGTCGTAGCCGTGGGCCGCGATCCATTGCTCGAGCACCTCCGGCGGTGCCTTCTCGCCGACGGCCTTGCGCGCGACGTCCTCCGGAGTCGCGACCAGGAAGAACAGGACGAAGAGGAAGAGCAGGACTCCGACGATGGTGACGGCTCCCCCTGCGAGGCGTCGAACGAGATACGCGAGCATCACTGCCTCTCCCGAAGGAAGGTGACGACGCCGGGAACGATCACCACGACGAGAATTGCGGCGAGCGCCCACGCCGGCCAGGTGATCGGGACGTTCCACTCCGCCCGGCGGAGCGCGCGGAGTTCCGCGTCGATGTCGAGGTACTTGGCCGTCGGGATCGAGAGGCCGGCCGGCTTCTCGTTGCGGACCCAACCGTGATAGAGCGCGTAGCGCTCCGGGTAGAAGTTCTCGATCCAGGGCCGCTCCTGCTCGAGGATCGAGCGCATCTCGTGGATGATCGCGAGCCGCTCCGGCGTGTCGGTCATCGCCTTCATCTGCTCGAAAAGCGCGTCGTAGCGGGGATTCGAGAAGTTCGCCGTATTCGGGCCCCCGCTCTTCGTCCGGCTCATCGGCGTCCAGAGCAGGAAGAGGAAGTTCTCGGGGTCGGGATAGTCCGCCACCCATCCCCAGGTGAAGATCTGGTAGGCACCGCGACGGACCTTGTCCTGGAACTGGTTGTAGCTCGTCGCGGCGATCTCGACGTCGAGACCGATGCGTCGCCAACGGCTCGTGTAGAAGCCGAACTGCAGCATCGCCGCGGCCCCGGTATCTCCGACGTCGAAGGTGAGGCGGAGCGGCCGGCCCGTCGTGGGATCGATCCCGTCCGCCCAGCCGGCTTCGGCCAGGAGCTTCTTCGCGAGGTCGAGGTCCGGCTGGCGGAAGGGGTTCTGGTACCCGGCGTCGTAGCCGAAGATCCCGGGTGGGATCGGTGTCTGTGCCGGCAGCCCCCGGCCGTTGGCGAACAGACGCAAGAACTCCTTCGAATCGATCGCGAGGCTCATCGCCTGCCGGAGCTTCTCCGAGCGCTCGCCCCCCGAGGCCCCGACGATCGCATCGTCCATGTTGAAGCCGAGGTACGAGATCGCCGGCTCGACCGACTTCGCGAGCGTGATGCCGAGTCCGCGCATTTCCGGCGAGAGCTCGCCCTTCTGGATCACGCGATCGAAGCTCTCCTTCACGACCCCCGAGGCATCGTAGTAGCCCTGCAGGAACTTCGTGAAGGTGGGAATCGGCTCCTTCTCGCGGCGGAACTCGATCCTCGAGAGGAAGGGCAGCGGACGGCCGACGTAGTCCGGGTCGAGGAGCCCCGCCTCGGCGTCACCCGGCGCTCCCTCGGACGGATAGGTCGCGGCGGGGGCCTTCCATTCGGGATGCAGGACTCCGTACCAGCGGTCGTTTCTCTCGAGAACGATCCGGCTCCGCTTGTCGTAGCGGGAAAGGACGAAGGGCCCGCTCCCCACCGGATGTTCGGCGAAGCTCTCGCGGCCATCGACTCCGTCGTACGCTGCGATCGCTTCCCAAGGCACGGGGGAGGTGAAGGGCATCGCGAACCAGTAGAGGATCTGCGGGTACGCATCGTCGAGGACGATCTCGAGTTCGAGCGGACCGAGCACGCGAACCCCGTCGACCGGCCCGGCCCGGCGGTACTGCTCGTCGATCCGGAGCGCCGCGAACTCGGGGTCGGCCCGACGTCGCTCGTCGAGTCGCTTTCCGAAGTCGACGAGTCCGGAGATCTTGCCGAGCGCCTCGATCACCGGGCTCACGACGGCGGGGTCGGCGACCCGCAGGAGCGAGAACGCGACGTCGGACGCTTCGACCGTTCGGGTGCGCGTTCCGGGCGAGAACTTCTCGAACGCGGGGTCCTCGTGGAACCAGAGGTCCGGCCGGAGCCGGAACCGGTACGCGACCCGGCCATCGGAGAGCCCGATCGCCTCGGGAACCGTCTCCGCCATCCCGGGGATCAACGTGAAGGGGCGCTTCAGGTAGTGGTAGCCGAGGAGCGTGTCGTAGACGTAGCCGATCACCTGATGGTCGACGACCGAATAGGCGACCTGCGGATCGAGGGTCTTCGGCGGATCATCGAAGGGCTGGTAGAGGATCTTCTCGAGCGAGTCCTCGAGCGGATACGGATCGTTGCCGCAGCCGGCGAGGATCGCGGCGAACAGCACGGCCGCCGATCGTCGCAGCGCGCCTCTCAACCGGCGTGCCCCGCTTCGCCCGCCGGCTCGAGACGAGAGGCGCGTTGCAGGGTGAAGACACCGCTCGGAAGCGTGGGATTGAGCTCGACCTGCTTGAAGACGAGCTCGACGGTGGTCTGCGACGACGGAAACCAGAGCACGAGGGTATGTGCGAAGTCGATCCCGCCGGCGTCGCGGTAATCGCGGTAATCGACGCTCCAGACCAGCCGCTGGTTCACCTCGTAGCGTTCGACGCGCTGCACGCGGCCGTCCGCGGCGAAGTCGAGTCGCTCGCGAAGGACGCCTCTCGAATCGACGCGGTCGAGGCCGACGCCTCCGTCGCTCAGGCCGACTGCCGACGCGAGACGCAGATCGGGCATCTCGGGAGGCGATCCGAGCAGGAGGGCCGCGCCCTCCTCCGGGGTGAGATCGATCTGCCCCACCTCCATGAGGAGCCCGGGATAGACCTCGCCGCGACGGCGCGAGCGATCCTCGGCCTTGAAGAGCTCGAACTCCTGCCCATCCGTCACGAGCACCGCGAGCGCCTGCGAGAGGAAGCCGAGCACCTCGATGCGGAGCTTTCCGGGCAGCTCGACCACGATCGCCTGCTTCGAGCGTACCGATCCGGCAGCTCCGTCGAACGAGAGCTGCGCGACACCGCGCAGGCTCTGGCGCTCTCCCGCGGCCGACCGCATCCGGCCGAGCAGGGACTCGGCAGTGGCCGGATCGACCGCGGCCCCCGTCGCAGTCGGCCGCGGCGGCCGGGTCGGCGCGGTCGCGCAGGCGCCGAGACCGGCCGCGAGCACGATCGCGAGAAGGCTCGCCCGCTTCACTTCGACTCGATCTCCCGCTTCAAGTCCTCGTACTTGCGCCGCAGGTCGGGCTGCTCCGCGTCGCGGGGCTCGAGCCGGATCGCCTCGCGGTAGCGCTCGAGCGCGCGACGCTTGTCGGGAAGGAGCCGGTACGCGTCGCCGAGATGCTCGGAGATCACGGGGTCCCCGCCCGTCAGTTGGGCGGCCTTCTCGAGCTCCGCGATCGCGCGGCGCAGCAGTGCGCGGCCGTCCTTCACGTTGCCGCTCTCGAGCAAGGGGCGCGCCCGCATGTAGTAGACCCAGCCGAGGCTGTCGGTAATGAAGCCGTCGTCGGGTCGGAGCTCGAGCGCGCGGCGGATCTTCTGCTCGGCCTGATCGAGGTTCATCCCACGCTCGGCCCAGGTGTATCCGAGGAAGTTGAGCGCGCTCGCGTTGTCGGGGTTCTTCTCGAGTGCGAGCTGCATGTAGCGGATCGATTCATCGAGGCGCTTCTGCTCTCCGTAGAGGACCCCGAGGTTGTAGAGCAGCTCGTCGTCGTCCGGATTTTCGGCGAGGAGCCCTTGCAAGAAGGCGACTGCTCCTTCGAGATCGCCCGCTCGCGACCGCAGCGTTGCCGCGTAGAGGTCGAGCGCCCTCGACGGCGCTCGCGCGCGCGCCTTCTCGACCTCGGCGAGCGCACCCGCGAGATCGCCGCGTCGCTCGAGGATCCCTGCCACCTGGCTCCGCGCGTCGGCCCAGCGGTCGTGGTCCGGCGTCACGCGATCGAAGGCCTCGAGGGCGCCGGCCTCGTCGCGTGCACGAACCCGGACCAGTCCGAGGTAGTACGCGATCTCGTGCTGCTCGGGGTTCGCCGCGAGCGCGCGCCCGAACCGCTCCGACGCCCGATCGAAGCGGCCCTCCTCGTACTCGAGGAAACCGAGGCGCAGCACCGAACGGAGGTCGTCGGGGTGGTGACGGATCGCGCGCTCGAGCGTGGCGATCGCCTGGTCGCGGCGCCCCTCGGCGAGCTGCGCATCGGAGAGTGCGACGAGCGTCGCGTGGTGCTGGGGGTGGGCCCTCAGGACCTCCTCGTAGATGCCGATCTCGCGCTTGCGCTCGCCTCGATCGTGGAAGAGCC
>CAJPFO010000021.1 GCA_905339255.1 Myxococcaceae bacterium
GCGCCGCGCGTGCCGCTTCGACCTGCGGCGGCGAGAGCGCACAGGAGAAGATGAAGCTCCGCGCGGTATTGACGAGCAGCTCGCGAAGCGAGCGGCTTCCCGCGACGAACGCCCCGAACGATCCGAGCGATTTTCCGAGCGTGCCGACGATCGCGTCGATGCCGTCTTCGACTCCGGCGTGTTCGGCGCTGCCGCGGCCATTCTTGCCGAGCGTCCCCGTTCCGTGCGCGTCATCGAGAACGAAGATCGCACCATGACGGCGCGCGAGTCTCGCCATCTCGGCGAGCGGGGCGACGTCGCCGTCCATGCTGTAGACGCCATCTGCCACGAGCAGGATGCGACGCCTCGACGCGGCCTCGGCGGCGAGGATGGCTTCGAGCGCCGCCGTATCTGCGTGCGGGAAGACGCGTACGTCGGCTCTCGAGAGCCGGCAGCCGTCGACGATCGACGCGTGGTTGAGCGAGTCGGAGACGAGGAGATCCCCGGGCGCGACGAGGGCGGGGAGGATCCCGACGTTCGCCATGTAGCCGGTCGCGAAGACGAGCGCGCTCTCGGCGCCGAGATGCTCGGCGAGTTCTTCTTCGAGCCGCTCGTGGAGCGAGTGGTTGCCGCTGATGAGCCGCGAGCCGCCGGCCGCGCAGCCGTACTCGCGTGCGGCACGAACGCTCGCCTCGACCACCTCGGGGTGGTGCGCGAGATCGAGTGAGTTGCTTCCGGCGAAGAGCAGGACCTCGCTCCCACGGATCCGCATCCGGGGCCCCTGCGGCCCATCGACGACGCGCAGGCTCCGGTGGGTGCCGCGCGAGCGGATCGCAGTGAGGGTCTGCTCGGCGTGCTCGTCGAGGTTCATCCGACCCCGCGCGTGGCGCGTGCGATCTCGGGTTTGAACAGCGGCGCTTCGCCCTCGAGGCGGAAACCCTCCGCGGCACCCTCACCCTCGAACAGCTCCCGCTCGTACGCCGGGTTCCCGTCGATCTCGAAGCCGGCGTCGCGGATCATCCGGTAGGTCGCCCGGACGCCGTCGCCGCGCGTCGTCAGGTAGCCGTCGACGAAGAGCGAGTTGGCGGGCCAGAGGGCGAGCGGGCCGAGCGCTCGCAGATGGCCTTCGCGGCCGCCGGCCGCGCGGATCTCCGCACGCGGATTGACGAGCCGCATGAGCGCGAGCGCCCGCAGGCAGCGCTCCGGCGTGAGGGACCCGTCGGAGACGACCTGGTTGCCGTCGATCGGGATCAGGAAGTTCACCGGAATCGAGGGCACCTCGAGCTCGCGCAGCCGCAGCGCCACTTCGACCACGTCGCGGCTCGACTCGCCCATGCCGAGGATCAGCCCGCTGCACGATTCGAGGCCGTGACGCTTGGCGGCGAGAAGCGTCTGCACGCGGTCGGCGTAACCGTGCGTGGTGCAGATCTTCTCGTAGTGCTCCTCGCTCGTGTTCAGGTTGTGGTTCAGCCGATCGAGGCCGGCCTCGGCGAGGATCTTCGCCTGCTCGTCGTCGACGAGGCCGACCGAGAGGCAGAAGCCGATCGGGTAGCGGTCCTTCAGGCGCCGGATCAACAGCGCGAGCTTGCGGGTCCGCTCGAGCGTCGGGCCACGTCCCGAGAGCACCATGCAGTAGCGGGTCGCTCCGGCGCGGGCCGCATTCTCGGCTTCGGCGAAGACCTCCTCGTCGGTCTTCATCGCGTACTTGCGGATCGGCGCGGAGGAATCCTTGTTCTGCGCGCAGTAGCCGCAGTTTTCGGGGCAGAGGCCGTTTTGCACGTTGTTCAGCATGTGCACCATGACCTTGCGGCCGAAGTAGCGCTCGCGCGGGACGAACGCCGCGTGCAGCAGCGGAAGCAGCGCGACGTCCTTGCCGTCGAGGATCGCGAGCGCCTCCGACTCGCTCGGGGGTTCGTCGCGGAGCGCTCGCTCGGCGAGGCGTTCGTAGGCTTCGAACACGGGGCGACCTCCTGCAGGGCCGGCTCCACCTCCGGCGCCCTCGCAGGCGTCGGTCCGGGCCCGGCTCGAAGGGGGCAGGCTACGAGGTCCGGCCCGGGGCTGTCAACCAAGGGCCCGCATCTGGGTTTACGGCGCGGTCGGTGCCGGATTCCCGCGCCTCGTTCGAGCTCCTCGCCACCGCGGACCGCCGGCGGCGGTATGCGCAGCGTGAGGGATCTGCTCGAGACGGACTACGGGCTCTCGCTGACCGGCTGGACGCTGGAGTTCTCAGGTGCGATCTCGGACGACGGGCTGACGATCGTGGGTGTCGGCAAGAATCCTAGCGGTAACGCGGAAGCCTGGATCACCGTCATCCCCGAGCCGTCGACGGCGTTGCTCGTCGCAGTGGGGCTCGCGGGGATTGCGTGGACGCGGGGGCGACGCGGCTAGAGGTTCACGCCGGACCCGGTTGACACGGATCCGTGTCCCACATCGTCGTAACGGTTCGCGCCTCGCGGTGGTGCGCGAGAGGTCGAGCGCGTTTGGGGGCCCGAGCGGCGGTGGGGTCGCGCCCGCGTCGGTTGGGCGCCCGCCTCGCGCGGTATTGCCCGCGGCCGGTAGACTCGATCGTCATGGCGCGCCCGAGGTCGGTCCACGCCTGCACGGAATGCGGCGCGCAATCGCCGCGCTGGCTCGGACGCTGCCCGTCGTGCGGCGGCTGGAACACGCTCGTCGAAGAGCCGGTCGGGGGCGCCGGCGAGTCGGCGGAGGCGATTCTCGAGGCTCCCCGTGGCGCAGTGCAGGCGATCCGGCTCGGCGACGTGCGGAGCGAGGAGACGCCGCGCTTTTCGAGCGGGATCTCCGAACTCGACCGCGTCCTCGGTGGCGGGATCGTTCCGGGTGCGGTGCTGCTGCTCGGGGGAGAGCCGGGAGTCGGAAAGTCGACGCTCGCGCTCCAGCTCGCGGCCGAGGCCTGCGCGGCGGGACGGACCGTCCTCTACGTCTGCGGCGAAGAGAGCCCCGAGCAGGTGCGGCTTCGCGCCGAGCGGCTTCCGGGGGATCCCGCGGAGGTCCGGGTCGTGGCCGAGACGCGCGTCGAAGCGCTCGGTGCGGTCTGGCGCGAGACGCGCCCGGAGCTCGTGATCGTCGATTCGATCCAGACCATGCGAACCGATCGGGTCGAGTCCGCGCCCGGCTCCGTCTCGCAGGTGCGCGAGTGTGCAGCGCTGCTCGCCGCAGCGGCCAAGACCGGCAACACCGCCGTCGTGCTCGTCGGTCACGTGACGAAAGAAGGCGCGATCGCGGGGCCGCGCGTGCTCGAGCACCTCGTCGACGTGGTGCTCACCTTCGAAGGCGATCGGAGCCATGCGGTCCGCGCGCTTCGCGCGACGAAGAACCGCTTCGGCTCGACGCAGGAGGTGGGGGTCTTCGCGATGACCGGCTCGGGGCTCGAGGGTGTCGAGAATCCGAGCGAACTCTTCCTCGCCGAGCGCCGTCCGGGGGTGCCGGGCTCGTGCATCGTCCCTTTCCTCGAAGGCACGAGGCCGATGCTCCTCGAGGTCCAGGCACTGGTGGCGCCGGCGGGCTACGCGACCGCGCGCAGGACCTGCCTCGGGATCGACGACGGGCGCGTCGCGCTGCTGCTCGCCGTACTCGAGCGCCGAGCCGGGATCGATCTCGTCTCCCGCGACGTGTACGTGAACGTGACGGGCGGGGTCCGCGTCGCAGAGCCCGGCGCCGATCTCGGGGTCGCGCTCGCGCTCGCGTCGAGCCGGCTCGACGTTCCGCTTCCCGACGACGTCGCGGCCTGTGGTGAGATCGGCCTCGGCGGCGAGGTGCGCCGCGTGGGAAGGATCGACCTGCGCGTTCGCGAGGCGGCCCGGCTCGGCTTCCGCAGGATCCTTCTGCCCGAGCGCGTGGGAGCGGCGCTCGACGCGCCGAAGGGCACGACGCTCGTCTCGGTGGCGGACCTCGCCGAGGCGGTGCGCTGGTTGCGAAAGCCCTCGGCGCCTCCCCGTGAATGAACGGTAACTGTACGGAAATGAAACGGTTTTACGCCTTTCGACGCGTTGACTCCCGCCCCCCCGCTGCTAGCTTCGGGCCATGCCCCCCGGCAGCCGACCTCTAGGCGTTTTCGACGCGCTCGGGCCTCCGCTCGAGCAGGTCGAGCGCGCGATGCAGGAGTCGCTGGCGTCGGAGAGCGAGCTGCTTGCCGCGATGGGCGAGCACGTGCTCGGCGCGGGCGGAAAGCGCATGCGTCCGGCGCTCGTGCTGCTCTCGGCCGAGCTCTGTGGCTACACCGGCCCGCGTCGGATCCAGATCGCTGCAGCGGTCGAGCTGCTCCACACCGCGACGCTCCTCCACGACGATGTCGTCGATCTCTCGTCGATCCGCCGCGGCCGCCCGTCCGCGAACGCGGTCTGGGGCAATCGAAGCGCGATCCTCGCGGGGGACTTCTTCTACGCACGCTCCTCGTCGATGATCGTCGAGGATGGCAACCTCGAGATCCTCTGGATCTTCAGCGACACCATCCGCCAGATGTCCGAGGGCGAGCTGTTGCAGCTTTCGCGGAGTTTCGATCCCTCGGTCACGGAGGCGCACTACTACCGGGTGATCGACCGCAAGAGCGCTTCGCTGCTCGCGGCGGCGTGCGAGGCCGGGGCGATCCTCGGGGGCGTCACGCGCGCCGAGCGGCGCCGGCTCGCGGAGTTCGGCCGCGAGTTCGGCGTGGCGTTCCAGCTCCGCGACGATGCGCTCGATTACGAGGCGGCCGAGGCCGAGCTCGGCAAGAAGCCCTACACGGATCTCCGCGAGGGCAAGGTGACGCTCCCGCTCCTGCTCACGCTCAAGCGCTGCACGCACGCCGAGCGCGAGGAGCTCGCGGAGATCCTGAAGCGGACGGCGCTCGCGAGCGCAGGTGTCACCGAGGAAACCTCTGCGCCCGTGCCGGCGGACGTCGATCTTTCTCCCGTGATCGAGCGGGTGCGTCGTTACCGCGGCATCGAGGACACCATGCGCCGTGCCGAGGAGCACGTCGCGCGCGCCACCGCGGCGATCGATCCCTTCCCCGCCGGCCCCGCGAAGGAGGCGCTCCTCGCGGCGGCCCGCTACGCCGTCGATCGCGATCGCTGATCTCTTTGCGAACGCGTTCCCAGACTCGCCCCGCGGTCCCGCGGAGTGAAGAATGGCCTCGAAGAATCGGGTACTTGCCCTGCTTTTCGCGATCCTCGGTGCGCTCGTGGCGGCCGAGACGCGCGCGGCCGAGCCCGGCCCTGCGGCGCGCGCGCTCAACCTGAACACCGCCTCGGTGGCCGAGCTCGAGACGCTTCCCGGTGTGGGGGAGTCGCGGGCCAAGGCGATCGTCGAAGCGCGCGAGAAGCTCGGCGGCTTCAAGAGCATCGACGATCTCGAGGAAGTGAAGGGCATCGGCAAGGCCGCTCTCGAGAAGCTCCGGCCTCTCGTGACGGCGGGGCCCCGCACGCCGGGCGGGGCGCGATAAGCTGCCCGGACGGTGCCGGGAGCGTTCCGCTCCCGGCACCCATGGGTGCTCGCCGGCCCTTTCGGGAGAGACGGTCGATGGGGAGGGTTCGCCGCACGGCCGCGACGCTGCTCGCGTGCGCCCTCGGAATCGGCCTCTCGCTCGGGGCCACACCGGGGTGGTGGACGCGGGCCGAGGCCGCAAGCGGGGGCGCGGAGCGGGATCCGGCGCCGGCGCAGCGCGTCGTCTCGCTCAATCCTTCGCTCACGGCGATCCTGGTCGACCTCGGCGCGAGCGAGCTCTTGGTCGGGGTCGATGACTTTTCCGCGCGGCAGGAGCCCACGGTGGCCGCACTTCCGAGGGTCGGCGGCCTCTACGATCCGAGCCTCGAGACGGTCGTCGCGCTTCGCCCGGACCTCGTCGTGCTGGTGCCCTCGGCGCAGCAGCGCGATTTCCGGGAGCGGCTCGAGGCCGTCGGAATCCCCGTGCTGGCGTTCGATCCGAAGAGTCTCGAGGACGTCCTCGCCTCGATCGAGTCGATCGGCGAGCGGGTCGGGCGTCTTGGTGCGGCGCGGGAGCGGGTGGCGGCGATCCGCGCCGAGAAGGCGCGAGTCGAGAAGTCCTCCGCCGGTAGACCGCGCCCGCGAACGGTGCTCGTGCTCCAGCGAGAACCCCTCTACGTGGTCGGAGCCGGGAGCTTCATCGACGACATGCTGCGCGCGTCGGGCGCCGAGAACCTCGCTGCGGCGCTTCCGGATCTCTATCCGCGCGCGGGACTAGAATGGCTCCTGGCCGCCCGACCGGAGCTGATCCTCGATGCCAGTCCCGACGCCGAGCCGCCCGGGCGCTACTGGGCGCGCTGGCCCTCGCTTCCGGCCGTCGCCTCGGGGCGGGTCGAGCGCGTCGAGGCGGGCCTCGTGACGCTTCCGGGCCCACGTCTCGATCGTGCGCTCGACGCGCTTGCAACGGCCGTGCAGGGTTCGTCCGCGACGACCGCGCGAGAGGGCCCGCCTTGAGCATCCTTACACCGCGCCGCTTCGCCGCCGTGCTCGGTACCGGGATCGCGCTTCTCGCCGCAGCGATCGTCGCGAGCCTCGCGCTCGGGCCGAGCGGCCTCGCTCCGGGCGACGCACTTCGCGTGCTCGTCGGAGGCGGCGGGCCCGCCGAGCGCGACATCGTGCTCGCCGTCCGGCTGCCGCGGGTGGTGCTCGCCGCCCTCGTCGGCGCCTCGCTCTCGGTCGCGGGTACCCTTTTCCAGGCCTTGCTCCGCAACCCCCTCGCCGACCCCTTCGTGCTCGGCGTCTCCGGCGGCGCAGCGCTCGGCGGGATCAGCGTGCTCGGACTCGGAGCGAGCTTCGGCATTGGAGCGCTCTGGGTTCCGCCCGCCGCGTTCGCAGGGGCACTCGTCACCACGCTCCTGCTCTTCGCCGTGGCGGGGGCGCGGGGGAGGCTCTCGTCGACGAGCCTTCTCCTCACGGGGGTCGTCTTCAACGCCGTGGCGTCGGCAGCGATCGTCTTCATCGCCTCGCTCTCGGGGCTCGTCGAGGGCACGGGAATCTTCCTCTGGCTGATCGGGAGCCTCTCTTCGGCGCGCCTCGAGCTCGCCGGCGCCGTCGCGATCTTTCTCGCACTCGGATTGGCCTGCGCACTTCCGCTCTCGCGGGGGCTCGATCTCCTCGCGCTCGGAGAGGAGACGGCCGCGCAGCTCGGTGTCGACGTCGGCCTCGTCCAGCGCCTGCTTCTCGTGGCGACGTCGCTCATGGTCGGCGCCGCCGTCGCGGTCTCGGGGTTGATCGGCTTCGTCGGGCTCATCATCCCGCACCTGCTCCGCCTCGTTCTCGGACCCGGGCATCGCTTGCTCGTCCCGAGCGCCGCGCTCGGCGGTGCTGCGTTCCTGCTCGTCTGCGACACGGCGGCGCGCGTGCTCCTGCCGGGTCGCGAGCTTCCGGTCGGCGCCGTGACCGCCCTCGCCGGAGGGCCGCTTTTCTTGGTCCTCTTGCGTCGCGAGCAGCTCCGCGGCGGATCGAGATGAGCGCGGCGCTCGAGCTTCGCGACGTCGCCGCGGGATTCGAGGGCCGCGCGGTGCTGCACAAGGTCGACCTCTCGCTCGAGCCCGGAGAGGTACTCGGGCTCGTCGGTCCGAACGGCGCCGGCAAGACGACACTCGTCCGTGTTGCTACGAGGCTCGTCCGCGCCGAGCGGGGAAGTGTTCTCGTCGAGGGGCGTCCGCTCGAGTCGATCCCGCGCTCCGAGCTCGCGCGCACGATCGCCGTCGTGCCGCAGGAGACTCAGATTCCGTTCGCGTTCCGGGCGCTCGAAGTGGTGCTCATGGGGCGCGCGCCGCACCTCGGTCTGCTCGGTTTCGAGACGGCACGAGACCTGGCGATCGCAAACGCCGCGCTCGAGCGCGTCGGAGTGGCGCATCTCGCAGACCGGCCGCTGCCGCTGCTCTCGGGGGGCGAGCGGCAGCTCGTCGTCGTCGCGCGTGCGCTCGCGCAGGACGCGCCCATCTGGCTCCTCGACGAGCCCACGGCGTTTCTCGACCTCCGCCACCGCCTCGAGGTGCTCGAGCTCGTCCGCGAAGTCACCCGCGAAGGGCGAAGCGCTCTCGTGGTCTCCCACGATCTCGGCCTCGCTTCGCGCTTCTGCGATCGGCTCGCCGTGCTGGCCGAGGGCGAGATCATCGCCGTCGGCCGGCCCTCGCAGGTACTCGTCCCCCCGGTGATCCGCCGGGCCTTCGGGATCGACGCGACGATCCTGGAGGGGCCGGATGGCGCCCCGCTCGTCGTGCCGCGCCTCGCTTCGGCCGCGGCGGT
>CAJPFO010000022.1 GCA_905339255.1 Myxococcaceae bacterium
CCCCCGACGAGGGGTGGACCATCATCGCCGCGTCGACGCCTTCGAAGGCCCCCGCGCGCGCCATGAGCTCCTTGCCGCCCCCGCGCTCCTCGGCCGGCGTTCCGAGCAGCCGCACGCGGCCGGGAAGGTCCGGGCCGAGCCTCGCGAGCGCAAGGCCCGCGCCGAGCGCCGCGGTCGCGATCAGGTTGTGGCCGCAGGCATGGCCGATCTCCGGGAGCGCGTCGTACTCGGCGAGGATCGCGACGGTCCCGGCTCCGGCAGGACCGAACTCCGCCTCGAACGCGGTCTCGAGGCCGTAGGCCGGGCGCCCGACCTCGAGGCCTTCGCTGCGGATGGCATCGCAGAGCAGGGTCGCCGCGTGGCGCTCTTCGAAGGCGAGCTCGGGTCGCGAGTGGATCTCCCGCGAGATCCGCAGGAGCTCGCCGCTCATCGATTCGACCGCTGCGCGGACGCTCCGCTTGAGCGCCGTCTTCGCCGTGTCCTTCGCCATCGGGATCCTCCGGCCCCGGGCCCATGCTAGCCCGCGCGAGGATGCGCCGTGGCCGCCCCTGGTTCGGTTAGACTCGGGAGCGAGGAGGTCCCCTTGGCCGGAATCGTCCGTTATGGCGCTTACGTTCCCTACACGCGGATCGCGCGCAGCGCGATCGCAGGCGGCGCGGGAGAGCGCGCCGTGGCGAGCTTCGACGAGGACGCGGTCTCCATGGCGGTCGAGGCCTGTCGCGAGGCGCTTCGCGAGGGCGCGGCGCCCGATCAGGTCCTTTTCGCGACGACGAGCCCGCCCTACGCCGAGAAACTCGCCGCCGCCATCATCCATGCTGCTTGCGCGCTCCCTCACGAGGCCGGATCGGCCGACCTCGGCGCGTCGTCGCGATCGGGTCTTTCCGCGCTCGGGCTCGGGGCCGACCTCGCGACGGCCGGCCGTCGGGTGCTGGTCTGCGCGTCCGACGTCGTGATCGGTGCGCCCGAGGGGCCCCGGGAACGGTCGGGAGGCGACGCCGCCGCGGCCTTCGTCCTCGGACCCGACTCCGAGGCCGGAGCCCGCGTGATCGGACGCGCCGCCGCGACGAGCGAGTATCTCGACGTCTGGCGCACGCCCGAGATGCCCTTCGCGCGACAGTGGGAGGATCGCTTCGGTCTCGAGGTGCTCGCTCCTCTGCTCGAGGACGTGGCGCACCGAGCGCTTCGCGGCGCTGGCCTCCAGCCCGCCGACCTCGCGCTGCTCGTCGCCGAGGCGACCAGCGAGAGGGCGGCAGCGGGTCTCGCCGCAACGCTCGGAATCAAACCCGAGTGTGTCGCCGATCGTCTCGCCTCGAGTGTCGGTCGAGCCGGGGCCGCTCACGCGGGGCTCCTGCTCGCTCGAGCCCTCGACTCGGCCTCGCCCGGCGATCGCATCCTCGTGGTCTCGGGAGCCGACGGCGCCGAGGCGGTCGTGTTCGAGGTGACTGATCGGATCCAGGCGGCGAGGCCATCGCATCGCGTCGATGCGTGGATCTCTTCGAAGCGCGCGGATCTCGCATGGACGACGTGGCTCAAGTGGCGGGGGATCCTTCCTTTCGAGCCTCCGCGACGTCCCGATCCCGAGCGTCCCGCGGCGCCTCCGATGCAGCGCGCCGAACGCTGGAAATACGCCTTCACCGGGAGCCGCTGCACGGCATGCGGGGCGGCGCAGCTTCCCCCGCAACGCGTCTGCGTCGCGTGCGGAGCGGTCGACCGGATGGAGCCCGAGCCGTTCGCCGACGCCTCGGGCCGCATCGCGACGTTCACGGTCGACCGGCTCGCGTATTCGCTCCAACCGCCGGTCGTCGCGGCCGTCGTCGACTTCGAGCGCGGGGGACGCTTCCAATGCGAGCTCACCGACGTCGATCCCGCGAAGGTCGCCATCGGCGACGAGCTCGAGATGACCTTCCGCCGCTTGTTCACCGCGCAGGGGGTCCACAACTATTTCTGGAAGGCGCGGCCGCGCCGCTAGGGAGGCCTCATGGGGAGCCACGGAATCCGAGACCGCGTTGCGATCGTCGGCATGGGCTGCACGGCCTTCGGCGAGCATTGGGCGAAGAGCGCCGGCGATCTCCTGATCGATTCCTCGCAGGAGGCGTATCGCTCGGCCGGCGTCACCCCCGACGCGGTCGACGCCTACTGGCTCGGTACGATGGGGAGCGGGCTCTCGGGCCTCACGCTCTCCGAGCCGCTCAAACTCCAGTACAAGCCGGTGACGCACGTCGAGAACTACTGCGCGACGGGGAGCGAAGCGCTCCGCAACGCGTGCTATGCGGTGGCGAGCGGCGCCTACGACCTCGTGATGGCGATCGGCGTCGAGAAGCTCAAGGACTCGGGATACTCGGGCCTCGTGGTCGGCAATGCGTGCACCGATGGCACGGAGCCCGCAGTGACCGCGCCGGCGACGTTCTCGCTTCTCGCACCGGCGTATGCCCGGAAGTACGGGATCGACGAGAAGACGCTCAAGGAGGTGCTCTCGAGGATCGCCTTCAAGAACCATCGCAACGGTGCGAGGAACCCGAAGGCGCCGTTCCGCAAGGAAGTGCCGATCGAGGCGATCGCCTCGTCGCCGAAGGTCGCCGGAATGCTCGGGATCATGGATTGCTCGGGCGTCTCCGACGGGAGTGCGGCGGCGATCGTCTGCCGTGCGGAGGACGCGCATCGCTACACCGATCGGCCGATCTTCGTGAAGGCCCTCTCGTTCGTCGCCGGTCCCGCCGAGGGCCCTCTCAAGCAGGACTACGACTTCACGAGCTTCCCCGAGGTCGTCGCGAGCGCGCAGGATGCCTACCGGCAGGCGGGGGTCTCCGACCCGCGCGCCGAGATCTCGATGGCGGAAGTCCACGATTGCTTCACGCCGACCGAACTCGTGCTGATGGAGGATCTCGGCTTTTCCGCGAGGGGAAAAGCTTGGCAGGACGTCCTCGAGGGTCGCTTCGATCTCGACGGACCGCAGCCCGTGAACCCCGACGGCGGACTCAAGAGCTTCGGGCATCCGATCGGCGCGAGCGGACTCCGCATGATGTACGAGATGTGGCTCCAGCTTCGTGGCGAGGCCGGACCGCGGCAGATCCGCGATCCCCGCCTCGGGCTCACGCACAATCTCGGCGGGGGGCCGGGACGCTGCGTGAGCTTCGTCTCGATCGTCGGCCGCTGACGAGAGGGGATCGGCTCGGGAGCTCGCGCGTGTGACGGTTCTCTACACGCGGAGCTTCGTCTCGCTCCTGCTCGCGCAGGCCGCGTTCGGCTACGCGTTCGCGAGCTTCTTCTTGCTGCCGAAGTTCCTCGCCGTCGAGGTCGGCGCCGGCCCCGACGGGATCGGGCTCGTGATGGCGTCGTTCGGTGTGACGTCGGTGATCTTCATTCCCGTCGTCGGGACGCTGGTCGACCGGTTCGGGCGTCGGAGCTTCATGACGGCCGGGGCGCTCCTGATGGCCGCCACGGCCCTTGGCTTCGCGTGGGTACACGAGGTCGGAACGATCGCCTACGGCCTTCGCGCATTGCAGGGGCTGGCCTTTGCAATGACGTTCACGGCGTCGGCAACGCTCGCGAGCGATCTGGCACCTCCCGAACGTCTCGGCCAGGCGCTCGGGGTCTTCGGCGTCTCGATGCTCTCGATGCACGCGCTCGCGCCGGCGATCTCCGAGGAGATCGCTGCGCGAGCGGGGTGGGACGGCGTCTTCTTCACTGCGGCGTTGGCGGGAGTCGGCTGTGCGCTGCTCACGCTTCGCGTCCGCGAATCCGATCGGAGACCTTCGGGCCGGGAATCGTCTTCGTTCTGGCAGGTGGCCCGACGTCCCCGCTCGATCCGGATCGCGCTCGTCGTCGCGGCTTCGGGCGCTGCGTTCGGAGCGATGATGACCTACTCGCAGCCCTTCGCCCTCGCGCTCGGTCGCGAGCACGTGCGCGGGTTCTTCATCGCATACGCCATCGCCGCCGCGACGGTTCGCCTCGGCTTCGGATCGGTCGCCGACGAGTTCGGTCGCGACCGCGTCTCGCTGGCCTCGCTCGCCGCCTACGGCGCGGTCGTGACGGGGATGGCGGCGCTTCGAGGCGGACTGCTCGAGCCGATCGGGGCGCTCTTCGGAATCGCGCACGGTCTGTTCTATCCGGCATTCAACGCGCTCGCGGTCGAAGGGGCGGGTGCCGACGAGCGGGGCCGCGTGATGGCCCTCTACAACGGATCGTTCAACGCAGGAAACGCAACGGCGACGGCTGCGCTCGGTTTCCTCGCGGCGCGAGCCGGCTACCGGAGCGTCTTTCTCGCAGCCGGCGCGGGGGTGTTCGTGGCGCTCGTCCTGCTGGCCTGCTCTCCGGAGGGAGGGCTCCGGCGCGGCCGGGAGGCCGGATCCGATCCCTCCTCGGGGAAGACCGCACGGCTCTCGTGAAGCTCATGGCGGGCGAAGACCCCGCTCGTCACGTAGGGATCGCGCGCGGCGTGGGCTTCGGCGGAGGTACGGTCGGGCGCGTCGAAGACGAGAACGCTTCCTCGGGGACTTCCACTTTCATCGAGCAGGGGCCCACCGAAGTGGACGCGACCTTCCGCGTCGAGGGGGCGCCAGTGTTCGAGGTGTGCGGGCCGCGCTCGAGCGCGACCCGCTGCAGAGGCTTCCGAATCGAAACCGAGGAGCACGAAGGTCGGCATTGCGCGAGCGTAGCCGAGTCGCCGACGAGGGGCGGGCTCCGGAGGGCGCGGCACGATCCGGTCGGATCGGAGATCTAGAGCAGGGCTTCGACGAGGTGCGGACCCTTCTCGCGGAAGGCGTTTTCGAGGGCGCGCGCCAACTCCTCGCTCGTCTCGACGCGGGTCGCCGGAACTCCGAAGCCGCGCGCGAGCGCGACCCAGTCGGGAGCGGGCCCGGCGAGGTCCGTGAAGGCCCGCGCGGCCGGGCCCGGCTCGGCGTGGCCCGCGCGTGCGAGTTCGACCTGGAGGATCCGGTAGCTCCGATTCGCGCAGACGATCGTGACCACATGCGTGCCCTCTCGCGCTTGCGTCCAGAGTGATTGGAGCGTGTAGAGTCCGCTTCCGTCGGCCTGGAGCGCGATCACTCGACGATCCGGGCAGGCGAGGGCGGCTCCGGTCGCGAGCGGAAGGCCCGCACCGATCGCGCCTCCGGTGAGCGCGAGCACGTCGTGCGGCGGGGCGCCCGACGAGGCTCCGAACCAGGGGCCCGCGCTCGAAAGCCCCTCGTCGACGATGATGGCGTTTTCGGGCTGGTGGTACGCGAGGACGAGCCCGAGCCGAACCGGATCGAGAGGCCCCCGCGTGGGCTCCGGCGGCGAAGCGTCCGTCGTGGCTCGCTGACGCGCATCGAGCGCGTCTGCCAGATCCTCGAGTGCGCGGGCCACGTCCTCGTCGGGCCCCGCGAGCCGAAGCGAGCCACCCTCCGGGACGAGCACGCTCGGCCTTCCCGGGTAGCCGAAGAACGCCACCGGTTCTCGAGCGCCCGCGAGGACGAGGGTCCGGATGCCCGCGAGCGCCGACTGCGCCTGCTCGGGAAAATACGGAAAGCGCTCCGCGACAGGTCGCGAGCGGCCCCGCTCGAGCCTCGCCGCGAAGGTCTCGCTGAAGAGCCTCGCTTTCGTCGCTGCGGCGATCCGGCCCGCAGCCTCGAGGCCACGTCCGAGAGCGCCGCCGCGCCCGACGAGGATCGCGCCGCGGCCTGCGCGTAGGGTCCGCGCGGCCCGCTCGACCGTCTCGGGGGGGACCCGCGCGGGCGGCCGCGTTCGCGGCGGGGTGCTCGCTGCCGAGGAGGGCTCGGATTGCACGTCGTCGGCAACGATGAGCGCGACCGGCCGACCCGGAGGCGCGAGCGCGGCCTCGAGCGCGCGCGCCGTCGTGTCGGCCACCCGTGCTCCGCTCGAACAACGCAAAACGGTGTCGGATACCGACGCGGCGATCCTCTCGATGTCGGAGGCGAGGAGCGGATCGTGAGGAAGATGTCTCGTCGCGTGATCGCCGATCACGTTCAGGATCGGAGACCGCGCTCGACGCGCGTTGTGGAGGTTCGCCGCGGCATTGGCGAGGCCGGGGCCGAGGTGGAGGAGGGTGAGTGCGGGGCGTCCGGTCATCCGCGCCCAGCCGTCCGCGCTGCCACTGCAGCCGCCTTCGAACAGGCAGAGCACCGGACGGATTCCCGGCACGCGGTCGAGCGCGGCGACGAGCGGGAGCTCCGTCGTTCCCGGGTTCGCGAAGCAGATGTTCGCCCCCGCACCCTCTGCCGTCCGAAGCAACGCGAGCGC
This sequence comes from Myxococcaceae bacterium, assembly GCA_905339255.1. Classification (GTDB taxonomy): domain Bacteria; phylum Myxococcota_A; class UBA9160; order UBA9160; family UBA9160; genus MYXO. The sequence continues at coordinate 6,241 of CAJPFO010000022.1, forward strand.
TCCGTTCATGCGCTTCCTCCGCTCTCGCGCATACTCTAGACTAGGCGTTCCGTCCGACACCCCGTTCTGCGGCGAAGCCGGAAGGGGTGTGCGGCGATCGGGATCGGCGAAGGGGCGGGAAGGAGCGGAGATGGCAGGGGGCGTGCGGCCGGCGATCGTGATGGCGATGGCGCCGGTGCTCACGGCCGACCTCTTCGACGACGGTCTGCGTGCACGGCTCGCGCGCGCCGGAGACCTCCTCGACCGCGAGCCGCTCGCCCGTTTCGATGAGCCGCGTGCCGACGCGCTTCTCGCCCGGGTCGAGGTGCTTCTCACGTCCTGGGGATGCCCCCTTCTCGACGAGGCCTTTCTCGCGCGCGCACCGAAGCTTCGTGCCATCGTCCACGCGGCAGGAACCGTGAAGCAGCACGTCGGCGCGGCCTGCTTCGCTCGGGGAATCGCCGTGAGCTCGGCCGCGGCCGCCAACGCGATCCCCGTCGCGGAGTTCTCGCTCGCCGCGATCCTGCTCGCCAACAAGCGCGTCTTCCGGCTGCGGGAGCGCTACCGCGAGGTGAAGGGGTTCCGCTTCTGGGCCAAGGAGTGTCCCGGGCTCGGCAACTACGAGAAGACGGTGGGGATCGTCGGCGCGTCGCACATCGGACGGCGGGTCCTCGATCTCCTGCGCTCCTTCGAGCTCGAGCGGCTCTTGTACGACCCGCTCGTCGACGAAGCCGAGGCTTCGAGGCTCGGGGCCAGGAAGATCGAACTCGACGATCTCTTGCGGGAGAGCGACGTCGTGAGCCTCCACGCGCCGGCGCTCGCCGAGACACACCACCTGCTCGACGCGAGGCGGCTCGCGCTGCTCCGGGACGGCGCGACGCTCGTCAACACCGCTCGCGGCTGGCTCGTCGATCACGAAGCGCTCGAACGGGAACTCGCGAGTGGAAGGATCGACGCCGTGATCGACACCACCGATCCCGAGATCCTTCCGCCCGGCTCCAGGCTCTACGAGCTGCCGAACGTATTCCTGACGCCGCACATCGCGGGGTCGATGGGCACCGAGACGCGGCGGATGGCGCGTCTCGCGGTCGAGGAAATCGAGCGGCTCGCGCGCGGAGAGGCGCTCGTCCATGCCGTCCGCGGCGAGGACCTTTCGCGGGTCGCGTAGGAGGGATCTCGATGAAACGCCCGGTCCTCGGGTTCTGCTCGATTTCGGCTCTCGACCGTCCGATCGGCGCGGCGGCGCGGGTTGCGAAGAACGCCGGCTGTGACGCGATCGAGGTGACGGCCCGCCCGCCCCACCTCGATCCGGAGGCCGGAGAGGCGAGCGCGCGCGAGGCCGGACGAGCGGTTCGCGAGGAAGGCGTCTCGATCGTCGCCTACGGTTCCTACCTCGGACGCTTCGGAAACGTCGGTCTCGATGTGGCTCGGCGGGAGGCAGCGCTCGCGGCCGCTCTCGGAGCGCCACTGCTCCGCGTCTGGGCCGAACCGCAAGAGGGGGCGGATCAGGGCTTCGCCGCCGTCGTCGAGATGCTCCGGACGGCTGCCGATGCCGCGGCGGCGGAGGGTGTGACCGTCGTCGTCGAGCGACACGTGGGCTCG
>CAJPFO010000023.1 GCA_905339255.1 Myxococcaceae bacterium
GTGCTGCCGCACGACCCGAGCATGCGGCCGGTGTGGATGATGCGCATCGGCCTGTTCCTCTACGACCACCTCGCGCGCCGCGAGGTGCTGCCGGCCTCGGCCACCGTCGACCTGCGCCACGGCGAGATCGGCCAGCCGCTCAAGCCGCGATACAGCAAGGGCTTCGCCTACTCCGACGGCTGGGTGGACGACGCGCGCCTGGTGGTGCTCAACGCCGTCGACGCACGCGAACGCGGCGCCGAGGTGCTGACACGCTGGCGCTGCGCCGATGCGCAGCGTGCGGCAAGCGGCTGGCAGGTGACGCTGCAGGGCCCAGGCGGCCAAGAGCGCAGCGTGCAGGCGAAGGTGCTGGTCAACGCGGCCGGGCCGTGGGCGGCGCAGTTCCTGCGCGAGCACGCCCACATCCAGGATTCGAAGACGCTGCGCCTGGTCAAGGGCAGCCACATCGTCGTGCGCAAGCTGTTCGACCACCAGACGGCGTACGTGCTGCAAAGCCCCGACCGCCGCATCATCTTCGTGATCCCCTATGAAGGCGAGTTCACGCTCATCGGCACCACCGATGTCGAGCACAACGGCCCGGTCGGCCAGGCCCGGATCGCCGCCGACGAGATCGCCTACCTGTGTGAACAGGCGAGCAGGTACATGAGGCAGACGGTGACGCCCGCCGACGTGGTGTGGAGCTACTCGGGCGTGCGCCCACTGCTCGAAGACGAAGCCGCCAACCCGGCGGCGGTGACCCGCGACTACCAGCTCGAACTCGACACCCGCGCCGCGCCGCTGTTGACGGTATGGGGCGGCAAGATGACCACCTTCCGCAAGCTGGCCGAAGAAGCCGCCGACATGCTGGCCGCGCCGCTGGGCGGCAGCCGCGGGGCCTGGACCCAGGACGCCTTCCTGCCGGGCGGCGACCTGAGTGGCTGGATCGGCACCGCGCAGCGGCCTGACGGTGACTTCCAGCGCTTCGAGCAGGCGCTGACGCTGCGCCACCCCGAGCTGAGCGAGCCGATGGCGCGGCGCTGGGCGCGTGCCTACGGCTCGCGCGTCGAGCTGCTGCTGCGCGACGGACTCGGCGAAGTGGTGGCGCCGGGGCTTTACGAAGCCGAGCTGCGCTACCTGCACGAACACGAATGGGCACGCACGGCCGACGACGTGCTGTGGCGGCGC
>CAJPFO010000024.1 GCA_905339255.1 Myxococcaceae bacterium
GCCTTCGGCGCTGCGCTCGCTCGCCGGCGAGGCGCGCGCGGCAGGGATCGCGCCTGCGATCACGCTCTCGCGCGCCCGCGGGCTTCGGCCCCTGGGCGATCTCGGCGACGTTCGGAGGCTCCGAGGGCTGCTCGTGAAGGAGGGGGCCGAGATCGTCCACGTCTGGCACTCGCGAGACCATCTGCTCGCCTTGCGGGCCACGTCGGGCCTTCGAAGGCGCGGCGGCGTCGCGATCGTCCGCTCGCTGCGAAGCGCGGACCCCCCGCCACGCAGGCCGTGGAGCCGCTGGCTCTTCGGTCCGGGCACCGACGGGCTCGTATGTGTCTCGCCGGGGAGCGCCGAACGACACGCAGCGCTTCGCGGAGGGCGCCCGATCACCGGTGCGTTCGGTGCCGTCGACCTCGATCGCTTCTTTCCGCGCGCACCGGCCCCGGGGACGCGCGAGTCGCTCGGGCTCGAGGAGGGACACCGCGTCGTCGGAATCGTCGCCCGCGTGCAGGCCCATCGCCGTTTCGATCTGCTGCTCGAGGCTGCAGCGCGCCTGTTTCGCGAGGACTCCGCAGCACGGCTGCTCGTCGTCGGCCGCGGCACGCGACGCCGCGAGCTCGCCGAGATCCCGGCCGAGCGGCTCGGGATTTCCGAGCGCGTGGTCTTCGCGGGCTATCGGGTCGCAGACTACGCCGAGGTGCTTCGTGCGATCGACGTCTTCACGTTCCTCGTCCCGGGGTCCGACGGCACCTGCCGAGCGCTTCTCGAGGCTGCGGCGTGCGGGATCGCTGCCGTGACGACGCGGCGAGGTGCGCTCGCCGAGATCGTTCGTGGTGGCGAGACCGGGTTCGTCGTCGACGAGACGCCCGAGTCGCTCGCGACCGCCTGGTCGCGACTTCTCATGGATCCGACGCTTCGCGAGCGATTCGGTGTGGCCGCGGCCTGCGACGCGCGTGAGCGCTTTTCCCCGCCTCGGCTCGCCGAGAAGGTCGAGTCGCTGTATCGGGAAGCACTCGCGAGGGCCCACGACTCGTGACCGCGATCCGTGTCGGAATCGTCGGTGCGAGGCGTCTTCGCTCGGGGCTCGGACCGTTCGTGGCGCGAGACCTGCGCGCGGCAGGAGCACGGGTCGTGGCCTTCGCCGGGACGGGCCCCGAATCGGTCGAGGAGGCCGCGCGCGCGCTCGCCGCGGCGGGGATCGAGGCGCGCGGCCATGTCGGGATCGAGCGGCTCGTGGCCGGCGAGCGTCTCGACGCGCTCGCGGTCCTCTCTCCCCACGAGACGCATCGCGTCGCGCTCGCGGCGGCGCTCGAAGCGGGGCTCCACGTGCTCTGCGAGAAGCCCTTCGTCTGGGGCGGGAGCGACGTGGTGGGGGAAACGAGGCGCTTCGTCGACGGCTTCGCGGCGCGAGCGCTCGTGCTCCGCGAGCATTGCCAATGGCCGTGGGCATTGCCGGCGTTCGAGTCGCTCCATCCCGGAGCGCTCGACCAGGGAATCCGTCGCTTCGCGATGCGGCTCTCTCCGGGGGAGCGGGGCGCTGCCATGCTCGTCGACGCGCTCCCGCATCCGCTCTCGATCGTCCAGGCGCTCGCGGGAGCGGACGGTTCCGGGGCTGCGGAGGAGATCGGCTTTCCGGAGGTCGACGACGAGGGGCGGCGGGTTCGGATCGTGGCGCGCTGGGTGAACCGGTCGAGCGCGATCGACGTGGACGTCGAACTCGTCGGCGGGCAGCATCCTCCGCGCGAGGTCTGGCTCGAGATCGACGGTCGCCGCGCGCGGCGACTCGTCGATGCCTCGGATTGGAGCTTCCGATTCGAGGGGGAGGGCCGCTCGGTGGCGGTTCCGGATCCGACGGCTCTCGGCATCCGGGACTTCGTCCGATCGGTCGAGCGGGCGCGCTACGGAGAGCGGCCGCCACGGGCTTCGGCAATCGTTGCACGCATGGAGGCCCTCGCGGCGGTGGTGGCGGCGTACGGGCGGGCGACGTCGCTTCGTGCGGGAGTCGCGGCCTCTCGAGGAGTGCAGACATGAGCAGGGATCCCGCAAGGGCCGACGTCGGTCCGAACCTCGAGGGTGGAGCCGGGGGACGCTTGTTCCTGGTTCGCCACGGCGAGACACCCTGGAGCCTCTCGGGGCGGCACACGGGAACCACCGACGTCCCGCTCACCGACGAGGGGCGCGCGGTGGCGCGGAGGCTCGCTCCCGCGCTCGAGGACGAGCGCTTCGCGCTCGTCCTCTCGAGCCCGCGACTGCGTGCCCTCGAAACCGCGCGACTCGCAGGCCTGGGCGAGCGGATCGAGGTCGATCCCGACCTCGCCGAGTGGGATTACGGCGACTACGAGGGGCTCACCACCGCCGAGATCCGCGAGCGGGTTCCAGGCTGGACGGTTTTCACGCACCCGTGTCCCGGAGGCGAGACGGCCGACGCGATCGCCGCCAGGGCCGAGCGCGTGATCGAGCGGGTCCGAGCCGCAGCGGGAGACGTCGCAGTCTTCTCGCACGGGCACATGGGTCGCGTGCTCACCGCACGTTGGCTCTCGCTCCCGACGCGAGAGGGGCGCCGCTTCGCGCTCGGGACGGCGACGGTGAGCGTGCTCTCTTTCGAACGCGACGTGGCCGTCGTCGCACTCTGGAACGCTCCGCCCGCGGCCGGAGCGCCCTGATCGCGGGGCATCTGCGCGTCGAGCGGGCTCCATCGCGCGGCGAGGAGATCGACGCGCGCCGTCTCGGGTCGGTACCCTAGGCGAGCTCGCTACGGACGAGCTCCGCGGCGCGCCAGCCGAGCAGGAGGTCTCCTTCGACGCCGAGCGCACCGACGGCCTCGCGGGGAAGGGCGTAGACGGGAGGTTTCGTCGAGAGACGAACCTCGGCCTCGACCGGCCATCCCTCGCCCATGCGCGGATCGCAGAGCGCGTCGTCGTCGTCCCAGCGGACCGGCGGGACGGCTTCGCGCGAGACGGCGCCTTCGGAAAACGGCATGAGCGAACGAGCGGCCGCTTCGATCTCGGCCTCGATCGCGGCGGCGTCTGCCGCCGCGTCCGCCTCGGGGACGATGGCCGACGCCACGAGCTCGATCCGGTCCGAGCCGGCTTGCGGAGCCGGGAAGAGCGAGAGGCAGATCAGATTCGTTCCGTCCGCGGGTTTCGAGGGGTCGCGGAGCCACACCACGCGCGATGCCATCGCCTCGGGAAGGACCGAACGTCGGACGCGCAGGTGGACGACGACACGTCTCCGTGTCGGCGGCGGCGCGTCGAGCAGATCCGAGGGATCCGAACCGAGTTCGCGGAGCGCCGCTCCGAGGCGTCCGCGCGGCGCGTTCACGACGAGCGCTCGGCCGATCCAGACGTCGTTGCCTCCCGGGAGCGAGATCCCGGGATGGTTCCCGACACTCACGAGATCGAAGCGGCCGGCGAGCGTCCGGAACTCGCCGAAGAGCGACTGGATCCGACGACGCAGACAACCGCGCAAGAAGCCCTCGGCCGTCCGGTGGCTCCACGCCCCTTCGAGGGCGGAGCCGAGCAGGCGCCCGCGCGCCTCGGGCGGGACTGGGGCGGCGGCGAGGTTCGAGAGCGCACGGACCTGCGCATCGAGGACGGGGGCGAGCCGCGGCGACGGCTTTGCGACCTCCTCGGGAAGGCCGCGGCCGTGCTTCGTGAGGCGCACCGCACCCGGCGCGCGGGGCGCGCTCCGTGGCGCGGCGCCGCGGACGATCCCGGCCTCGAGCATGGCCTCCCGTTCGGCGAGGCCGGCGGCCTGGATTCCCTTGACGAGGGCGTTCGCCTCCTCGGGTTTGGCGAGGCCCCAGGCCACGAGCTCTTCCATGGTGAGCGCGGAGTCGCCGATGTCGAGGCGAACCTCCGGCAGGACGACCTGGAGCGAGATCGCTTCGGGCTCGAGCTTGCGGCGCTCGATGAGCGGCACCGTGATCGCCTTCATGCACGCGTCGAGGACTCCGCCGTTCGCGTTTCCCGGGATCAGGAAGGGCTCGCGAAGGCCTGCGAAGCGCCGTGTCGCCGCCTCTTCCTCGACGACGAGCACCCGCAGGCCGTCGAGGCCGAAGCGCGCCGCGGCCACGAGCCCCGGAAGCGAGGCGCCGAGGATCACGACGTCCCAGCGGCGCGCACGCAGGCTCGCCGAGGGCGCCGCTTCGGCGACGCCCCGCACTAGGCGCCTCGCCTTTGCGACGGGCCGTAGAGCAGCGGCGGCTCGTCGGGAGCCTTGCGCTCGATCTCGCCGATCACGTAGACGCGCTCGCCCATCCCCTGGAGCCGCTGCGTGATGTCGTCGGCCTGCTCCCGCGGGACGATCAGGATCATGCCGATCC
>CAJPFO010000025.1 GCA_905339255.1 Myxococcaceae bacterium
CGAGGCGCAGATGCGCCTTCGCCTCGCGATCGAGCAGGCCATCGACACCCGCTTCGCCGGCCTCGGCGGCGAGGCTCCGGAGCGCGACGAAGACCGCGCGGCCGAAAAACCGCTCCCAGACGAGTCCGGTCGGATCGCCACGACGCCCGCGCTCGATATCGCCCCTGGGATCGTGCGTGTTTCGTGTGATCTCGCAGCGCCGAAGGCCCTCTTCCGAGAGCAGACCGCGGTGGAGCGTGAGATCGAGGAGCAGCACCGGCCGACCGCCGCTCGCTTCGTCGAGGGCGTGTGCATCGAACCCACTTCCCCGAGGCCACGACTCGAGATCGACGCGGCCGAAGACGATGAAGCCCGCGGTCTGTTTCGCCGACGCGGCATCCCGCACGGCGGAAAGCGCCGCATCGAAGCTCGCAATCGCGCGGCCGTCGCCGACCGCCGGGAGCCAGGCGCCGACCGAGAGATGCGAGTGCGCGTCGCAGAAGCCCGCGACCAGGTGCGCGCCGCCGAGATCGACGGAGGTTTCCGAAGCCGGCTCGGGCTCCGACGCCGCGCCGCACGCCGCGATCTGGTCGCCGTGAACCAGGAGCCAGCCCCGTCGCGGGAGCGGAGGGTCTCCGTCCCAGACGGTGCCGTTGCGGAACAGGATCGTGGCCATCGTCCGACGCCGCCTCCACTGCGAGCCCGCCGAGCGGTGCCCGAAGCATCTCTCTCGCAGGCGCGATCGGGATCGATCCCGTCGCGAGCTCCGAGGGCGCGCAGCGTAGGCGAGCGGGGGCTCAGCGTGCCAGCGTCGCGGCGACGCGCTCGGCCTGCCCCGCGGCGTTCTCGACGAGACGAACGTAGAAGCGCACGGCGCTGGCGTAGACGCGGATCGCGATCCGCTCGTTCGCGCCGTGGATCCCGGAGAGATCCTCGATCGTCCCGCGGACGGGGGTGAAGCGGAAGACGTTCGGCGTGAGCTTCGCGTAGTAGCGCGCATCGGTGCCGCCGGTGAAGAGCCCGGGCGCCTGTGCGCGATGCTCCGCTACCTCGAGACCGAGTGCTGCGCCGACCGGCGCGGGACGCCGCGCGCGGCATCTGCGATCCTCGAGTCAATGGCGAAGACGCAGACGGGACCGCTCGCCGACGAGGCGCTCCGATCGCTCGCCTTCGACCGGGTCGCGGGCGAGTACGACGAGACCCGCGGCCTTCCGCCTGGCGTCGACGCGCAGGTGGCCGACCTCTTTGCTCGCGCCGGCGGCCTCAGGTCCGATTCCCGTGTGCTCGAGATCGGGATCGGCACCGGCCGAATCGCGCTCGCGCTCTCGCGGCGCGTCGGGACCGTCTTCGGCGTCGATCTCTCGCGGCCGATGCTCGCCCGGCTCGAAGGCAAGCGAAGCGGCGAACGCGTTCGCGCGGTGCGCGCCGACGCGACCCGGCTTCCCTACCGCGACGCCTCTTTCGACGCCGCGGTGGCCGTTCACGTCTTCCACCTGATCCCGGACTGGCGCCGCGCGCTGCGGGAGGTCACCCGCGCGCTCCGTCCGGGGGCCCCGCTGCTCCACGGCTGGACGGGGGTCCCGGCCGCCGATCTCCTTCGCGTCTTCGAGCCCCGGGGTCTCGAGAACCGAGGGGTTCGCGAAGGAGAGCGCGAGCGCTTTCTCGCCGAGAGCGGTTGGCGACGGGTGGGCGAGCCCGAGAGGCTCGAGTTCGTGAAGCGGATCCGACCCGCCGAGGTGGTCGAGATGGTCGAGCGCCGGACGTTTTCGCGGCTCTGGGAGCTTCCCGACGAGAGCATCGCGGCGCTCGCCGAGCGCCTGCGCGACGAGCTCGCGAACCGCTTCGGCGATCTCGACGCCGAGGTCGATCTCGCGGCTGAGGCCCGCGTCGAGCGCTGGCTGCCGCCCACCTGAGGCCGCGGGGCTCCCGCTCGCAGGGGGGGCTCGGAAAAGGTCGGTGCCCGCCCCCGAGCCCCGTGGCCTGAAGGCGTGATCGCGGCCGCGGACGCGGTACGATCCGCCGCGCTGGGGGGAGGCCACTGCGCCCGCTCGCCGGCGAGAACAGCGAAAAGGTGTCGGCACGAGCTGCTCGCGAGGAACCCGCCCTTCGAGCCGCCGTCGCTTCGCCCGCGCCCGGGTCCCGGCCCGGACGCAGGGTGCGATTGCGCGAGCGCGAAGACGAAGTCAGGGAGGGTCCTCGAATGCCGAAGCTCACGATCATCCAGGCCACCGGATATCGCTATCCGCATAGCCGGATTCCCAACAAGTTCCGCAAGCGGAAGCTCGTCGGCGCCGTCATGCCGTACCTCGCCGCGCTCGCACCCCCCGAGTGGGACGTGACGCTCGTCGACGACGCAGTCGAAGAGGTCGACTACGACCTTCCGGCCGACGTGGTCGCGATCACCGTTCGGAGCGTCACTTCGTTTCGCGCCTACGAGCTCGCGCACGAGTTCCGGAAGCGCGGCGTGACCGTCCTCATGGGCGGTCCGCACGCGACCTTCCACGCCGAGGAGATGGGCGAGCACGCCGACGGCGTCTGCATCGGCGAGTGCGAGGAGATCTTCCCGCGCATGCTCGAGGACGCCGCCGCGGGGCGCCTCAAGCAGTTCTACCGCCGCGACACCCCCGCCGACCTCGCCGGGATGCCGATGCCGCGCTGGGAGCTTCTCAATCCGAAGCACTACGTCTTCTACCGCCCGAACGTGATCCAGTATTCGCGCGGCTGCCCCTACACCTGCGACTTCTGCGCCGAGCGGCGCTTGAACGGCGATTACGGCTACCGCTACCGCCCGACCGAGGACGTCGTCGAGGAGATCAAGCGCTGCGGGAGCCGCCACATCTTCTTTGCGGCGAGCCAGTTCGCCGGCAATCCCAAGCGCACGCAAGAGTTCATGGAGGCGCTGATCCCGCTCGAGATCCACTGGTCGGCGCTCTTCTCGCCGCGTTTTTGCCTCGACGGGAAGTTCCTCGACGTCGCCAAGCGCTCGGGGCTCCTCCACGTCAACATGGGGCTCGAGAGCGTCGACCGCGAGACGCTCGACTCGATGAGCAAGAACTTCAACCGCATCGACGTCGAGGCCGTGATCCGCAATCTCTCGGAGCGCGACATCAGCTACTCGTTCAACTTCGTCTTCGGATCGGACACCGAGGACGCGAGCGTCTTCGAAGCGACTCGCGAGTTCCTCATGAAGTACAAGGTGCCGGCCGCCTACTTCAACGTGATGACCCCCCTGCACGGGACGCCGCTCTTTCAGCGCATGAAGGACGAAGGCCGCCTTCTCGACGAGCCCAACATGGAGCGCTGGCCGGGGGTCACCTGCCACTTCCGCCCGCTCCGGTTCACGCCCGACGAGCTCGTCGACCGCGTCTCGGAGCTCCACTGCGACTTCTATTCGTTCCGCTCGATGCTCCGGCGTCTTCCCTTCCCGACGACCTTCGCCAAGATGGCGTCGTGGAACGTGAACTGGGAGCAGAACAAGGTCGCTCGGAACATCGACTCGAAACAGGAGTTCAGCGACTTCTGAGCCCGCGCGACCGGGGCGACCCACCGGGTCGCCCCTACACCGGATCGCGCCATCCCCGTCGCCCGCGGCGGGACGCGTCGGTACGGGACCCGGCCGGACAGCACGGCACGAAACCCGCCCGCGTCACGGAATCCACCCGCGTCCGGGTCACGGAATCCACCCGCCCACGGACGTCGTCTGCATCCGCGCCGCGGATGCCGTCCGCGTGCGCCCCTGGACGCCGCGCGCGTTCGCGGCACGGAACCGACCCGGGCGCGCGCCCCGGACACCGTCCGCGTTCACGACCTGAACACCATCCGCGGTAGGGGCGACCCGGTGGGTCGCCCTCCGAGGCGCAAGAGCGCGCGCCGTCACGGGTGTCGCGTTGGCGTAGCGCTCGGATCAGGGGCAGGCCGTGGCGCTCTGCGCCGCTTCGCAGAACTTCGCCGGGCCGACGAAACACACGTCACCGACGCGGATCGCGACGCTTCCCTCGCCCGGCTGGATCGGCCGCCACTGCCCCGTGCCCCGTGCCTCGACGGCGACCTCGCGTCCCGACGGCCCCGTCGAGAGCCTCGCGTCGTCGAGCCCGGCCGCACCGCGAGCCCCCGGTGCGAGCGCGAAGCCTCCGCCCTCCTGCGCCACGAAACCTCCCTCAGCGATGCTCGCCCCCCAGACGATTCCGGCGGGATCGGAGACCGAGAGCGCCACGGCTTCGCTCACGGGATCGATCGCGAGCGGCTCGGGCAGGTCGATCGTGACACTGCGGAAGCGAAGCGTGCTCCTTCCCGACGCATCCGCCGAGACGAGCACGTCGGCCGGCGGCGCAGACTCCCCCGGTCGGAGCTCGCTGCAGGGGTTCGGCGGATACTCGAGTTCGGCCCGCGCCATCTCGATCGGTGCGCCGCGGCCCGTGGCCTCCCAGCTCTCGTAGAGGGTCGTTCCCCAATGGTCCGTCACGTTCGCGTCGCGCAGATGCTCGATGTACTCGCGAGGCGTGCTCTGGTAGAAGAGCGCTGCTTCCGCGCGCACCGCCCCGGCCGGGATTCGGAAGGCGCGCTCGTCCCAGTGCTGGCCGTCGGCGTAGCGCCACGCGACCACCGGAGCTCC
>CAJPFO010000026.1 GCA_905339255.1 Myxococcaceae bacterium
CCGCCATTGGCGCTGGGAGTGCCCGCGCCGGTGTAGGACCGGGCCATGGAGGGATAATACGTCGGATTCGGCAGGGCGCCCGTCACACTGACCGACGCAAACAACTGGTTGTAAATGTCGATGGTTTCCAGCCCGTTGCCCGCCAACAAACAATGGTAGGCGTCGCCCGCCTTCCTTGACGATGCCAGGTCTCCGAAGAAATAGCCGTCGTAGATCGTCGCCGATGCCAGCGGGTCTGTGGCATTGAAGGACACCAGCAGCCAGACGCATTTTTCGGTGGCGATGACAACCCATGGCCGGGCCGTCGAATCCGCCGTGTTCGACTTGTGCCAGGCGTATCCGTTCGCCAGTGCCGCGACAGTGGGGAACAGCCCCAAGCCATTGTCCATGTCGGACATAGACTCATAGCCGCGCACCCAAGCGTTTCTGGCCCCTTGGTTGCCGGGTGTCCCGGTGTCGTCCACCCGCAAATGAAACCCTGTCGCCTGCGCGTTGCCGGACTGATACGCCGCCTTGTTCGCGCCGCTGAACGCCTTGCTCCACACTCCCACCGGGGCGACCTTGGCGGTCATCGCGCTGCCGGTGGCGGGGCTGGCCGGGGAGTTAGCCACGGTGATGCCGTAGGTGGTGGAGGTGACTGCCGTAATGCGGAACTTGCCGTTGTAATCCGCCTGGTCCATCCCGGCTTGCTCGACTATCTGGAGCGGCTGGTAGCCATGCGCCACGGAGGTGGTCACGGTGGCCTCGGTGCCGACGCGGGTGATGCCGGTGATGGTGCGGCTGTTGTAGCCGCCCGCCGCCAGCAAGACCGCGTCCAGCAAGGCAATCAGCGAACCGGCCTGGCCGGTCAGCGTGGGCGCCCCGGTGTCGTTGGATTTGAAGGTGAAGACGTCGATGGACATGTTTAAACCCTGTTTGAATAGCCTCTAAGGCCGATGCGGAAGTTGTCGGTTTCGGTCGAGTTGGCGGACCCGGACACCGCCGCCCGCACCATGGCGAGGGGGAAGGCGGCGGATTCGTAGTTGAACCGGTAGCCCTGGCCGGGCGACCAGTTCCCGCCCCAGCCCTGGTGCTTGATTTGGATGTACCAGCGGCCCGAGGCGCGGTCGGTGACAAAGAAATCCTCCGTCGTGGTGCCCGAGCCGACCAGCCCGGAAATCTCGCCGTAACAGTCAAAGGTGGTGGTGCCGGTGTAGAGGACCAAAAACCGCTCGGTGGGGGCCGGGAAGTTCTTGACGACCAGCGGGAAGCCCACGCTGTCGTATTGGGCCAGGATCGTCGCGCCGTAAGGCGTGTCGGTCCAGCCTTGCGAGAAGTTCGCCAGCTCGAAGGCCAGCGTGATCCGCGCCTGCCGGTCCCCGATGAACAACGCGCCCGAGACGTGGGAATTGGCGGCGTAATAGGCATGGCGGGTTTCCGGGTGGAATTCCAAGTCGCCGCTGACGTTGACGTTGTCCGTGAGCTTCACCAGATCCTCAATGCCATATTCGGCAACCAAGGGCTGGGTGAACCCGGCCAGGTTGACGGAAGGGGCGATGACAATGCGGCCCAGGTCAAGCTGGGCGGGCGTGGCGCTGTACTCGGTGGTCGGAACCTCCAAACCGTTGGCATCAAGCAGCCGCGCCCATGTCACCAGCGGCTCGCCCAGTTCGATGACCGCATCCGCCACCACCGGGTTGGGCAGCGTGACGGTGTGCCGCCGGTGGATCACGCACATGTCCCCGGCGCGGAACGACTGGACTTCCCCGCCGGGCGGAAGCCGCTCAACCTGGATGCCCAGCCGTGCGCTTGATATGGGCAGGTAGGATTGCGCCACGGCATCATAGCGGCCCAGCGACGGGATTACCTGCAACGGGCGCCAGCGGATGGCGGGGTCCGGCGTCCCATGCTCGGCATCCGCGTAGGCCGTCGGGCTGCCCTGCCATAGGGGGCTGGACTCGGCCAGCCAGCGGCCAAACCGAATCCCGAATATGCCGCTGGTCCAGTCCACCAGGCCCGCGCCCCAATCCCCGGAGATGACGCCGTTGATGTTGGTGGAGAGGTGGACGGCGGTGCCGTCGATGCCGGTTGCCCGGACGATGAACTGTCCGGGCGCGAGGGGGGCCGAAACGCGGCCGGCCACATTCGCCACGCTCACCAGCCCGTTGACCGTCGCCAAGGCGGTCACTGTCACCGTCGAGCCGGACCCGGACGGCCAGGATGTCACCAGCGCCTTTCCCGCGTCGTAGTGGATCTCGCCCGATGCCGTCCCGGACCCGGTCGCAGGGTCGATGTCACGCGCCAACGCGCCGTCGAGATCCACATAATGGGACCCGCCCAGCCCAAAGCGGACGGATGCCGGGGCGATTGGGTTTGAGGTGCCGGGGGCCAGGTCGATCTCCAAGGGCGGGACGGCGGCTGTCTCGCCCGTCACCGTGGTCGGCGTTCCGGTGTCCACCTGGTAGGACACCGACACGGCGCTGCCTTCCTTCCAGATGAAGGGGTTTGGCCCATAGGCCGGTACCGGGTAACTGACACCGTTCCAGTACATCAGCGTCCAGCCGTACCGGATGCCGTTCGGAGGCAGGACCACGGGGATCGTGAGGGTTTTGTTGACGTAATCCACCGCCGATGCCGTCAAGACGAGACCAATCAAAACGCCCGGACCGCCCGCCACTTTCAGCTTGCCCAGCCCGTCGTCGACCAGTTCGACCATGTCGGTCTCGTCGCCCGTGCTGGCCAGCGTCACGCCGACGTGCCCTAGGGGATATTTGACATGCACGGAACCCGGCAACATCGGGCTGGCGGTGGTCAACACGCAGGTCATCGATGTCGCATCGTCAAGCGATGCCCGGACAATCGTTTGGATGCCGTTGTTCCAGTCGTAGAACGAGATGGCCATGCCGACATCGACGTTGATCCCCCCCACGAAATGCGTGTTGTTCATGCCGACCAGTATCTCGCCGGCCGCGCCGCCAGCGCGGATGACCGGGTTGAAGGTTTCGCTTGAAATCGCGCCCCAGTCGTAAGCGCTGGAAAACTCGCTGTTCGAGTCCGGCAATTGCGCCGGTTGCAGCCAAACCTTCTTGGCGGACGCCAAAAGCCGCCCGGTGGCATCCCCGCCCAGATCCCCGTAAGCATTGGCCGTGGCGGTCTTGGTCACGCCGCCGCTGAGCCATGACACGGCGTAGGTTCCGGGCCGTGGCGCATGGGCCAGGTCGATCAGCATGGCCGGGGTTAGCGTGAGCGTGGTCCCCGCCCGGTTGGTGGCCTGCTGCCGGGTGCCCCACGACCACAGGATTTTCGAGCCGATGTCGGCATAGGCGGCGGTCGAAAGCACCGCGTCGCCGGTCGTGTAATCCGCGCTGCCCGCGCCGGTCCCTTCGGCCCCGAGCAGATGGCCCTTGGCATCGTCGGCCAGCCTGTGCCAGCGCTGGGAAGCCTTGTACTCGGCCACCACGGTGCCGGGGGCCGGAGGCGGGTTTAGGTTTTCAACCCAGTCGCTGGACAGGTTGTTGGCAGTCACGTCAATCGCCGCCGTGAAAGATGTGTTGTCGATGGGGGCGGCGGGGGTTGCCGTGGCGGACACGGTGGCCGTCCAGGCGCTTTCCTTGGTCACGATGACCTTGCGCCCGGCATAGTCCGCCGTGCCCGAGTACAGCGTCCCGGTCGGGCCGGTGACGCCGCCCTGCCCGTCGTCCTGGTGCGCCACGCCGTCAATCAGCAGGGCCAGCGAGTTCGGCAGGAACGGGCTGCCTAGGTGCAGCGTGGCGGCGTAGACCGGGCCGACACTTGCCGACAATGCGGCGCTGGCGGACAACGACCCCGCCGCGCCGCTGGCTGCCATCGTGACATTGCCGGGAAGCAGCGGTTCGTTGACGATGGGGTCTGACGCGACTGACCTTGGCACCAGCGTCGAAAACAGGCCGTCGACCTTTAACGCGGTGGACCCAATGGGAATGTCGGCCTCCAGCCGCTTGATGCCCTTGGCCTCCAGCGCGTCGGCGTATTGCGTGGTGCGGATCAAGGTCTTGCGGGCAAAGGCGGTATAGCGCACCACTTGGTCAACGCCCGGGTAATTCTGGTCAAGCCGCTGGCTTAACTGGATCACGATGACCGACTTGTAAAAATCGCCGGCCTGGTCCGTCTCAATGACGACATTGTCCGACAGGATTTTGACGACCCGGAAATACTGCTTGTGGACAGGCAGGCCAGGAGACTCCACGGACAGCATGATGATGTCGTTAATGTCCGGCCTTGCGTCCTGCACAGGGTATTCCGGCCCTCTGGCATTCGTGATGCTGAATGCCCGGATCGTCCCCATGTTGGGGATGTGGTCCCCTTTCAGCACCCAGCGGGACTCGGCCCCCTGCACCATGCCCGCGCCTTCCAGGTAGTTTTGCAGGTCGGCGCGGGTGTCGCCGTGCCTGCCGGTGGAAAACAGCGTCAGATGCACGTTCGGGTTGTCGCTGCCCTTGGCGATGAACACATGGCCGTGCGAGTAGACCGCCGCGTTGTCCGAGTCAATGCCGACATAAAACGAGCGGATGCCGACTTCGCCGTCCACCACGGCCCAGTCGGTCAGGTCGCCGAAAATCTCGTCAGCCTTCAGCGGGTCTATCCGGCGGGATGTGACATGCCCGCCGGACTCCGCGAAGTCGCCGACGTTCTGGGGATGGTACAGCGCGATCTGGGCTTGGTTGATTTGCGTGGTCATAGGAAAATCAGGCGTAGGGTGAGTGCGTACCAGTCCCCAGACTCGGGGACGGTGTAGTCAATGATGGGCTCGGCGACGAAGGGCCGGTTGCCATGGTCCCATTCGCAGGGGTAGGTTTGCCCGTTGTGCCAAGCCAGGACCATGGATTCACGGGTCAGCGCGGCCTCCAACGCCTGCACGGTGGCATAGTCGGCCCAGCAGCGGTCTATCACCACCGGCCTGCCGCCAATCTTGACGCCGCGCTGCACCACGCGCCGCCCGCTCTGCGCCCGGCTTTCCGTGGTCTGCACCGGGGTCCATCCCGATGCCCAGTAGTCCCATAGGGCTTGGTCAGGCAGTTTGATTTCGTCCAGGAACGCGCTCATCGGCCCACCGTCCGCATGCCCGCCCGCCCGATTTGCTTTATCAGCGCATGCACCTGCTCGGCGGATTCGGCCTTCAGCGGGATTTTCTGCCCGTTTACCAGCGCGTCGAAATTCACCAGCCCGGCATGTTGCGGGGTAGCCGCCTGGCCCGGCGCTGCCGGTGCCTGTGCCTGGGGCTGTTGTCGCTTTTCCTGTTGCCTGGCCTGGGCTTCCTTCATGTTCAGGTCGTGGATCTGCTTGGCTATGCGCTGCTCTTCCCTGGCCTTCGCCAGCGCGTCCGAACTGCCAAGCCCCTTGGCGACTTCCACGTCTTGCTTGATCTGTTTCTGTTGCTCCTGATAGCGGCGCTGTTCGATGGCCTGTTCGTTGCCCAGCTTGCGGTCCAGCTCGTCGGCCAGGCTGTTCAAGCGCCCGGAGATGGCATCATCCAGTTCCCGCACCTTGGCCTTCGCGGCATCCAGCGCCGCGTTGAGCTTTTCAAGGTGGTTCTCGTCCATCTTGTCGAAGTGCTTGCTGGCGGCCGCGATGGCATCGCCCAGCCCGTAACCGGTCTGGGTCGCCTTTTGCAGGTTGCCGGTCAGCCGGTCGACAGTTTCGGCCTGCTTGGCGGCCTGCTCGTTCCAGCGCCCGGCGATTTCAAAATACAGGTTCCACGATGCCCCGGCCCCGCCGATGGCCCGGCTGATGGACTGCATCGCCTCCCAGCCTTTGTCGCCATA
Source organism: Myxococcaceae bacterium (assembly GCA_905339255.1). Taxonomy (GTDB): domain Bacteria; phylum Myxococcota_A; class UBA9160; order UBA9160; family UBA9160; genus MYXO. Next base: position 5,781 of record CAJPFO010000026.1, read on the forward strand.
CGCCAGCGCCGCCGCCGTCGCCTGGTCCCACATCTGGGTGACGGTCTCGCCGTCGTGGATCTCCGCCGACGCCGCCTGCCGCCGGGCCTGCGCCTGCGCCTGCTCCTCGGCGGCGTTCTGGCGGCGCTGCGCGGCCACGGCGGCGTCGTGCCG
>CAJPFO010000027.1 GCA_905339255.1 Myxococcaceae bacterium
AGCGCGACTTCGAGCGCCCCCGCGAAGGGCGTCGTCACGAGCAGGCAGACGAAGGCCGGCCGCACCCCCCCGGCGTGGGCCCGGGCCACGGCAACGGCCTCGGCCACCGCGGCTCCGGCACCGGCTGCCCTCGATCGCGCCACGCCGGCCCGGAGCATCGCGGCGCAGTATAGGCCCCCTGCTTCGGGGTTCCCGCGCCGTGCCCGCTTCGCTAGGGTCCGAGGCGGTCGATTCCCTCCCCCGAGACCGCCGCCCCCACTGGAAACGAGGCTGTGGACCACCACGTGGCGGACTACGAGTGCATCGAAAGACGCGCGGATCTGGAGGCGCTCGTCCGGGACCTGCTCCGGGAGGACGTGGTCGCCTTCGATACCGAGGCCGACTCCTTCTACCACTATTTCGACAAGACCTGCCTCGTGCAGGTCGCGACCCGGCGGGCGATCTTCCTCGTCGACCCGCTCGCGCTCGGCGGCCCGGCCGAACTCGCCCCGCTCGGTGCGGTCTTCGCCGCGCCGAACGTGCAGAAGATCTTCCACGCCGCCGAGTACGACATCTACGTGCTCAAGCGAGACTGCGGCTTCAAGTTCGCGAACCTCTTCGACACCATGGTGAGCGCGCAGCTTCTCGGTTACCCGTCGATCGGCCTCGCAGCGCTCGCCGAGCGACACCACTCCGTGTCGCTTCCGAAGGACGAGCAGCGCTCCGACTGGTCGATCCGCCCGCTCACCCCGAGCCAGCTCTCGTACGCCGCCGCAGACGTCGCCTACCTGATCCCGCTCGCCGAGACGCTCGCCGACGAGCTCGCGGCCGCGGGACGCAGGGCGTGGGCCGACGAGGAGTTCGAGGCGCTCACGCGACGCGAGTGGCCGGAGCGGCAATTCGACGAAACGGGGTATCTCAAGATCAAGGGCGCTCGCAGCATGGAGAAGACCGCTCTCGCGGTGCTCCGCGAGCTCTATCTCCTGCGCGACGCTCGGGCCCGCGAGATCGATCGCCCGCCCTTCAAGGTGCTCGGCAATCGCGTGCTGCTCGAGATCTCCGAGCGCCAACCGACGACGGCCGAGGAACTCGGCGCGATCAAGGGCGTGACCGAGCTCATCCTGCGACGGCTCGGCCGCGAGGTGCTCGCCGCGGTGGCGCGCGGCCGCAAGCGGGGGCACGGCCCGATCCCGAGGCTCGAAGGCAGCGGACGCCGGCGACTCGACCGACCGACCGAGCGGCGCCTCGGCGCCCTCAAGCGCTGGCGCGCGCGGCGCGCGAGCGAGCTCGCACTCGATCCGGGCGTGCTCTGCCCGAACGCCGCCCTCGAGGCCGTCGCCGCGCGAAGCCCGACGAGCGACGCCGAGCTCACACGGGTCTCCGAGCTCAAGCCCTGGTTCGTACGCGAATTCGGAAGCGAGCTCGTGGCCGTGCTGCACGCCGACGGCGAGGAGCCCTCCGACGATCCGGAGGCCCGCGCGGGCGGCGGAGCCTAGAAAGCAAAGACCCCCCGGTCACTCGACCGGGGGGCCGTTTCGATCTGGCGCCTCGAAGCTAGGAGAAGGCGGGGTGCCGTTCTGGGGGAATGCGCCTTTTGTTCTCGTTGCTTCAGGGCTTCGATCCGAGGAGTAGCGCGCCCACGTCACTCACCGGACCGAACCAGCTCGACTCCACACCCATGCATAGAGCACGAAGCGTGCCAGCTCGCACGCTCGGCACCGCCCCCGCCAAGTCCGCGATTATGCGATGCGCTCTGACGCCCGGATGAGTGCGACGAGGAGACAGGTGCCGCCCGATGCGGCATCCATTCCGGTGCAGACTCCGGGCAATCCGAGAAAAGAGCTTCCTTTCCAAATGGATAGGGATGAAGGCGCGCTGCCGCGAAAGGCGGCACTGCCACGTGCGGCGGCATGGGCCCTTGCGCTCATCCTGGGACTTCTCGGCCTGCAGAGCGCGGGGTGCGCACTGCTCGCTCCCGAGCCGCGCCGCTTCGATCGGATCGAGGCGCCCGCCGCCGCGGCCGGCTCCTGCGCCTGGTACGGGGACGCTGCGGGCGGAACGCTCTACTTCGGCGAGTCCGCCTTCTGGTCCGCGATGCGCGCCGCGGGCGGCGACCCGGAAGCCGACCTCGCGGTCCGCGGCCCGAAGCGGATCGGCCGCTTCGGCCTCGCCGTCGAAAGGATGGAATCCCCCGTCTCCGTCGACGTCCCGGGCGGCTCGGGGGTGTGGGACGTGCTCGCCGCCGGTGACCAGGTCTACTTCACGACGTTCTTCGGGCCGGGCGGCGTCGTCGATACGGTCCGCGGAGAGGTCACCGTCTTCGAAGAGGCCGGCGTCGGCCTGAACGAACTTGCGCGCGGCCCGGGAGGCACGCTTCTCGCCTCGCGCTACGGCGGCGCCGCGGGTGGCCCGGGCGCGGTCGTGATGCTCGGTGGCGACGGCCGTATGATCGCCGAGCTCCCGCTCGAGGCGGCCGAGGGCTCGATCGCGGCCCCGAAGACGGTGGCGTACGACCCCGTGAGGCGGCAGATCTGGGTGACGGTCGACGTCGTCCCGCAGGCCGGCGGCGCCGTCTCGACCGATTCACGAAGGCTCGCGCTCGACGGCAAGGAGCTCGCCCGGATCGAGGATCCGGAAATCCAGTTCGTGGTCTTCGCGGCGAACGGCGCAGGGTACTTCGCGGCGCGCTCGGGCCGGACCCTCTCGCTCCTGGTTCTCGAGCCCCTCGCTCCGCGCGGCGACCCGCTCCTCTCCGCGAGGCCGATCCTTCTCGACGAGCACTTCGAACCCGAGCTCGATTTCGCGCAGGACATCCACGTGGCGGCCGACGGCCGCGTCGTCGTCACGCGCTGGAGCGGGATCGTCCATGTCGTGACCCCCGACCGCAACGCCGTCGAGACCCTTGTCTTCCCCCGCACGCGCGGGGAAGGCCTCTACTACTCGGCCGTGCTCGAGGCGAAGCGCCTGTGCGCGACCTACTGCGCCGGCGTCGAAGTCGTGTGCACCGACGCGCCGCCGGCTCCCGAGCCGCCTCGCCGGCCGAGACGCCTTCGGTAAGCTCCGAGCGTGCACGCGGAGCGGCGCAGACGTTTCTTGGAGGCGATGGGGCCTGGCGCGGTGGCAATCCTCGCCGGTGCGCGACCCGCGACACGCTCCGCCGACACCCATCATCCGTTCCGGCAGGAGAGCGACTTTCTCTACCTCACGGGCTTCGACCATCCCCATGCAGCGGCCGTCCTCTCGACGGCCGGGGGCCCCGAGTTCACGCTCTACGTCGAACCGCGCGAGCGCGACGCGGAGACCTGGACGGGCCGGCGTCCGGGAGTCGAGGGTGCCGTCGCCGACTACGGGGCGGAAGAAGCGCATCCGATCGCCACGTTCCTCGACGCGGTCGCCAAGCACGTCGAGAAGGCCAAGCGGCTCTTCGTCGTCCTCGGCCGCGATCCGAAACTCGACGCCCGGCTCACCGAGACGATCGACTCGCTCCGGCTGCGCTCCCGGCTCGGCATCGTTCCGCCGTCGGAGATCGTCGATCCCCGTTCGATCCTGCACGAGATGCGACTGTTCAAGGATCCGCTCGAGCTCGACTCGATGCGGCGCGCGGCCGCGATCACCGCCGACGCGCACCGTGCCGCCGCGCGCGAGGCAGTGGCCGGTCGCTTCGAG
>CAJPFO010000028.1 GCA_905339255.1 Myxococcaceae bacterium
CGCCTTCGCCTTCTCGACGGCATTCTCGAGAACCAGGTAGAAGACCGGAACGATCAGCAGCGTGAGGCTCATCGAGGTGAGCATCCCCGCTGCCGTCGCGACGCCCATCGATTGGCGAGACTCGGCGCCCGGTCCCACGCCGACCGCCGCTGGCAGCACGCCGAAGATCATCGAGATCCCCGTCATCAACACCGGCCGCATGCGGATCGGCGCCGCCTTGCGCATGGCCGCCGTCTTCTCGAGCCCTTCGCTTCGGAGCTGGTTCGCATAGTCGACGAGAAGAATCGAGTTCTTCGTCACGAGCCCGAGCAGGAGGATGATGCCGATCATGCTGAAGAGATTGATCGTCATCCCCGCTGCCCAGAGGCCGCCGAGCGCTCCCACCATCGCGAGTGGCAACGCGAGCATCACCGTCAGCGGATGCACGAGGCTCTCGAACTGTGCGGCGAGGATCATGTAGATCACGAGCACCGAGAGGCCGAGCATGAGAGCGAACTCCCGGCTCGTCTTGCGAAGCTCCTCGGCCTCGCCGGAGAACTCGACGTTCACTCCATCGGGCAGGATCTCGCCGGCCACCCGCGTCACCCGCGCCATCGCCTCGGCGAGTGCGATGCCCTCGAGGTTCCCGGTGATCGTGACGCTCCGCTGCCGGTTGCGGCGCGTGATTGCCGACGGCGCCGCTCCCGTCTCGAGTGCGACGAGATTCCGCAGCTCGACCACGTCGCCCGAGTCCGTCCGCACGTAGAGCCGCTCGATCGAATCGGGCTTCGTCCGGTCCTTCTCCTCGAGCCGGACGCGGATGTCGAAGCGGTGGCCCCCCTCCTTGAAGGTCGCGACGTCGAGGCCTCCGATCATCGCCTGGATCGCGGTTGCGAGCGCCTGGGCATTCACACCGAGCGAGGCCGCCTTCTCCCGGTCTGGTACGACGCGAAGCTCCGGGAGGCCGAGCTTCAGGCTCTTGTCGAGGTCGACGATCCCCCCTTGCGCCGCGAGGCGTCGGACGAACTCGTCGGAGACCTCGTCGAGTTCCTGAAGAGAGAGGTTTCCGCGGATCGCGAACTCGAAATCCCCCCGCCCGCTCCCCGTGTTGAGCGACGAGAAGTCGAAGATCGTCGTCTTCTGGCCCGGGATCTTGCCGAGTGCCTCGCGTGCATCGACGATCAGCTCCTGCGCCGAGCGCTCGCGCTCGTGACGCGGCTTGAGCGTCGCGAAGACGATCCCTTCGTTCACGGTCCCCGGGCCACGCGGCCCTCCGGCTCCGACCGCCGTGAAGAGCCCCGCGATCTCCGGCTGCTGGAGGATCCAGCCCTCGTTCAGGATCATCGTCTCGAGCGTCGACTCGTAGGTCGTTCCGGCCGGAGTCTCCATGAAGACGAGAAAGCGGCCCTGATCTGAAGGGGGAAGAAACTCGGCCGAGAGCCTCGAGCCGAAGAACGCGGCCGCCGCGAGCGAGACCCCTGCCACCGCGAGCGTCACCTTCCGGTGGCCGAGCGTCCAGTCGAGGATCCGCTCGTAATGGCGTTCCAGGAACAGGAAGCCCCGTTCGAGCCGGTCGTTCACGCTTCCCGGCCGGATGGGCTTCGCCCTCGGCACGCGGGCCGCGAGCATCGGCGTGGCCGTGAGCGCGACGAAGAGCGAAATCATGACCGCCGTGGCGGTGGTGATCCCGAACTCGCGGAGGAAGCTTCCGATCACTCCCGAGACGAAGACCACGGGAACGAATACGGCAGCGATCGAGAGCGTCGCTGCCGTCGCCGCGAAGGCGATCTCGCGTGTGCCTCGCGCTGCCGCTTCGAAGGGATCTTCGCCCCCTTCTCGATGCCGCTCGATGTTCTCGAGCACGACGATCGCGTCGTCGACGACCACCCCGACCGCGAGAGTGAGGGCCAGGAGCGTCATGATGTTGAGCGTGTACCCGAGCGCCCACATGACGCCGAACGTCGCAACGATCGAAAGCGGGATCGCGAGGCCGACGATCAGCGTGGGCCTCCACCGCCTGAGGAAGAGCCACACCGTGAGCGTCGCGAGCAGCGCGCCGAATCCGAGGGCAAAGAGTGTCTCGTCGACCGACTCTCGGATCGCAATCGAGAAGTCGATGAGCCCCTCGCGCTCGCCGATCCGGAGCCCGGCCGGAAGGATCGGACGGAGCCGATCGATCCGTCGATAGACCTCGTCGGCGATCGCAACGGTGTTGGCACCGGGCTGCTTGCGGATCCCGAGCGCCACGCTCGTCTCGCCGTTGTAGCGGGCCCCCGTCCGGATGTCCTCGCTTCCGTCTTCGACACGGGCGACGTCGCGGAGCAAGACCTGCGCGCCATCCTTCTCGGCGACGATGAGGTTCTCGAGGGCTTCCTTCGAGCGGAACTCGGCGTCGGTCTTGACCGAGTACTCGACGCGGCGGCTCACGACCTGCCCGCCCGGGATCTCGACGTGCTCACGGTGCAGCGCGGCAATCACGTCGCTCGCGGCGAGGCCGCGTGCGCGAAGCGCCTCCCCGTCGAGCCAGATCCGCATGTTCCGGTCGCGGCGGCCGAAGATCACGACCGACCCCACCCCGGAGATCGTCTCGAGCTCGGGCTTCAAGTGCAGGCGGACGAACTCGCTGGTGTCGACGACGGTCCGATCCGTCTCGACCGGGATCCAGAGAATCGGCTGGTCGGCGGGATTCACCTTGTCGACGACGGGCGGCTCGACGTCCTTCGGGAGCTCGCGGCGCGCGCGCGCCACCTTGTCGCGAACGTCCTGCGCCGCCGAGTCGAGATCGCGGTCGAGGTCGAACTCGACCACGACCGTCGCGAAACCCTGCGAGCTCGTCGACGAGAGCTTGCGGACGCCGGCGATGGTGTTGAGGTGCTCTTCGAGGACGTCGGTCACGTCCTCCTCGATCACCTCGGGGTTCGCACCCTCGAGCTGTGCCGTCACCATCACCACCGGAAACTCCATCCGGGGGTAGGCGTCGACGCCCATGTTGAAGTAGCCGAGGACGCCGAAGACGATGAGCGAGAGCGTCATCATCCAGGTGAGGACGGGCCTTCGGATCGAAACGTCGGAGAGTGTCAAGGGCGGGCATCTCCCGCGAGAGAACCGTCCGGGTTGCGGATCTCGACGACGGCACCGTCGACGAGGTCGGCGTGCCCGCGCGTGACGACCCGGTCTCCCGGTGAAAGGCCCTCGACGACCTCGACGCTGCCGGCGTCGTGCGCACCGGTTCGGATCACGCGCCTCTCGACGCGATCGGGGGGAACGAAGCGGAATGCGACGGCACCGTCGGCGCGCTGGAGGACGGCCTCCTCGGGGATCATCGCCACGGCCGGCCGCTGACTCACGCCGAGATCCGCCCTCGCGAACAGCCCCGGCTGGAGCCTCCGATCGGAGTTCGGGAGCTCGCCGCGGACGCGAAGTGTCCGCGTGGTCGGATCGACCGTCGGAGCGATCACCGTGACGGTCGCCGTGAAGCGCTCCTCCGGATAGGGCGCGACACGGACCTCGACCGGAACTCCGGGGCGGACGCGGCCGACATCGCGCTCGGCGAGGCGGAACTCGACCTCGATCGGATCGAGGGCCACGAGCTCGAAGAGCGGCTTTCCCGGCTGCACGAACTCGCCCCGGCTCACGAATCGCTGGGCGATCACGCCGTCGAAAGGGGCCATCACGTCGGCGTCGTGACGGGCCCGCTCGGCCATCGAGAGCTGCGCTCGTGCGGCCTCGACCCGCGCCGCTGCGAGCTTCGCTGCCGTTTCGGCCTGATCGAGACGCTCCTGCGAAGCGACGCGGCCGGCATGCAGGCCGCGCATGCGCTCGAGCGTACGCTTCTGCTCGACGAGGTTGGCCTGCGCCTCGGCGAGCCCGGCGGCGGCCGTGTCGCGTTCGAGCGAGTGCCTCTCTGGATCGATCCGCATCACGATCGTCCCGGCCGCAACCCGTGCCCCTTCCTCGTATGGGGTCTCGGTGACGCGCCCGGCGACCTCGGCAGCGATCTTCGCCGAATCCTTCGCCCGGAGCTCACCGGTCGCTTCGATCCGTTCGTCGAGGGCACGGACCGAGACCGGAGCGAGGGTGACACCGGCCGCAACCGGCGGCGGCGCCTCGGCCCCCCGACCGCAAGCGACCGCGAGCAGGACAACGGGAAGCACGCGCCTCATGCGTCGCTCCCGAGCAGCCGTTCGAAGAACCGTTCCATCGCCTCCACCTGTGCCACCTCCACCCATTCGTCCGCCGTATGCGCCTGCTCGACCGAACCGGGGCCCATCACGAGCGCCGGAATCCCCCTCGCAGCGAGTGACGCCGCATCGGTTCCGAAGGCCGCAACCCCGAGCGCGTCGCGAAGACCCGCCGCGGAGAGCGCCGCGCGGCAGGCCAGGACCGCTGCGTGGGTCGCAGCAATAGCGAGTGGAGGCTTCCCCATCCAGCAGTTCGACACCGAGACGTGGTGGATCGAGGCACGCTCGAGCGCCTGCTCGATCTCGCGGGTCACGTCCTCGGCGCCCTCGCCCGGGAGCAGGCGCCGGTCGAGCAGCAGCCAGGCGGAATCGGGAACCACGTTCGGCGCCTTGCCCCCGCCGATCACTCCAACCGAGCAGCTCGCCGGACCGAGCACCGGATCCGGGCGCTTCGCGAACTCCGGGCGCAGCGCCTCGAGCGCGAGCACGGCCCGCGAAAGCTCGACGATCGCACTGCGGCCGGCCTCGGGCCGCGAGCCGTGCGCCGCAACCCCCGATGCCTCGAGCCGAAGCACGGCTATCCCTTTGTGATGGGTCACGATCTCGAGCCCGGTCGGCTCGGTCGCGAGCGCCCAATCCGGTCGCGAGCCGCCGAGATGCGCGAGGACGTCGTCGACGCCGCGGCCACCGAGCTCCTCGTCGGCCTCGCCGACTACGACGACGCTTCGCCGCAGGGCTCCGCGTGCGAGCAGGCGCTCGAGTGCAGCGACGAGCGCCGCCATCCCTCCCTTCGTATCGCAGCTACCCCGACCCTGGAGCCTTCCTGCCTCGATGCGCGGATCGAAGGGATCGATCGTCATGGCATCGACCGGAACCGTATCGAGATGCGACGCGACGAGGACCGTCTCGTGCGCTCCGGGGACCCTGGCCTCGGCGACGACGCTCGTGCGCTCGCCCGCGCCGACCAGAGCGGCATCGAGTCCGATCGAGCGGAGATCGTCGCGGACCCGCTCGGCATAACGGCGTTCACCCGTCCACTCCGCGGGGATGTCGGAGCGACCCATCGGATTCACCGACGGAATTGCGACGTAGTCTCGCAGGCGATCGATCGAGGACCTCACCGAGGCACCATCTTCGAGGGGACCACGAGCCGGTCGAACTCGTCGGCCGAGAGCTCTCCCATCGCGAGGCAGGCCTCGCGGAGCGTGGTGCCCTCGGAGGCGGCTCTCTTCGCGATCGCCGCCGCACGGTCGTAACCGAGCCGCGGCACGAGCGCGGTCACCAGCATGAGCGACGCCTCGACGTGTCTCCGGATGCGCTCGCGGTCGGCCTCGATCCCGACCACGCAGAACGCAGTGAAGCTCGTGCACGCCTCGGCGAGGAGCGACACCGAGTCGAGGAAGCGATCGATCATCAGAGGCTTCATCACGTGCAGATCGAGCCGGCCTTGGCTCCCCGCGAACGCGATCGCCGCATCGTTTCCGATCACGCGCGCGCAGGCCATGGCGAGCGCCTCGCATTGCGTCGGGTTGACCTTGCCCGGCATGATCGAGGAGCCCGGCTCGTTGGCCGGAAGCACGAGCTCGCCGAGCCCCGCGCGAGGCCCCGACGCGAGCCAACGGAGGTCGTCGGCGATCTTGTAGAGCGAGCCTGCGAGGGTTCGCAGCGCCGCGCTCGCGTGGACGATCTCGTCGTGTGCCGAGAGCGCGGCGAAGCGGTTCGGATGCGGACGGAACGGGCGACGCGTGAGCGTGGCGAGTCTTGCGACGGCCCGTTCGCCGAAATCGTGAGGAGCGTTCGCCCCGGTCCCGACTGCCGTCGCTCCGAGCGGAACCTCGAAGAGCGCGTCCCGTGCCGAAACCACGCGATCGATTCCTCGCTCGACGAGTGACGCCCAGCCGGATACCTCCTGGCCGAGCGTGAGCGGGGTAGCGTCCTGCAGGTGCGTGCGGCCGATCTTCACGATGTCGGAAAATTCCTCCGCCTTGCGCCGGAGCTCACCCGCGAGCTCGCGAAGGCTCGGGATGAGCTCGTCGTCGAGCGCCTCGACCGCGGCGAGGTGCATCGCCGTGGGAAACGCATCGTTCGTCGATTGCGAGCGGTTCACGTCGTCGTTGGGGTGGACGGGGCACTTGCTCCCCCGAACGCCCCCGGCGAGCTCGATCGCGCGGTTCGCGATCACCTCGTTCACGTTCATGTTCGTCTGCGTGCCGCTCCCTGACTGGAAGACACGCAGCGGGAACTCGCCATCGTGGCGGCCCTCGAGGACCTCTTCGGCGGCTTGGACGATCCAGCGGGACTTCTCGCCGTCGAGCACGCCGAGCTCGGCGTTGGCGAGAGCGGCCGCCTGTTTGACCCGCGCGAGCGCGCGAACCACTGCGATCGGCATCGGGTTGCCGATCGCGAAGAAACGGATCGCTCGAACCGTCTGTGACCCGAAGTAGGCGTGCGCGGGCACCCCCACCTCGCCGTGGGGGTCGGATTCGAGACGGACCGGGCCCCGATCTTCCCGCTCCGCGCCTCCGCCCTTCGAACTCGACACGCGCTCTCCCCGCCGCGTCTACTCGTCCGTGACGCAGCCCTCCGACGCCGGCTTCACCGTCCGGACGTAGCGGCCGAGTGCTCCTCGCGTGGCCGCGGGCGGGGGTGGCGTCCACGCTCGGCGCCGTCGTTCGAGTTCGGCTTCGTCGACGTCGAGATTCATGATCCGCTTCTTCACGTCGATGGTGATGCGATCCCCATCGCGAACGAGCGCGATCGGTCCGCCTTCCTGCGCCTCGGGCGTGACGTGCCCGAGGATGAAGCCGTGCGATCCACCGGAGAATCGACCGTCGGTGAGGAGCGCAACGTGGGGGCCCAGACCGGCGCCCATGATGACGGACGTCGGCGTGAGCATCTCGGGCATTCCGGGCCCGCCCTTCGGCCCCTCGTAGCGGATCACGATCACGCTGCCCTTGGCGATCTCTCCGCGCTCGGCGGCTCTCAGCATCGCCTCCTCGCGGTCGAAGACCTGCGCGGGACCGCTGAAAGCAACGCCTTCCTTTCCGGTGATCTTTCCGACCGCACCGCCCGGAGCGAGGCTCCCGTAGAGGATCTGGATGTGGCCGTTCGCCTGCACGGGATCTTCGAACGGACGAAGCACCTGCTGCCCCGGAGTCAGGCCGGGGGCCGCCTCGAGGTTCTCTGCGAGCGTCCGTCCCGTGACCGTTCGACACGAGCCGTCGAGCAGGCCGCGCTCGAGCAGAAGCTTGAGCACGGCGGGCACGCCACCGACATCGTGAAGATCCTCCATCACGTAGCGGCCGCTCGGCTTCAGGTCGGCGAGCAGGGGAACCCGGTCACTCACGCGCTGGAAGTCGTCGAGAGCGAGAGGGACCCCCGCCGCGCGCGCCATCGCGATCAGATGGAGGACGGCGTTGGTCGAGCCTCCGAGCGCCATCACCACGACCATCGCGTTCTCGAACGCGGCGCGCGTCATGATGTCGCGCGGAAGGAGCTCGAGCTCGAGCAGGCGTCGGATGGCCGCACCCGCTGCGAGGCATTCGTCGCGCTTGCGAGGGTCGTCGGCCGGTGTCGAAGCGCTGTAGGGAAGCGACATGCCGAGCGCCTCGATCGCGGCAGCCATCGTGTTCGCCGTGTACATCCCCCCGCATGCGCCAGCCCCGGGACAGGCGTGGCGTACGATGTCCTCGCGCGCCTCCTCGTCGATGCGGCCAGCGATGAGCTCGCCGTAGCTCTGGAATGCCGAGACGACGTCGAGCGGCTCACCGCGGCAGCTCTTTCCGGCACGGATCGTCCCGCCGTAGACCATCAGCGCGGGACGGTTGAGCCGCGCCATCGCCATCACGCAGCCGGGCATGTTCTTGTCGCAACCCGGGATCGAGACGTTCGCGTCGTACCACTGTGCACTCATCACGGTCTCGATCGAGTCGGCGATGAGGTCTCGCGATTGGAGCGAGTAGCTCATGCCGTCCGTTCCCATCGAGATTCCGTCGGAGACCCCAATGGTGTTGAAGCGCATGCCGACGAGGCCGGCGGCGACGACGCCTTCCTTCACCCAGCGCGCGAGGTCGAGCAGATGCATGTTGCAGGGGTTGCCCTCGAACCACATGCTCGCAATGCCGACCTGCGCCTTGCCCATGTCCTCCGGGGAGAGCCCCGTCGCATGGAGCATGGCCTGCGAGGCGCCCTGCGACTTCTCCTGCGTGATGCGGCGGCTCGTGCGGTTCAAGGGTCGGGTCATGCGAGCTCCTGGGTCGGGTGCTGCCGGGACGGCGGTGGCGAGTCTAGCCCTTCGGAGGCGGACGCGGACCGCCCGGCAGGGCCCGGAGGCACGCTCCGAGCCTTCCGATACCCTGCGCGCGTGGGCGACCGAGCCGAGCGACCGCGTTCGCTTTCCGACGTCGCGGCCGATCTCGGCCTCGAGCCCGGCGATCTCGTGCCGTTCGGTCCGGGGATGGCGAAGCTCCCGCTCTCGATTCTCGAAAGACCTCGCCGGCGGCCGGGGGCCGGCCGGCTCGTCCTCGTCTCGGCGATCACGCCGACCCCGGCGGGCGAGGGAAAGACGACGACCAGCATCGGCCTCGCCATGGCGCTCGATCGACTCGGCGAATCGGCGTGCCTCGCGCTCCGCCAGCCATCTCTCGGGCCGACATTCGGCATGAAGGGGGGCGCGACCGGAGGCGGCGCGAGCCGACTCGTTCCTGCCGAGCGGATCAACACCCACTTCACGGGGGACTTCCACGCCGTCACGGCGGCGCACAACCTGCTCGCCTCGCTGATCGACAACCACCTGCACCACGGCAACCCGCTCGACCTCGATCCGCGCAGGGTCCTCTGGCGCCGCGTTCTCGATACGAACGATCGGGCGCTCCGCCGGGTGATCGTCGGCCTCGGCGGTCCGGGCGAAGGCGTCCCTCGCGAGACCGGCTTCGACATCACGGCCGCGAGCGAGATCATGGCAATGCTCTGCCTCGCCGAGGGATTCGAAGACTTGCGGGCGAGGCTCGACCGGACGCTCGTCGGCTTCACGCGGACGGGAGCTCCCGTCCGCGCCGGCTCCCTCCACGCAACGGGAGCCCTGCTCGTCCTGCTCCGCGACGCGCTCCAGCCGAATCTCGTGCAGACGACGGAGGGAACCCCGGCGCTGGTTCACGGAGGACCCTTTGCGAACATCGCGCACGGCTGCAGCTCCGTCGTGGCGACGCGCACCGCGCTCCAGCTCTCCGACTGGGCCGTGACCGAGGCGGGATTCGGCTTCGATCTCGGCGCGGAGAAGTTCTTCGACATCAAGTGCGTGTCCGCCGGACTCGACACTGCCGCCGTCGTCCTGGTGGCGACCGTTCGCGCGCTCAAGCTCCACGGCGGGAAGAAGCTCGCGGAGCTCGCCTCGCCGGATCCGGCCGCGGTCGAGCGCGGACTCGCGAACCTCGAAAAGCACATCGAGAGCATCCGTGCCTTCGGCGAGACGCCGCTCGTCGCACTCAACCGCTTCGGCGCCGACTCCGAAGACGAGATCGCCGTGGTACGCCGCGGCTGCGAAGCGCTCGACGCGCCGTTCGCCGTGTCGGATCACTTCGCTCGCGGCGGAGAGGGTGCGCTCGATCTCGCCCGCACCCTGGTCGAGCATGCGGAGCAGGCGCGACGCCCATTTCGCCCTCTCTACGCGAAGCGGGACCCCGTTCCGGAGAAGATCCGCGCGGTGGCGCGCACGCTCTACGGCGCGGACGACGTCGTCTTCACCGCGCGCGCCGAACGCGAGCTCCGCGAACTCGTCCGCCTCGGGTACGAAGAGCTCCCCGTCTGCATTGCGAAGGTGCCCGGATCGCTCTCCGACGACCCCGCCCTGCGCGGACGGCCCCGCGGCTTCCGCATCACGGTGCGCGAGCTCCAGATCGCTGCCGGCGCCGGATTCCTCGTCGTCCTGACGGGGGACATCCTGCGAATGCCCGGGCTTCCGAAAGAGCCCCGGGCCGAACGCATCGACCTCGTCGGTGATTCGATCCTCGGAGTCGATTGATCGTCGAGCAGGGCTCAGCTTCGATCGTCCCACGGACGAAGCCGCGGCCAGAAGCGTGGGACGTTCGCGCAGTAGCGCCGGTAGTCGTCGCCGAATCGATCGACGAGGCCCGGCTCTTCGAAGAGCGGGATGTAGACGGCGTTCAGCACGAGGAAGGCGAGCGCGTAGAGCCCGTGCGCCGTCGAACGCAAGGAGAGCGCCTCCGCGAAGAGCACGAATACGACGCCGGAGATCATCGGGTTCCGGACGCGGCGGTACGGGCCCGTCGCCACGAGCCGCCGCGGCGGATCCCAAGGTGCGAGCGTCCCATCTCCCTCGACCGCGAAGCGACGAAGCGACGAGGCGAAGAGCGTGAGACCGACTGCGCCGAACGCAGCTCCGAGGGCCACGGCGGCCCAGGCGAGCGGCGTCGCCGGAACGCCGAAGTGCGGATCGAGAACGAAGAACGGCACGACGAGGGTCACGACGAAGGGCAGTGCTGCGACCGCGAAGAGGTGGCGAAGCGCGCCGCTCACGGCGCCGGTGCAGCGCTCGGGACCCGCCCCGGAGCCTCGGAGCGAAGACCCGAGACGACCGGGATCGAGCGGAAGTCGGGGTGATCGGCCGCGTGACGCGGCTCGTGCGCCCATGCGATCCGCTCGTCGCGAACGACGAAGATCCCGGGAAGCATCCACAGGTCGCCGATGCGCTCGCCGTTCGAGTGTCCCTTCGCTGCGGCGCGCTGCTTGGCCCGCCAGACGGCCGGCCCGAACATCTGGAGGAGGCCACCGCGCTCGATGCCGAAGGCGGCGTAGAAGCGCTTGGCAGGATCCGAGACCGCGCGCGCCGCCGGCCAATAGCGCTGCATGAACGCGCGGCCCTCCCGTGGCGAGCCCATGAAGAAGAAGAGGACGGGCGGATACGACGAGTCTGCCGTCGCTGCGCTCCGGAGCTCCGCGACGGTCTCGCGACAGAAGGTGCAGCCGAGCTGGCGCAAGAAGACGAGGAGCGTGCCACCCGCGGCGAGCTGCGATCGGAGGGGCCCCGGGATGAGATTCACTCCTGCGACCGGGGCCGAAAGGATCTCGGGGGGGATCGATCGGAGGTCTCCCACGCGGCCTCCTCGAGCGAGCCGGTGGTGCCGGACCACGATCGATCCGGCGATCCGTGGCGTTCGCTCGTCGGGGTATCGAGCCGGGAAGGTGGCAGACGCCATGGGTTCGGGAAAGCGCCGGAGGGGCCGGCGGGAAATCCCGCCGGCCCCTCGTTCAGGATGCGCGACGAACGGCGGGTTTTCGCGCCCGCACCGTGATCGATCGCACGGATCGCACCACCGCGGCGAGATCGATCCCTGCGGCTAGAGCCTGCTCGCGGAGTTCGACCGGAACGAACTCCTCGAACGACTCCCCGAACCCCGTCTCCGTCACGATCTCGATCCCGACGAGCCCCGCATCCTCGATCGCCGCGAGGGCGTCGCTGCGCAGCGCGGCCCCGCCGACGCAGCCCGTAAAGACCGCGGCACTTTCTGCGACGAGCGGCGGCAGCGTCGCCAGCAGGACCACATCGCTCACGACCATGCGCCCCCCCGGCCGGAGCACGCGCGCGATCTCGCGATAGACCGAGGCCTTGTCCGGAACGAGGTTGATCACACAGTTCGAGGTGACGGCATCGACACTGGCGCTTTCGATCGGAAGCGCCTCGATCCGCCCGAGGCGGAACTCCGTGTGCAGGAATCCTGCGCTCGAAGCATTGCGGCGAGCCCGCTCGACCATCTCGGGCGTCATGTCGACCCCGATCACCCGACCGCGCTCTCCCACCTCCCGCGCCGCGAGAAACGCGTCGAAGCCTGCTCCCGAGCCGAGGTCGAGAACCGTCTCGCCGGGCTCGAGCGAGAGGAACCGCAGCGGCGCTCCGCAGCCGAGGCCGAGGTTCGCACCATCGGGCACCGTGGCGATCTCTTCGCTCGCGTAGCCGAGCCTCCTCGCGATCGCTTCGGGCCGCGGCCCGCACGGCCCCGCTTCCGGAAGCGGAACGCCTTCGCGGGCGATCTTTCCGTATCGGCCCTGGACGACTTCATGGACCTTTTCCTGCTCGATGGCGTGGCTCATCTCACGACCTCCCGTGGCGGACCGGGGCCGGGAAACTCCGGTCCGGATCCGTTTCTATGTATATATGCGTCCTCGTGCATATGTCAAGACCACCGGAGGCGTGCGCACGAGCGCCCTCGCCTCGGCGCCTTGCCGGCGTCGCCACACGGCTCATATGCTCCCGCCATGCGAACGGGAGCGATCTGATGCCTGCGGGCCGGAGGGCGAGGACGCGCGCGGCGAAGGAGCTGCGGGAGATTCTCGCGGGGGACCTGCTCCCCTCCCTCTGCGATCCCGTTCGGATCGCGATCGTCGAATGGCTGACCCTCCACGGCCGCTCGGACATCGCGACGATCGCTTCGGCCTTTCCGCAAGACCGCTCGGTCGTATCGCGACATCTCGGCCTGCTTCGCCGCGCA
The DNA here is from genome assembly GCA_905339255.1 of Myxococcaceae bacterium. Lineage (GTDB taxonomy): Bacteria > Myxococcota_A > UBA9160 > UBA9160 > UBA9160 > MYXO. Next base: position 12,665 of record CAJPFO010000028.1, read on the forward strand.
GGGGTCCTACGACAGGAGAAAGTCGGCCGGCACGTCTACTTCGAGCTCGACGGCCCGGCCGTGCTCGCGCGGCTCGAGGCGATCCTCGGCCGCTTCCGCGAGGCCGTGGTCCGCTGCTGCCCGCCGGAGGGCGAGCCATCGGGGCCCACAGGCACCCTGCGACGGCGAAAGGCGACGTAGGCGCGAAGCGAGGAAGGCCGGGCTGCAACCCGTGCGCAGCGCAACCCGCATGTTCGGCGCGGGTTTCCCTCGTCATGGACGAGCGACTCCGAGCGCAGCGACTCCTCGCGCGGGCGAGCTTCGGGGCCCGCCCCGAAGACGGGGAGGCGATTCGCAAGGAAGGCCCCGAGGCTTGGGTCGCGCGTGAGCTCTCGCCCGTTCCCCGATCGGACGCCGCGCTCGCGATCCGCCTCGAGCGTTTTCCGGCCCTCGGCGACGACGAATCGGCCTTTCTCGGCGACGACGAACCGCTCGCCCGCGGCTCCGCCGGCCGGAGCGACGAGGCGCTGCGGAAGCTCGCGAAGATCCACGCTCGATCGCTCGGTACGGCCGCGCAGGTCGTCGGCGCCCGGATCGTCCGAGCCGTCCACTCGAACCTCGCGATCCGGGAAGTGATGGTCGACTTCTGGTCGAATCATTTCAGCGTCGACGCGCGCAAGGGGATCGTCGGCGGCCTCCTGCCGCACTACCAGCGGGAGGTTCTCGACCGCCACGCCCTCGGGCGCTTCGAGGACCTCCTCGTCGCCGTTGCGAAGAGCCCCGCCATGCTCTTCTACCTCGACAACTGGAGCTCGACCGCGACTGGGGGATCTCCGCGACGCGCCGCACGACGCCGCCGCGGAACGAACGAGAATTATGCGCGTGAGCTCCTCGAGCTGCATACGCTCGGGATCGACGGCGCTTACACGCAGCGTGACGTGATCGAGACGGCGCGCGCGCTCACGGGCTGGAGCCTCGAGAGGAGGTCACGTCCCGTCTACAGGTTCCACGCGTTCCTGCACGATACGGGCGAGAAGACCGTCCTCGGCGAATCGCTCGCCGGCGACGGCGAGGCCGAGGGCGAAGGGCTGCTGCGTCGGCTCGCGCGGCATCCTTCGACGGCGCGACACGTCTCGAGAAAGCTCGCCACTCGCTTCGTCTGCGATTCCCCTCCCGATGCGCTCGTCGAGAGGGCGGCGCATCGCTTCCTCGAGACGGAAGGCGAGATCGCGAGCGTGGTTTC
>CAJPFO010000029.1 GCA_905339255.1 Myxococcaceae bacterium
CGACACGGTCGTCGGCCGGATTGATCGAGGAGAGCACGACGCCCGCGCCCTCCACCAAAACACCGTCGATCCAGTGGCTCACTGTGTACGTTTCCCCCGTCCCCCTTCCGGCGGAAGGAGGTGACTTTGGTGCGCGAGCGCTTCCAACATTCCAGGCCCCTTTGACCGTAGGACTAGCCCCTGCGGGGCGACAGCCGCATGACGCGCAGCGCGTCGCCGGCCTTGCCGCCCACCGCCTCGATCACCGTCGCGGGCAATTCGAGATGGCCATGCGCCGGGCGGCCGCTGTCCACGACGACACGAAAATCCGCGAGACGTGTATTGGCGATCAGGAGCGGCTCCGCGGCGGCCTCGCCCGGCCCGGCGCTGACCGTGACCAGGCGGCTCTCGCGCAGCGCGCGCAGTTCGCTGGTGCGCGCCTGAAGCACAGGCCCGCTGTCGAAAATGTCGATGTAGCCTTCGTAGTGCAAACCTTCCTGCTCGAGCAGGCGCTGCGCCGGCGCGGTGTCGACATGCACTTTGCCGATGACGCCCTGGGCTTCCGCCGTCAGGTAATCGACGTAAAGGGGGTGGCGCGGCATCAGTTCTGCGATGAAAGACTTCTTGCCCATGGCGGTTAGGTCGTCGGCTTTGGCGAAGTCCATCTTGAAGAAATGCCTGCCCAGGCTCTCCCAGAATGGTGAGCTGCCGTCGAGGCGCTGGTAACCGCGCAACTCCGCGATCAGGCGTTCCGGAAACAGCCGCGCGAACTGCGCGATGAACAGGAAGCGGCTCTTGGAGAGCAGCTTGCCGTTGTGGCCTTGGCGATATCCGGGATGCAAGAACAGCGAGCACAGCTCGGCGCTGCCGGTGAGATCGTTGGACAGGTAAAGCGTATCCATGCGCGAGAACACATTGAGTTCGCGGCTGGAATGCACCAGCGTGCCGATGCGGTAGTTGTAGAACGGCTCTTCCAGGCCTACCGCGGCCTTGATGGCGCACACGCCGGCAAGCTGCCCGGCGGCCAGGTCTTCGAGGACGAAGACATAGTCGCGCTGTGGCGGGGCGATGCGCTCCCCGAATGACGCGCAGGCGATCTCGATGCGCCGCGCCAGGGCATCGCGGTCGGCCTTGAAGGTGGTCATGCCGCTATCGACCTCGCGCGCGAGCGCAAGCAGTGCATCGAGATCCTGATCGGCAACCGGGCGAACGATCATCATCGCGTTCTCACAACGCCACGCAGCGCACGGTTTCGCCGTCTTCGACCTCAAGGGCGCGGCGCGCCGCGTCGGTGAGGATCACGGTTTCAGCATCGTCGAGGGGCGCCACTTCGGCAAGCACGCAGCGAAAGCGCTCTTCCCTCGCCGTGGCCACCAGGCATCCCATGCCGCCGGCGGGCGCCGCTTTGGCGCTCACCTCGCGCAGCACGGAGTGGGTGAAACTCTTCAGGCTGGCGCGCAAAGCGCGCAGTATCGGCCCGCCGTCGAAGATATCGACATATTCGTCAGGCTCGAAACCCTCGCGCGAGAGGATGCGAAATGGCAGCGTCGCCGCTGGATGCACCTGCCCCAGCGCCGCCTGGGCGTCGCCGGGCAGCAAGGGCACGTACACCGGGTAGTGCGGCATCAGCTCGACGATCAGGCTGCGGTTGCGCGCGCCCTCCACCAAGCGTTCGGCGGCAAGGAAATCCATGCGGAAAAACTTCTTCCCCAGCGCGTTCCAGAAAGGGGAATGCCCTTCGGCATCGGTCATGCCGGCGAGGCTGGAAAAGAAGCGGTCGGAAAAGCGCCGCGGCGCCGTGGCCGCGAACAGGAGGCGTGCCCGGGAGAGGAGCTCGGCCTCGGGCCCGGGTCTATCCCAGTGGTGCACGAAGAAGCCCGAGAGCTGGGAATGCCCGGTCAAATCCGAAGCCAGCGTCAGCGCGTGCACGTTGTTGCTGATGCCCAGGTCGCGCGAAACCTGGTGCAGCACGTCGTTGCGAAATGCAAAAAAAGTGCCGTCCGCGCCCGCCGTCGCCGATATGGCCGCGGTGCCGCAGATCTGCCCGGCGGCGTCTTCGAGCACGAAGAGGTAGGTCTCGTCACTGGGCACATCGACCGCCTCGGCGAAGGAGGCGAGCGAACGCTCGGTCACGCGCTCCACCGCCGGGCGCGACTTGGGCAGCGTGTGTACCCAGGGCGAAGCGCCCTCCACCAGCGCCAGCAGCCCTTGCGCATCGCCCGCCTCGACCGGGCGCACCCGCAACATCAGGCCTTCCCGATGAAGGCACCGACCGCCCGAGCAAGTCGCCGCAGGGCTTCGTCGATTTCATCATCGCTCACGATCAGGGGCGGCACCACGCGCACCACATCCGGCCCGGCAATGAGCAGCAGGAGATTCTCGGCCTCGGTGTGCCGGGTGAGTTCCTTGGCCCGTCCCTTGAAGCCCTCGGCTAGCACCATGCCCAGCATCAGGCCGCGGCCGCGCAACTGCGCGAACACCTGCGGGTAGGCCGCAACCAGGGCCTCCAGACCTTCGCGCAAGCGCTTGCCCGCCTCCCGCACGCGAGACAAAAACCTGGGCTCGCTGATGGTCTCGAAGACCTTCAGCGCCACGGCAGCCGCCAGCGGGTTCCCGCCATAGGTCGAGCCGTGCGCGCCGACCGAAAACGCGCTGGCGACCTCTTCCGTGGTCAGCATGGCGCCGATGGGGAAGCCGTTGCCCAGGGCCTTTGCGGTCGTGAGAATATCAGGCACCACGCCCGCATCCATGTACGCGTAAAGCGCTCCGGTGCGACCCATGCCGCATTGCACCTCGTCGAAGATCAGCAGCGCCTGGTGCGCGGTGGCAAGCTCCCGCGCGGCGCGCAGGAACTCGGGTGTTGCCGGAGTCACCCCGCCTTCGCCCTGCACGGGCTCGATCACCAAAGCGCAGACATCCGGCCCCATGGCCGCGCGCAGCGCATCCACGTCATTAAAAGCCAGGTGGGTGATACCCGCGGGCAGCGGCTCGTAACCCTCGGTATATTTCGCCTGCCCGCCGACGCTTACCGTGAACAGCGTGCGGCCATGGAAAGCATTGAAACAGGCCACGAGGCGCGATTTGCCGGCACCGTGGCGGCTATGCGCCCACTTGCGCGCAAGTTTGAACGCAGCTTCGTTGGCTTCCGCGCCCGAGTTGGCAAAGAAGGCTCGGTCGGCGAAAGTGGCCTCGGTCAGCGCGGTGGCGAGGCGCAACACCGGCTCGTTGGTATAGCCGTTGCCCACGTGCCAGAGGCGCTGCGCCTGTTCGGTGAGCGTGGCCACCACGGCATCGTGCGCATGCCCGAGTCCGGAGACGGCGATGCCGGCGGTAAAGTCGAGGTACTGCCGGCCGTCCTGGTCCCATAGCCAGCAGCCTTTGCCGCGCACCGGCAACCAAGCGGCCGGCGCATAGGTGGGCACCATCACGCGGTCGAAAGTAGCCCGATCGACGGGGCGGCGGCTGGCTGGAGTACGGGTGGCCGGTGCTGGGGATTCACTCATGGCGAAGAGAAACAGGCGCGATGCAATGGAGGGCATCATAAGGAGCGCCGCGCCCCAGGGTCTTTCATCGGCGCGACGCGGTTTTTGCTATTCGCCGGCCCGGGTGCCCGCGCCGCCGCCAGCGCCTCAGCTCGAAGCAGACACGAGCTTGCGCTGGCGCTCTTCGCGTGGCGTCACGCCGAACAGTGCGCCGTAGGCGGTGGAGAAATGTGAGCCCGAGGAGAAACCGCACATCAAGCCCACCTGCACGATGGAGTGGCTGGTCTCGAGCAGCAGCTTGCGGGCGCGCTGCAGGCGCAGTTCGAGGTAGTAACGCGAGGGCACGCTGTTGAGATATTGCTTGAACAGGCGCTCGAGCTGGCGCCGGGAGATGCCCACCACGCCGGCGATATCGTCGGCGGTGAGCGGCTCTTCGAGATTGGCTTCCATCAGGGCGACGGCCTGGGTGAGCTTGGGTTGCAGTCCGCCAAAGCGCGCTTGCAGTGCCACCCGCTGGCGCTCTCCTGGTTCACGCACCCGATCGACGAACAGTGCTTCCTTGACCTGGGCTTCAGTTTCGGGGCCGCACAGGCGCGCCACCAGATGCAGGCTGAAGTCCAGCGTGGCCGCACCGCCGCAGCAACTCATGCGCTCGGTGGCGGCTTCATAGAGGTTGGGCGCGAGAATGGCGCGATCGGCGAGCTGGTCCGCTTCCCAATGCGCGTCCCAGGGCAGAGCGACGCGCCGGCCATCGAACAAGCCACCGCGCGCGAGCCAGATCGCGGCCGCGCCCACCGCGGCGAGCAGCGGGGCGGCGCTCAGGCGTGCACAAAGCTGCTCGATTTGGGCCGCGTTCGGCTCCACACTCCGCGCATCGGCCAGCAGGACCGGAAATGCCGCGGCGTCCTGGCAGACGCCCCCGAGATCGCGCTGCGCTCCCTCCAGATCGACGGCCTCGATGCGCAGTTTGCGGCCCGTCAGGCGCGCCGCATGTCGCAGAGGTTCGGTCATCGCCGCGCTGGCCAGCGCCCGGGGCCCGGCCTCGTCGAGCAGCCACAGCCGCGGCTCGGCAGACGCCCACCAGCGGGCCAGGGCGTCAGTGGCCACGGCTCAAATCCGCCCGAAAATGCGCGTGGTGTTGGGCTACGGCGGCAGGCATGGGCAGCAAGTGGAGAGTCAGCGCAGGCATGATACCAGCACGCCCGCGCACCGCGACCCAAACTCAGGGCTGGCGGCGCTGCAAAGCGTTCCAGGCCGAGACGGCAAACCCCGAAAACGCGTAGGCCACGAAGCCCGCGAAAAGCACGGTCGGGGGATCCCAGGAGAGCAAGGCGAAGCCGAGAGCGATGCCGGCGATCATCATGAAAGGGACACTTTTCTTCAAGTTGATGGTTTTGCCGCTGTAGTAGCGCAGGTTGGAAACCATCACCAGGCCAGCGAAAAGTGTGATGGAAAAAGCCAGCCATTTGATATCGGCCACTTGCAGCCCATAGTCGTGGCCAACCCAAACGAAACCCGCGACCAGCGCTGCCGCGGAAGGGCTGGGCAGCCCCTGGAAAAAGCGTTTGTCGGCGACTTCGAGCTGGGTATTGAAACGCGCCAGGCGCAAGGCCGCGCCAGCGACATACACGAATGCGGCCAGCCAGCCCAGTTTGCCCATACCTTTCAGGGCCCACTCGTAGACCACCAGCGCCGGCGCCGCGCCAAAGGACACCATGTCGGAGAGGCTGTCGTATTCCGCACCGAAGGCGCTCTGGGTTTTGGTCATGCGCGCCACCCGCCCGTCGAGCCCATCGAGCACCATGGCGATGAAAATGGCCACCGCGGCGTGCTCGAAGCGCTGGTTCATGGCCTGCACGATGGCATAAAAACCGGCAAACAGCGCCGCGGTGGTGAACAGGTTGGGCAGCAGATATATGCCCCGCCGCCGGATGCGGACCTTGAGGGCGACTCTTTGTTGCTGGAACTCGTCCATCAAGCGAAGCGCGCGAGGATGGTCTCGGTGGCGCGAACTTTGTCACCGATCGCCACCGCTGGCTGAGCGTCGAGGGGCAAATACATGTCCACCCGCGAACCAAAACGAATGAAGCCGTAGCGCTGGCCGCGCGCCAGTGCGACACCCTTGTCGACGTAACACAGGATGCGCCGCGCGATCAGCCCCGCCACCTGCACGCAGGTGACATCGGCACCATTGACCGCTTGCAGCCACAGGGCATTGCGCTCGTTTTCGGTGGATGCCTTGTCGAGTGCCGCGTTGACGAAGGCACCGGGGTTGTACCAGCGGCCTTTCACTTCACCATCCACCGGGCTGCGGTTGGAATGCACGTTGAAGACATTCATGAACACACTGATCTTCAAGGCCTCGCGATCGAGGTAAGGGTCGCGCGCCTTGCCGACCACCACGATGCGCCCATCGGCCGGAGAAAGCACCGCCTTGAGATCGTCAGGCACCCGGCGCGGCGGATCGCGGAAGAACTGCACGATGAACGCCACCGTGAGCCAGAAAGGCAGGCTCCAGAGAAGCCCGCCCAGGGCCGTGACCCCCAGCGCGACTAAGGTGCTGACGCCCAAAAAAGGCCAGCCCTCGCGGGCGATGATGGGGTGCGGGTAATTCATGTGTTAGTTCTTGGCTTGATCCACGAGCTTGTTCTTGCGTATCCAGGGCATCATCTCGCGCAGCTTGGCGCCGACCTTTTCGATCGGGTGCTCGGCCAGGTTGCGCCGCTGCGCCAGCAGGGTGGGGGCGCCCGCGCGGTTCTCCAGGATGAACTCCTTGGCGTATTGGCCGCTTTGGATTTCCTTGAGGATGCGGCGCATCTCCGCCTTGGTTTCGTCGGTGATGATGCGCGGGCCGCGGGTGATGTCGCCGTACTCGGCATTGTTCGAGATCGAATAATGCATGTTGGCAAGGCCGCCCTCGTAAACGAGATCGACGATCAGCTTCAACTCGTGCAGGCACTCGAAGTAGGCCATCTCGGGCGCGTAGCCGGCTTCTGTGAGGGTTTCGAAACCCGCCTTGATGAGTTCCACGGTGCCGCCGCAAAGGACCACCTGTTCGCCGAAGAGGTCAGTTTCGGTTTCTTCGCGGAACGTGGTTTCGATTACGCCGCCACGCGTGCCGCCATTGGCCGCGGCATAAGAGAGGGCGATGTCGCGCGCCTTGCCGGAGCGGTCCTGATACACCGCGATCAGCGAAGGCACGCCCCCACCTTGGGTGTAGGTAGAGCGCACCAGATGGCCGGGCCCTTTGGGTGCGATCATGATGACATCGAGATCCTGCCGCGGCACCACCTGGCCATAATGAATGTTGAAGC